>CAIMMQ010000028.1 GCA_903842675.1 uncultured Actinomycetes bacterium
AGGTCGGACCTTCGCCCAAGATATTGAAGCGATCATCAAACAGTGTGGCTTTCATTTCTTCTCTATTCTCTCGTAGGGTTAATTAATCGTTAAGTGTAAAACGGTGAAATCTTTCATGGTTCCGCTGAGCTTGCCCCAGACTTCTTGGTGAATATCTTTAGCAACCCAGGTTGCGCGCTCGGCTTCGGAATTAAAGGTGATGTCTAGGCGATAGTGAATCGGGTCGAGGTCTTTTGAATCTGCAGTTACTTTTAGTAATAGGCACTCAATGAATCCTATTTGTTGAATTATCGCTGGGTAGAAATTCTCGTTATAAGCCGCATGAAAAGCCGAATCATTTGCATGAGAGACGTTGCAATCAACATTTAGGCGAACTAGTTGGCTGCTCAATCTTTTTGCCTCTTAGTTCCACCGACCGTAAGTACTAGAACAATCAATACACCTTGCACAACATCCTGCGCGCCGGCCCCGAGGTGAGCCACGTTAACGAGGGTAATAAGGAGTGTGAGTAGCAGCGCAGCTGCCCAAATTCCAGGAACGTTTGAAAGTCCGCCGGCAATAAGTGAGCCACCAAGAACTACAACAGCAATAGAACCAAGTTGGTAGTTGCCACCCATTGTTAGTGATGGACCACCGGCATAACCAGCAAGCAAGAAGCCAGTGAAGGCTGCGAAGAGACTTGAGATTAAGTATGCATAAATAGTTAGGCGTTGAGACTTTAATCCGGCAAGTCTTGCTGCAGATCGACTCTGGCCAATTCCTTGAATAGCGCGACCGTAAGAGGATCGGGTCAGGATAAGTGTGAAGATAATTCCAACGATAATTCCAAAGATTGCCATGTTTGGAATTGGGCCAACATTTCCAGTGGCCAAGTTAATAAAGATTCGGGGACTTGGAATTCCAGAAGATTTAGTTGAAAGAACCAGGGTTGCCGATTGGAGAATGAAACCCACGGATAACGTTGCAATGATTGGTGGCATCGCGATAATTTCGATGAGAAATACATTTAGAAGGCCAACAACTATTCCCACTGCAAGTGCAGCTAGAAGTCCGCTAATTAACTTGACATTCTGACCGTGCATAACACTTGCTGTTATGTAAGCGCTCACGGTCATCACATAAGGAACCGAGAGATCGATGCCGCCGTTTCCAGATGTAATAACGAACATTTGGCCGATACCAACAAAGAATAAGAAGGTTCCGATAGCGATACTGGAAGTAAGCGTTCCGGTTAGGCCACGACCTGCGATGGCGGCTGTGAGCAACCAAATAATTACTGAACCAACGAAGGCTGGAAGTGCGCGTTGAGTTCTGAAGATATTTAGAACCTTGCTGCCGAGCGTAACTTTTGTGTTAGTTGTTGTGCTCATTTAACTTTCACCCTTCCGGTCACAAATCTACGAACCGCACGAATTGCCAGCGTTGCGATCAAGATTAAACCTTGCGCACCAATCTGGTAATCGGATGAAACGTTAAGGAAAGTCAGAACAGTTCCGATTAGAACTACAACGGCTGCGCCAGCAACTGCACCAGCAGGTGCAACTAGTCCGCCGCTGAATTCGCCACCACCAATAATTACCGCCATGATGCTGAGCAATACATAACTAGCGCCGTTATTCGCATCACCTGAAGTTGTAATTGCACTTAGGGATAGGCCGGAGAGAATTCCAAATAAGCCAGCAAGACCGTAGAGAATTGCTTTTGTCTTTGCAACCGACCAACCTGCCCGGCCGATTGCCTCGGCATTACTTCCAGAACCACGAAGGACTGCGCCATAGCGAGTGCGCATTAGGACGAAGTTTCCAATCAAGCCGATAAGTATTAGGTAGATAACTGGGCCAGGAATTATTGGTGGTGACCAGTTAAAGAAATTAATTATGTAGGTCGGAACTTCACCGGCAGGGCTTGGCAAGATCATGATGGCAATTCCGAGCCAAACGAAGGAAGCACCAAGGGTTACGACGATCGAAGGAAGTTGGCGATTGTGCACCAATAAACCCAGCAATACATAAGCAATAATCATTCCGACATAGATCAGCAACGCGTAAAAGATATGGTGGATCAAAACGATTGCAGTAATTACGTTAACGAGCCCAACGAATGTTCCCAGGCCCAGATCGATATCACCGGCCGCCATAATGAACATTTGAGCAGTGGCAGCAAATGCCAGTGGAACCGCTGCAGATAAAAGTAAATTGAAGCCGTTATAACTTAGCGCGCTTGGTTCTAAGCGAATAACTACAAACATCAGGATTACTAAGAAATAGAACGGAACGCCATTCCAGAAATTAATCTTGGACATGAGGGAACTCTTTGATTTCAAGGAAACCATTAAATTTCAACCGCCGCTCCGAATGAGGCCGCGATAACTCGGGCTTCGTGGCGGTCATCGCCTTCAAGCACTTCGACAATTTCACCAGCACGTAAAACATAAACGCGATCGCAATGGATTAGCTCTTCATTCTCGGTTGAGTACCAGATTACGGCGCGACCAGCAGCGGCTTCTTCTTTTAGAATCGCATACATTGATTCTTTGGTTCCTTGGTCAACGCCACGAGTCGGGTCATCAAGCAAAATAATGTCAGCGCCAGTTGCAATCGAGCGAGCCATCAAAGCCTTCTGTTGATTACCACCAGACAGACTTACGATCGGCGCGGTTACAGCGCCGCGAATTTCTAGCCGCTTGCTCCAAGAATCAACAAGTTTCTTCTCACTATTTCGTGAGAGCCAACCGATTTTGCTAAGAAATTTAAGACTTGATGCTGAAATATTTTCACCAACAGTCCAGAATTTAAAGATACCTGCGACGACGCGGTCGCCGCTTACATATGCAATATTTCCGTGCACTTTGATTGCGCGATATGCCGAAGGGGTTCTGGAGGTTGCGGTCCGGAAGATGGCTTCTAATACTGCGCGCTGGCCATGGCCTTCAAGGCCAACTAAGCCAATTATTTCGCCACCCTTTGCTTCGAGTGAAATATCTTTGAGTTCGCCATTTGAAAAGCCACTGATTGAAACTTTATCGCGATCTCCGGTGCTGGCCTTTGA
>CAIMMQ010000029.1 GCA_903842675.1 uncultured Actinomycetes bacterium
CCAGCAGTTGGTTTGTGTGTTGGAATTGTTAACGGCCTCTTAGTAGCCGGGCTTAGACTTCCATCCCTAGTCGTAACTCTTGGAACTCTCTATGTCGTCCGTGGTTTGGATTATGTGGTCTCTAATTCTGTTGACTACAACGCCCAGAACCTTCCTAAGTCACTTATGAAGTTGGGCGGGACGACTTACTTCGGGCTCGTTCCTTTCCCATTTGTGCTGGTAATTATTTTCATGATTCTCGCTTCCCTGTACTTGAAGTATCGCAAGGCTGGCCGTGATCGCTATGCAATCGGCAGCAATCCTCCCGCAGCAGAACTCGTTGGTATCAAAGTTTTCCGCAGAACTTTTATGTCATTTGTATTCTCTGGAACAACAGCAGGCCTTGCTGGCGTGCTTTATCTAATGCGATTTGCTCAAGTTGATGCCACCGCTTTCTATGGCCAAGAGCTTGCGGTTGTGGCAGCTGTTGTAATTGGTGGAATTTCAATCAACGGCGGTATCGGTACAGCGCAAGGTGCAGTTATCGGCGCCCTGCTAGTACAAACAATTCAAGGCGGACTATCTGCACTTGGCGTTGATGCATTCTGGAAGCAAGCAATTAACGGTGCACTTTTGATCGTTGCACTCTTCTCGGATCGAGTACTTGCAAGACGGAGTGAACGCGCCTTACTGGCGCAACGAATCAAGGAAAGGGCGTAATCGCGATGTCAAAAACAGCCACTAAAAATCGTCAGTTCCGCTTCACCTGGGACATCGTAATTCTTGGATTTTTATTTTTAGTTTGGGTGCTTGCATCCTTAACTACCTCGAACTTCTTAACATCACTAAATATCTCCCAAATCTTCTCAAACACTGGCGAAATTATGATTATGGCTTTCCCAGTCACATTCTTGATTATTTCAGGTGAGATTGACCTTTCAATCGCATCTAACTTAGCGCTCTCATCTTGCATGCTTGGATGGAGTTATCGTGCTGGCCTACCAATCCCGGCAGCGATTGTTGTTGCAATTGCGGTTGGAACGCTATGTGGCGCTGTAAATGGTTTCCTAGTTACACGGGTCAAGCTAGCTTCTCTCGCCGTAACAATTGCGACCTTGGCTCTCTACCGCGGTATCGCAAATGGCCTTGTTGGCAGCAAGCCAATTAGTGCTTTCCCAGATTTCTGGACCAGCTTCGGCTATGACACCTTCGGAAATTCTTTTGTTCCAAAGGCTTTGCCACTTGTTATCATTTTGGGAATTATTTTTGCACTAGTTCTGCACCGCACACCATTTGGTCGTAGAACACTTGCGATTGGTCAAAGCCCAGAAGCTGCGCGCTTTGCTGGTGTAAATGTCACAAAACATAAAATGATCCTGTTCTGTTTGACGGGAATGGCATCTGGAATCGCCAGCGTTGTTTACACATTCCGCTTCTCACTTTCTCAACCAGATAACGGAACTGGTATGGAATTGCTAGTTATATCGGCTTGCTTACTTGGTGGCGTCTCAATATTTGGCGGTCTTGGAACTATGTGGGGCGTTGTCGCAGGTGTATTACTTGCTGGCAGCGTTGAGTCTTGGTTGACACTTAGAAATGTGAATGCGCAATGGCGAACAATCGTTACCGGGATCCTGCTCCTAATTTCAGTTGCAACTCCAGTATTGATCGACATCCTAAAACGGCGTCGAGCAACGGCGGCGATAAAACAAGGCTAATTTCTTTTATAAAGTTTTGTTATGAAAAGGCGCGCCTGAACCTCGGGAGCGCCTTTTTTGATCTCAGATCGTTATAAAAAAGGGGTTGCTGAATCACGGCGTTACGCATAATGTAGTCGCATTGACCAAGCCACCTCATACTTTTATTAACAATGGTAAAGAGAAGTTTGTTCAATGCTTTAACTAGTTAAAGATAGGTAATAACTATCATCCGTTAACAACGACGAAAGGAAGAAATCTTGAAGAAGATTCTCTCTGTTATATCAGCAGGCGCACTTGTTGCAACTGCACTGGTACTTGGCGTTAGCTCACCAGCAAACGCTGCAGGTACTTTGAAGATCGCACACATCCCAAAGCTCGGCACAATTGGATATTTCCAAGCTGCTGACAAGGGTGTACAACGTGCATGTAAGGAACTTAAGGCAACCTGTACTTATAACGGACCAGCTGAAATTACAGCTGCTTCACAGACAAAGGAAATCAATGCTGCTGTACAACGTGGAGACAATGTCATCCTAATTGCAGCTAACGACACAAACGCTCTTGCTCCAGCTCTAAAGGCTGCGCAGAAAAAGGGTGTAACTGTTGTTGCATATGACTCTGATGTTGCTGCAGGCGCACGTTCTATCTTCGTAAACCAAGCTTCATCACAAGGTATCGGAAGCGCTCTAGCAGATGATGCTGCAGCTCTTGCCGGTGGTTCAGGTGACATCGCTGTTCTTTCAACAACACCAACAGCAACTAACCAGAACGTCTGGATCGACTTCATGAACAAGCAACTTGCTGCAAAGCACCCTGGAATCAAGGTTGTTGCAACTGTTTACGGAAACGACAAGCCAGAAGATTCAACTACTGAAACCCAAGGACTTCTACAGAAGTATCCAAACGTTAAGGTAATTGTTGCTCCTACCTCAATCGGTATCGTTGCAGCAGCTAAGTTCGTAGACAGCTCCCCATCAAAGGGTAAGGTCTTCGTAACTGGTCTTGGACTTCCAAGCGACATGAGCGCATACGTCAAGGATGGAACAGCTCACGCTGCTCTATGGGACGTAGAGAACTTCGGATACGCAGCTGTTTATGCAGCTAACTCAATCCGTAACGGTGGACAGAAGACAGCACTTGGATCAGTATTCAAGAGCGGTCCTGGAGACAAGGGTCTCAAGACACGTACAGTTACAAAGGGTGCAGTCGGAAACGAACTCATCCTCGGACCTGCACTTATCTTCACAAAGGACAACATCGATAACTACCACTTCTAATTGAAGTAGTAATTATTTGAAAGGTTTGGGGTCGCTCTTAACGGAGTGGCCCCAAATTTTTTTTAGGCAAGTTTTAGATATAGGCTTGGCATAGTTAGTTTTTAACAATAGTTTTTGCGCAACCTAGGATTTTGAAAGGTCGATGAAATGGCTGGTAATGGTAGAAAATTAATGCTCGGCGGACACGCACTTGTTTGGGCAGGGGATTGGACACCAGAAGGCGCGCGCAAGGCAATCGGTGGCGCTGCAAAGGCCGGATATGACTACGTAGAAATTGCACTCCTTGACCCTTGGAAAGTCGATATCGCAATGACCAAGGATTTACTTGCCGAGTATGGAATTACCGCAACTTCTTCCCTCGGTTTATCACCAGATTCAGATGTAACTAGCACCAATCCTGCAATCATCGCTAAAGGCGATGAGCTTCTTCGCAAGGCAGCAGATGTATTGCACGGCTTTGGCGGAACGGAAATGTGTGGCGTTCTTTATTCAAATCTTGGAAAGTATCCTGGTCCAGCATCAAAAGAGAATCGTGCCAACTCAGTTGCTGCGATGCAACGTCTCTGTGACTATGCCGGCGATAAGGGAATTTCAGTAAGCCTTGAAGTTGTAAACCGTTATGAAACAAATATTATTAACACCGGTAAAGAAGCGCTGCAATTCTTAGATGACATCAACCGGCCAAATGCTTTCGTTCACCTCGATACCTATCACATGAATATTGAAGAAGATGGCATGGAAGCCGCAGTTCTAGAATGTGGAGATCGCCTCGGATATGTACATATCGGGGAGAGCCATCGTGGCTATCTCGGTTCTGGAAATGTGGACTTCGACACATTCTTCGCCGCCCTAAAGAAAATTAACTACAGTGGTCCTATTGCTTTTGAGTCATTCTCTTCAGCAGTTGTTGATCCAGCACTTTCAAATACTTTGTGCGTCTGGCGCAACCTCTGGAGTGATTCTGATGATCTTGCATCACATGCCTTGGCTTACATGAAGGAGCGGATCTAAAAAGTATGGAGCGCGTTGGTTTTCGCTTAAAGATTCGTACTGCAAAGATGGATGAGTATGTCCGTCGCCATACTGAAGTCTGGCCAGAACTTTTGGCAGAACTTGAAAAGACCGGTTGGCACAATTACTCCATATTCCTGGATCGAAAAGATGGCACGCTCTTTGGTTATTTTGAAACTCCAGATCTTGCCGCTGCTCAAGCCGGCATGCTCGGTAAAGATGTGAACACCAAATGGCAGAGCGAGATGATGGAATTTTTTGAAGATCTTGAAGGAACAACACCAGATCAAGGATTCTTGAAGTTGGAGCACATTTTTTTCTTAGCGTAATTTTTCACACCTACTAAAAGGAGAAACCAAATGGCAACGCCAGCACAAGCAAAAGAAGTATTAAAGCGCTTCTGGATTGAAACCCCATCATGGGCGTATGGAAATTCCGGAACTCGTTTCAAAGTATTCGCACAAGCTGGTGTTCCACGTAACCCATATGAGAAGCTCGAAGATGCCGCACAAGTACATAAGTACACCGGTGCTGCACCTTCAGTTGCGCTTCATATTCCTTGGGACAAGGTTGAAAGTTATTCAGATCTAGCAAAGCATGCCGAAGGACTTGGCGTTCGCCTTGGAACAGTTAATTCAAATACCTTCCAAGATGATGATTACATGCTGGGTTCAGTCTGTCACCCAGATCCAAAGATTCGCGCAAAAGCAGTAGATCACTTGTATGAATGCCTTGAAATCATGAATGAGACTGGCGTACAAGATCTAAAGCTCTGGTTCGCTGATGGCACTAACTATCCAGGCCAGGATTCCCTAAGTGATCGCCAGAACCGCCTAGCTGAATCACTTCAGAAGGTTTATGCCCGACTTGGTAAGAACCAGCGCATGCTTCTTGAATACAAATTCTTCGAACCATCTTTCTACTCAACTGATGTACCTGACTGGGGAACTTCCTTTGCGCACTGTTTAGAACTTGGACCCCAAGCAATGGTCTGCGTTGATACTGGACACCATGCACCAGGAACTAACATCGAGTACATAGTTGCCTTCTTGCTTCGCGCAAAGAAGCTAGGTGCCTTCGACTTCAACTCACGTTTTTATGCAGATGATGACCTAATCGTTGGTGCTGCCGATCCATTCCAACTATTTCGCATTATGCATGAAGTGAATATGGGTGGTGGCTTTGATGTTGGCACTCCAGTTTCATACGTTCTAGATCAATGTCACAACATCGAACCAAAGATTCCGGCACAGATCCGTTCAATCACAAATGTGCAAGAAGCCGTTGCTAAGGCGCTCTTAGTTGATCATGTTGCGCTAAAGAAGGCCCAAGTTGCTGGCGATGTACTCGGCGGAAATGACATCGTTATGGATGCCTACAACACCGATGTGCGTGATCTGCTTGATGAACTTCGCGCTGAACAAGGTATTGCGGCAAATCCAAAGGCGGCATTTGATGCCAGTGGATATGTCAAGAAGATCGCCACAGAACGTGTTGGCGGAGCACAAGCTGGTTGGGGAGCCTAATAAAAATGACGACACCAAAAGTTGTATCCGAACTACTGGCACGCAGTAACCGTTTGGGTTCGGAGGCACGCATAACTAACTATGCCGGCGGAAATACCTCAGCAAAGGGTGAAGTTACAAACCCTGCAACAGGTAAGCCGATTGAATTGTTATGGGTAAAAGGTTCTGGTGGCGATCTTGGAACTCTCAAAGAGGCTGGCCTTGCTGCCCTCGACCTTGAAAGATTTCGCGCACTTGTAAATGTTTATCCTGGTGTCGAGCGCGAAGATGAAATGGTTGCGCTATTTGATTACTGCCGCTTTGGCGTAGGTGGCGCAGCGCCAAGTATTGATACTTCAATGCACGGACTCGTTGAATTTAATCATGTCGATCATCTTCATCCAGATTCAATCATCGCTCTTGCAACATCAATAGATGGCAAAGAGTTAACAAAACAATGTTTCGGAGATGACATTCTCTGGGTTGATTGGTTGCGTCCTGGTTTCCAACTTGGTTTAGATATGGCAAAGATTGCCAAAGATAATCCCAAGGCATTTGGCTGCGTTCTCGGTGGCCATGGCTTAACCGTCTGGGGTAACACCAGCGATGAATGCGAAAAGCGTGCCGTTGACACAATCACAAAGGCCGAAGAATTTATAAAGGCAAAGGGCAAGAAAGATCCATTCGGTGCCAAAGTTCCTGCCAATGCACCGCTTGCCGAAAATGAGCGCCACGCTCGTGCTGCTGAACTAGCACCACATCTACGTGGCATCGCTTCAAAAGATTCCCGAATGATCGGACATTTCACTGACGCGTCCGTGGTTCTGGATTTCTTAGAGACCAGCAAGTTGGCGCATTTAGTTGCTCTTGGAACTTCATGTCCCGATCACTTCTTACGTACCAAAATTTCACCAATGCTTATTGATACCGCACCAAATGCGCCAATCGATGAAGTGATTGCGCGCGCCAATGAACTACATGCGGCTTATCGCGTTAACTACGAGGCTTACTACAAGCGATATGCAACTGCTGATTCACCAGCAATGCGTGGCGCCGATCCAGCAATTATTTTGGTTCCTGGCGTCGGCATGTTCAGTTTCGGAAAAGATAAGCAGACCGCACGCGTTGCATCCGAGTTCTACATCAACGCCATCAACGTAATGCGTGGCGCCGAAGCGCTCTCTACTTACCAACCAATTAAAGAATCTGAGAAATTCCGAATTGAATATTGGGAGCTAGAAGAGGCCAAACTTCGCCGTGCCCCTAAGGGCAAAGCTCTAGTTGGAAGAATCGCACTTGTTACCGGCGCCGCATCAGGTATCGGTAAAGCAATTGCAACCCGACTAGTTGCTGAAGGTTCCTGCGTCGTCGTAGCAGATCGAGATTTAGCCGGAGCACAAAAGGTAGCCACTGAACTTGGTGGCCCTGATAAGGCTGTTGCAGTCGGTGTAGATGTAACTGATGAGAACGCGATCAAAGGCGCAATTGCGGCCGGAAATCTCGCATTTGGCGGCGTCGATATCGTCGTTAACAATGCTGGACTCTC
This sequence comes from uncultured Actinomycetes bacterium, assembly GCA_903842675.1. GTDB lineage: Bacteria > Actinomycetota > Actinomycetes > Nanopelagicales > Nanopelagicaceae > AAA044-D11. The sequence goes on from CAIMMQ010000029.1 coordinate 7,019, forward strand.
GCTAAGCAAATCTCTTGTTGAGACAACTACCGCAGACTGGGATCTCCAGAATAATGTAATGGCCCGCGGATCATTCATTGTCTCTCGTGAATGTGCCAAAGTTTTGCTGGCTCAGAAAATGGGCGGCGACATTATTTATATCTCATCAAAGAATAGTGTTTTTGCTGGACCAAATAACATCGCATATAGTGCAACGAAAGCGAATCAAGCACATCAAGTTCGCTTACTTGCCGCCGAACTTGGTGACAAAGGTGTGCGTGTTAACGGAATCAATCCAGATGGCGTTGTACAAGGTTCTGGAATTTTCTCGTCCGGTTGGGGCGCAGATCGTGCCAAGGTTTACGGTGTTGAAGAAGCCAAACTTGGCGAGTTCTATGCTCAGCGCACCTTGCTAAAGAAGGAAGTTCTTCCAGATCACATTGCTGCAGCCGTCTTTGCAATTGTTGGCGGCGAATTACCACTCACAACTGGACTTCATATTCCAGTAGATGGCGGAAACTCAGCAGCCTTCTTACGCTAATTCATTATGCCAACTCAGATGAAGAAATTTGTAGCAGCAGTTGATTTGGGTGCTTCAAGTGGCCGAGTTTGTATTGGCTATCTTGAAGCTGGCGAACTTCGTATCGAAGAAGTACATCGCTTCTCCCATGAGAGTGTTACCGAATTCGGAGCGCTGCATTGGCAATGGACTCATATCGTCAATGAGGTAGAGGTTGGGCTGCGCAAGGCAAAAGAGCGCGGCGAGCTTTTATCTATTGGCGTTGATTTCTGGGCAGTTGATTATGGCCTGCTTGATAGCGATCTGGCGCTTATTTCAACGCCATATTGTTACCGAGATTCCCGCGCAGATCCCTTCTTTAAATCAATCCCAGAACGACTGACCAAAGAATATATTTACGAGAAGACCGGGATTCAATACCTTTATTTCAACACGATCTATCAATTAGCGGCGTCAAATGCGGTTGGTGAATTAGATGGAATCCAACAATTCTTGATGCTGCCAGACTTACTCAATAATCACTTCTGTGGCTCACTGACAAATGATGTTACAAATGCCTCAACTACTCAGTTGCTAAATGCCCGGACCCGCGATTGGGATTGGGAGTTAATTGACGAAGTTGGTCTTCCACGAGGAATCTTTCCAAAGATTCATAAACCAGGAGACAAGCTAGGCGTTATTACTGGTTTGGATGATTTAGATGGCGCCCAAGTTATTGCTGTTGCATCACACGATACGGGCTCTGCTGTTGCTGGAACCCCGCTCGATCCAAACGCACACAGCGCATACATCTCATCCGGTACTTGGTCACTTGTTGGCATGGAGTTAAAAGAGCCAGTTACAAATGCAAAAACTCTGGAATACAACATAACAAATGAACTCGGCGCCGAAGATACCGTTCGCTTCATTAAGAATGTTGCAGGACTTTGGTTGATTGAAGAATCGCTTCGTTATTGGAAGAAGCAAGGCTTGACTTTAAAGATCACTGATCTAGTGGTTGAGGCGAGCAAACTTCCACGTGCACGCTGTTTAATCGATGCCACCGATCCGAAGTACACAAAACCTGGTCCAGTTCCAGAATGGATTGCCGAATATGCAGGGGCCACTGGCCAGTATGTTCCCCAAACTCCAGCGGAATTCGCTCTCGCTATTTTTGAATCTTTGGCCTTGGCTTATCGCCAAGTAATTCATGAACTTGAAGATTCATC
>CAIMMQ010000030.1 GCA_903842675.1 uncultured Actinomycetes bacterium
TGCTTATGGCTTTGCCACACTTGGCGCCTTTGGAATTGTCAATCTTGTCCGAGATTCTGCCGGCGAAGTAACCGACATCAATCTATGGGTTGGACTTGGAAAGAAATCACCACTGGTCGCGTCAGCCTTCGCACTGTTCCTTTTGAGCTTTGGCGGTGTTCCATTAACAAGCGGATTTATCGGAAAATTCTCCATCTTCTCTGCTGCTTATGAATCAGGAAACATCTACCTAGTTGTTGTTGGTGTGCTCTCCAGTGCAGTTGCCCTCTTCTTTTACCTACGTATCGTTTTAATGATGTTTTTCGCCGAACCGACAAGTGACACCGTTTCGGTAATAATTCCATCCATTCTGACTCGCATTGCTATTACCGCATGCGCTGCCATGACGCTTTTACTTGGTGTATTTCCTGGCTTCTTGCTCAACATCACTGAAACATTTGCCGGCTTCCTAAGTTAATGTCACACATTGGAATACCAGATTTAAACCCCGCACTAGAGGCGGAACTACTTTCACGGATGCAAGAAGTTGAGGCCGCACTTAGGTTTGCAATCGAAGGCAAGTATCCACTCGTAATAGAAACTTCGCGGCATCTAGTTGACGCCGGTGGAAAAAGGCTTCGTCCACTATTAACGCTGATTGCTTCACATCTCGGTGATCCACGCGCTAAAGGAATTATCGAAGCAGCCGTTGTCTGCGAATTAACCCATCTTGGAACTTTGTATCACGATGATGTTATGGATGAAGCACCACTTCGCCGCGGCGTTGAAAGTGCAAATAACCGCTGGACAAATACAGTTGCAATTCTTACCGGCGATTACCTATTTGCTAAGACATCACAACTCCTTGCAGATTTGGGACCTGAAGCAGTTCGCTTGCAGGCGCTAACTTTTGAGCGACTTGTTATTGGCCAAATCATGGAGACCCAAGGATCTACTGCTGGTAAAACTGCTATTGATCATTACTTAGGCGTTATTGCCGATAAGACCGGTTCCTTGATCTCTGCCAGTGCAAGATATGGCGCGATGATTTCTGGTGCCAGCGCTGAGAGTATGGATGCGGTAACTAAATTTGGTGAAGAAATAGGAATGGTCTTTCAATTAGCTGATGACATCATTGATATCGCAAGCACTTCAAATGAATCCGGAAAGACGCCAGGAACCGACCTTCGTGAAGGTATTCCAACGATCGTGACGCTTTTTATTCTTGAATCTAACGATCCTAGTGATGCCGAACTAAAGAAGATTTTGTCAGCCCCAATCACTGATGAGAAAATCGTTGATGCGACCATTGCAAAGTTACGGAACCACAAAGCCCTAACCCAAGCACGCGAACTTACTGCGCAATATGGAAACGCTGCTTTAAAGCACCTAGAACGGCTGCCAGCAGGCCCTGCTAAGGATGCACTAGTCGGGTTGAGCCAAGCTGTTATCAACCGAACCGCCTGATTTAATTAAGTCACGCCCCAAAATAACTAGCGCAACCCAGATAAATACAAAACCAACCCATCTGGCACTAGGCATTGGTTCATGACGAAGCCAAACTGCAAGAGCGAATTGAATTGTTGGAGTTAGGTATTGCAGCAATCCGATCATTGTAAAAGGCAATCTCGTTGTGGCACCATTAAATAGAAGCAGTGGCACTGCAGTTACAACACCAGCACCTATAAGTAGCGTTGTTAATTTTGCACCATTTCCAAATTGACCAGTTCCGTGCATTGCAAGATAGATCAAGTATCCGCCATAAAAGGGGAGTGAGATAAAGGTTTCGATCGCCAAACCTTGGAGCGCACCTAAGTTCAATTTCTTCTTTACCAGGCTATAACTTCCCCACGAGCCGGCAAGCAAAAATGAAACCCAGGGTGGACGACCGAAGTCGAAAGTAAGAACTAAAACCCCTACCGTGGCGATTCCAAAAGCCCACCATTGAGTTTTGCGCATCTTCTCTTTAAATGCGAGAACTCCAAGTGAAACTAAAATAATTGGCTGCATGTAATAGCCAAGTGATGCTTCAACAATATGTTGATGGTTTACCGCCCAGATGTAGGTAATCCAATTAACTGAAATAAGAGCCGAGGCCAATGCAAACCTCACGACCACGCCTGGGGTTCGAAACATTTCGAAGGTGGCTCGAAATTGCTTTGAAAAATAAAGAGCAATCAAACAGAAAACAAGTGACCAGACTGCGCGGTGTGAAACGATTTCAAGCGGATTGGCTGGTTTAACTAGGGGCCAGTAAAGCGGAAATAGTCCCCAAAGAATGTATGAACTTGCGCCAAAAAATAGACCTAGTTTGTGTCTACTCATTGATTAACGATAATTCGTAAATTGAACAGCGAACTCCCAAGTACCGGCTTTGACAAGAGCAATTGCAGTTTGCAGATCATCACGATCTTTACTTGTGACACGAAGTGTTTCACCTTGAATCTGGGTCTTAAGGGATTTTGGACCCTCATCACGTAGTAGCTTTGCAATCTTCTTAGCATTCTCGGTAGATATACCTTCCTTAAATGCACAACTAATTTTGTAGATCTTGCCACTTAATTCTGGCTCGGTTGGATCAAGGTGCTTAAGTGAAACTTGGCGCTTAACTAATTTGTCGCGAAAGACTTCTAAAACTGCCTTGGCTCGCTCCTCGGTATCAGCTTCAATCAAGAATTTATCGCCAGACTTTTCAATTTTGGATCCAGTATTTTTGAAATCAAAGCGAGTGCTAATTTCACGCTCGGCCTGGTTGAAAGCATTATCAACTTCCATATGATCAACTTCAGAGACGATATCAAAACTTGAATCAGCCACTTAAGGACTCCCTTTATAAATTCGTGATCGACTACATATTCGCTAGATGGCAATTCTAGGGTAAATTGGCGCCATGATTAAAAGCAAGCGCCGCTTTCCGAGCCTGCCCTACTTTTACTCCCTTATTGATTGGTCAATCCCTTCTTTCAAGCCATATGCGGGCAAGATTCGTAGAGCTCAGACCATTTCAGATCTTGCACTTATAGCCAAGAAGAGAATCCCTAAAGTTGTTTTTGATTATGTTGCTGGATCGGCTGTTGATGAAATTAGTTATTCCCGATCATCTGATGCTTTTAGGCGCGTCGAATTTAACGCCCGTGTACTTCGTGATGTTTCCAAGATAGATCCTTCGGAATTAATTCTAGGCAAAAAAGTAGATCTCCCAATCTGCTTTTCGCCA
>CAIMMQ010000031.1 GCA_903842675.1 uncultured Actinomycetes bacterium
CACATCGCGCGCAGCAGAACCTGATCCACTACCATTTAACAACAGCAACTGACACAAGACAAAGGAAAAATATGAAAACCAAAGGTTATGCCGTTTTATCCGCCAGCGCTCCATTAGAACCCTTTACCTTTGAACGTAGAGAGTTAGGCGTAAGCGATGTTGCATTGGATATTCATTATGCGGGAATCTGCCACTCTGACATTCACCAAGCTCGCGAAGAGTGGGGTCCAGCGATATTCCCAATGGTTCCGGGTCACGAAATTGCCGGAATCGTAACCGAGGTCGGAAGTAGCGTTACTAAATTTAAAGTTGGCGATCGCATCGGCGTTGGCGTCTTTGTTGATTCATGTCGCAAATGCGGTCCATGTTTAGCTGGATTACAACAATATTGTGATGAGGGAATGACCGGAACTTACAATGGTTATGAACGTGATGGAAAAACTGTTGCCATGGGTGGATACAGCGACAAATTTGTTATTGACGAAAAATATGCAGTAACAATTCCAGCAAACCTAGATCTATCGGGCGTTGCTCCCCTACTTTGCGCCGGAATCACTCTGTACTCGCCGCTTCGTAATTGGAAAGCACAAAAGGGGAAGAAGGTCGGAGTTATCGGTCTTGGCGGCCTTGGTCATATGGGAACTAAATTCGCGGTTGCACTTGGTGCTGACGTAACAGTTTTCTCCCACTCACCTTCCAAAGAAGCAGATGCAAAAGGTATGGGTGCGCATCACTTTATTTCAACGAAAGAAGAAGGCTGGTCGAAGAATTTAGCTAGCGATTACGATCTGATTCTTAACACTGTTTCTGCAGATATCGATGTAGAACTCTATTTGAACCTTCTTAAATTGGATGGAACACTCGTTCTAATTGGTTTGCCAGGAAAGCCTTATGCAGTGAATGCTGGAACACTTCTCGGCAAGCGTCGTTCCCTCGCTGGATCGATGATCGGCGGAATGCCAGAACTGCAAGAGATGCTTAATTTCTGCGGTGAGCACAATATTGTAAGCGATGTAGAAGTTATTGAACCTTCATACATCAACGAAGCCTACGAGCGCACCGTGAAAAGCGATGTTAAGTACCGTTTCGTCATCGAAGCAACGAAGTTCTAACGGAGAACCAAACCACTTAAATTAGTGGAATAAATGTACTAGCGCTGCAATAAGTGGCGCAAAGAATAGTGCTGGTAGCAAATCTGCGACTGGCACTATTTTTATTTTCAAAAGTCGTAGCGCAATTCCAAGTAGCAAGATTCCACCCGTAGCGGTGATTGCTAAAACTTGATACGAGGTAAGTATTGCCCCTAAAGCGAATCCAATTCCAGTCCAAGCAAATTGATAAATCCCTACCGGAAGCGCAGATACTGCTACTCCCCAACCAAGGGTCGCTGCGAAAGCAATGGAGGTAATGCCATCCAAAATGCTTTTAAGAACCAATTGGGTAATTCCGGATCTCATCCCATCACTGATCGAACCAAGAATTGCCATTGGTCCAATAACAAAGAGCAGCGAGGCACTAACAAAACCATCAACAAAAGGTGCTGAACCATTCGCATCAAATCTATTTTTGAGTCGCACGCCAAAACTTTCAAGGCGATCCTCTATCCGAAGTCGTGAGCCAACAAGTGCGCCCAAAAGCAGTGCAGCAAGCACTGTGAGTAGAGCGCCACCCGTAGGGAGCTCTGAAACTAATCTGGAATCCCATAACGCTTTAATAGAATCTGCAGCAACAAGAAGTGTTACAAATCCAAGGACAGTGGTGATCAAATCTCGAGTTTTTTCTTTGAATTTGGCCCCGGCTAGAAGTCCTAGGCTTGACCCGGCAATGATGCACAAAACGTTGATTACGGTGCCTAATCCGATGAACATCCTCGAACTTTACCAACCCTTACCCCATTTCAGGCCACGCAGGGTATCTTCTCCCAATGCGCTCGAAAAACCTTAAAGATCAAATCGTTCACTTCTTAAAACCATCTCGCACGATTCCCGAGATGCCTTGGACTGGGCATGGTCGGTGGGATCTTTCAGTTCCCCGTGTTTTAGTTTTGATTTTTGGCCTATCAATCTTTGGACTTGGTGACTCACTACTAATCCAGTCACATATTGGAAATGCCCCCTGGTCGGTTTTAGCACAGGGAATTTCCCGACATTCTCCGCTATCAATTGGGCAAGCAACTTTCGCAATCAGTGCAGCCGTGCTTATTTTCTGGTGGCCGCTGAAAGAACGTCCTGGTTTCGGAACTCTTATGAATATTCTCGTTATTGCAACGATGATCCAAGTTGGAGTGGATCACATACCAAAGGTCGATAAC
>CAIMMQ010000032.1 GCA_903842675.1 uncultured Actinomycetes bacterium
ATCCGACATTGTGCAATCAGGCTGCCATCGGCAACGCCACCGCGAGCACCAGATGTAACAAGGGCCCGAGCCAGCTCTAAATCCTCTATTACTTCATCCTTAACTTTCGAATGGCCATTTATTTTTTGGTAAGCGCTACGTTTAACGATAAAGAATTGGCCGTTCGCAATCGTCATAGCGCGATTGGGAAATTTCTCCGCGAGGCGAAGCGGCACACTAGCGATCCAGGACCATTGCAGCAGGGGCTGAAATAGCTTTTCAAATAGCGTCCCGGCAAGTTGTTTGGGATATGGGGAGATGAAATCCCAACCAAGGGAGTTCATTTTGGTAATAGCCGCGCAAATCGCAGCCGGCTTCAAACGCACATCGGCGTCAATAAATACCAAGTACTCACCGTTGCCCGCACTGGCAAGTTGTGAACAAGCCCAATTTTTACCAAGCCACTCATCTGGAAGTTCGCTACCTTTTAAGAGCGTCACTGGAAATTCTTTAATTAAATCGGCGGTGTGGTCAGAGGAAGAATCATCTAAAACATAGACCTTAAAGTTCTCTAGCTTCTTCGCTGCGAGTACCGATGTTAGGCAGGCCTCGACATTTCGTTCTTCATCACGCATTGGTATCAAGATATCTACCGAGTTTGTCAGAACTTTTGCGTCACGAGACCTTACCGAGCGCATGGTCAAAGAATTTAAAACTGTCAATGTGAGGGCAACAGCGCAAAAGAAAGTGGCGAGCATAATTAATCCAGTTTAGTTTCGCTGTGATGAATCTGGTCTACCGATAAAGATGGCAAAAAGATAAGGTAGAAGAAATAGTCCAAAGACCAATCCACCTATTAGGGCAACACCCGATCGGTGGAAGAAGAAAATATTTCCCACGATTCCAGCGAAAAGAGTCCAGAGCAAAGTTATTTCTGGCACAACAGCGTTGGCCCCAACTTTGCGACGTTCTTTGGGCAGCAACAAATTAAGAATTGCCATTAACCCCATTCCGGCAAATAGCCATCCGGCAGTATTTGAAATTGGAATTTCTGGCTGGAAAGGTACGTGTGGCCCGGAAGCTCCCCAGGTCCATCTGTGTGCAGCGACCATTTGAGGATCAAGAAATAAATCCCACGCCATTAGACCAAATCCACCTGCGAGAAAAACCCAGTTTGGAAATGTTTTTCGGGCAGCAATCAAAATTGGATGAGCCATCATGATCCAAGCAAAGGGAACTACTAGTGGAACTCCAAGTATGGCAAAGCCGAGGGATGCGTCGTACGAATACGTTCCAAAAGGCCAACCGGTTTTAACTCCGAGGTACTCGACACCCAGTGCAAAAACAAAGGTGATCGCCAAGAAAGAAATGAAATAGCGAAATCCATATGAAAGCAAGGAATGCAAGAGCATGGTTGCTGCCCCGAAGTAAACAACTAGAAGAGTATCAATTCGAAGTTTTTCGTCATGAATTAGGGGATAAGCAATCTGAGTTCCAATTGCAATTGCAAGAAGAAGATATAACAAGAAATTTTGTTTGCCAGAAATCCCATTTCGGTTATTACCCCTTGGGCGATACTGACGAATCGACATGACGTAATTCTGCCTTAATTAGTACTTACAGCACACCATGTTCGGAGATAATCGCAAACCTGGCGAAGAGTTCCTCGGCGTACCAATTCAAATCCTTGGTGCTCTGGATTGCTTGTGCGTGTGCCGCCCCCTTGTATGCAAAGGTTTTGACGGCCTCGGCAGAATCCCACCTAGAGAAAGTTCCTTGTAGGCCAATCGGCGCTTCACCTATTCCAATCGCAGAGCGCAGACCAGGGGCTGCTTTCAATGCGATGTTGACTGGTGGAACGGCCCGCCAAAATACTCGATTTAATTTCCACTTAATCCGTGCTCTAGTTATTGCAGCGACTGGGCCATCCCAATCAATAATTTGGTCAGCGCTAAATGGTTTTTCACCAGACCAACTTCCGTGCGATGAGATTGGTTGAAGTACAGCATGGAACTCACTACTGGCAAATTTCCGCCAGCTATTAATCAGAGAACTGTTATGAAATTTTGGGGCCGCATCTTTCGGAATAACAATTAACAAACCCCAGCGCTTTGGATCACCATCGCGGGGGGTAAAAGTTTCGCCTCGTCCAGTACCGAGTAATTTGAAGAATTTGATTTCACTGTTACGTTTTAAGACAAATCGGTCGAAGGCCATATGAAAGATTGCCAATGGAAGAAATATGAGTTTGATATTCCAGAAATAAATTAAAGTAATCACTTAGATATTCCGGCCGTGTCAATAATTTCTGCACAAACTTCGGGTACCCGATCCCACATCGGCGCGTGGCCACAATTGGGGAGCACGATCCATTTGGCATGCTTTGGTGCGAGTGATCGCTCTTGGCTTGTTCGAATTGGAAGCGTGTTGTCCGAATCACCAAAGATAATTGTTACGGGAATCTTCTCGGAGATCTCCTTGTCGAATCGCCTTTTGAGTGTTCCTTCCCATGCTGGGAAATAACCCCTGGCATTTCCCATAGCAAGAGCTGCATCTAAACAGGTTTCATAACTAAGCGATTGCCATTTTGGACTAACCAATTGGAAGCCAATTTTTCGTCCGATTTCAAATCGCAGAACGATCGGGGCGATCGCGCGCAGAGCGGTGGCCAAATATTTTGATTGCGCAGAAAGCTGTAGCCGGTTTGTAAATGGAGTTAACCAAAGCCCTGCAGGTGCGAGTGCTACTACAGATTTAATTCGATCTGGATATTTAGCGGCGATCTCTAGAGCGATCCACCCACCAAAAGAATTCCCGGAAATGTGAAACTTACCTATCCCATAAGCATCCATCATTCCAACAAGAGTGCTGCCAAGTGAAACTGGATCCATGGGTTGGCTTTCTAATAATGGGGTATTCCCATGGCCCGGCAGATCAACGGTAATTATTTGAAACTTTTTGGCTAACTTAGGAGTGATCAATTTCCAGGCTGTACTTGCTGAGCCCATGCCATGAATTAGTAAAAGTGGTTCGCCTTCTCCAGTTACTTCACTCCAGAAACGTTTGGTGGCCACTCCTATTCACCTACGATCATTGGTGTGGCACCAGTCTTGTTCTGCAATTCAGCAAATGATGTTGGAAAAACGGCATGTGCGTGGCCAGCAGCAGCCCAAACAACGTCAAAAGCATCGAGCGCTTCATCAATGATAATTATTTCTGGGGGAGTGAGCCAACCAAATGGTGAAACTCCTCCGATAGAGATTCCAGAAGCGTTCTTTACAAAATCAGCATCCGCGCGGTGCAACTTTTCAACACCTAAATTATTAGCTACTAAATTCGCATCAACTCTATGTGCGCCAGAAGTTATAACTAATAACGGATTTCCACTTGGGAGTTTGAATACAATCGAGGAGGCGATCTGACCGGCGCCTACGCCAAGAGCGGCAGCAGCTTCGGCAGCAGTGCGTGCGCTATCGGACAGGACTTTAACTTCTCCCATGACGCCAAGTGCTTGCATGACTTGCTTAATCCGCACAACGGATTGATTTTGTAGAACGGACTCCATTCTTGAAGTTTAGCGGGTGTTGGGGTATGGTGAATGAGTGCGCAAAACTTTAGCGTTTCTGGTTGGTTCTTCGTTGGTCGCATTAATTTTAACTGGGTGTGGCACCACAAAATCAGCACCAATAAATTCAAAACCAGCAGTTGGTCAAGGAATTGCGGCTCGTGGTGGTGGTTCATATCTAAACCAACCAATTCCAAGCAACGTTTTAAATCTCTCGCTATTTGACGCCCAAGGCAAAAAATTTACGTTGGCATCACTTAAGGGTCAAAGCGTTGTAATAACCAACTTCTTAACATCTTGCCAGGAAATTTGCCCAATGACCTCGGCGAATATGCGCGATATTGGTGATGCGGTTATGAAGGCTGGTGCTAGTTCAAAGATAAAAGTTGTTGAGGTTTCTGTTGATGCCGAGCGCGATATTCCAACTCGGTTAGCCGCCTACCAAGCGCTCTACCAAGACACGAACTGGACACTTGCCTCCGGATCCAGCGCTGATCTAAAAACTTTCTGGACCTACTTCGGAGCACCAGCTAATCGATCAATGTTTTCCAAAGCGGAGAGCGCCAAAATGCCCATGGATTGGCAAACGGGAAAACCGGTTACATATGACATGAGCCATGCTGACTTAGTACTAATCGTTGATGATCAATTAAATTGGCGCTGGCTTGATTTGGGTGCGCCAAATATTGGTAAGGCAACTATTCCTGCAAAGCTGAAGTCGTTTTTAAGTGCAGACGGTCTGAATAATTTAGCGAAGCCAGAAGAACCAACCTGGACTACAACTGCCGTCTTCTCGGCCTTGACC
>CAIMMQ010000033.1 GCA_903842675.1 uncultured Actinomycetes bacterium
AAGGCAGCCGATCCATTCTTCGGCGGCGTTGGTCCAGAGCGCACAGGTTGTATTCAATGTGGCGCGTGCATGACGGGCTGTCGAAATAACGCGAAGAACACGTTGCCTAAGAATTACCTTGGCCTTGCTGAAAAAGCGGGCGCGCAAGTAGTTCCAGAACATACGGTTTATAAGATCGAAGAGTTAGCAAATGGCACTTGGAAGATCTATACCCGCAAAAGCTCGGCTTGGTTTGGGGGCGGCAAAGTCTTTACGGCTAATCAAGTAATTGTTTCTGCTGGAACATATAACACGCAGAAGTTATTGCATCGCATGAAGGGCGCCGGCGTGCTGCCCAAGCTATCAAATGCACTAGGCAAACTATCTCGAACTAATAGTGAAGCTTTAACCGGCGCACTAATGCCAAATTCTGATATTGATTACAGTCAAGGATCTGCAATCACATCATCGTTCTTTCCAGATGAACATACGCATGTCGAGCCAGTGCGTTATGGAATCGGCAGCAATTTAATGGGCATGCTCCAGACGGTTATGACTGCAGGTGCGACGCCAAAAATTCGTCGCAAGCAGTGGTTAAAGACCGTGATTCGCCATCCAAATTTATTGCGTCGAGTTTTGGATGTTCGAAAGTGGAGTCAGCGCACGGTTATCGCACTTGTGATGCAAAATGTGGATTCCTCGGTTCGCATCTATTTAAAGCGATCGATCTTTGGTTCCCGGTTAACTTCGGAGAACGATCCCACCAAGCCAAACGCCACTTACATTCCGGCCGCCAATGAAGTTGTAAGACACATCGCGCAAAAGCGCGGTGGAATTGTTGGCGGTCATGTCGGTGATTTAATCGGCGCACCATTCACGGCGCACTTTGTTGGTGGTTGTGTTGTTGGTGCCAGCTCGCAAGAAGGCGTAATTGATGCCTATCATCGCGTTTGGGGCTATCCAACGCTGCATGTTGTTGATGGTGCGGCAGTTACGGCCAACTTAGGAGTAAACCCCTCATTGACGATCACAGCGCAGGCCGAAAGAGCAATGAGTCTTTGGCCGAACAAAGGTGAAACAGATCTGCGCCCGACTCAGGGTTCGAGTTATCAACGTTTAAGTCGAATAGTTCCACAACACCCATTCGTGCCAATCGGTGCCCCTGCCGAACTTAGATAATCGGCGAGGAAGGGTGATTTGTCGGGTGAAGTATGACCCGTTGACCAGGAATCCATTTATTTTCCTATCACCCCATGCGAGACTTGTATACACATAAGGCGTTAAGGGGTGAGTGTATGTACGAGCTACTTCCGGGCGTTGTTCTCTCACGAATCACCCCACCAACCTTGCCACCTCAATTCATTAGCCGCAAAGCTCTTCTTGAACAGTTAAATACCCCAGCACCACAAGCAATGTTTGCAATAACACCAAGTGGATTTGGAAAAACAGTTCTTGCCGCGCAATGGGCAGATCAACATCCGACAAAAACAATTTGGTACACCGCATCACCAAATGACACCCCAAAAGAGACGATCTTTCACTTCATTTGCGGACTCCGAAGAATTTTTCCAGCCGCTGCACCTTGGGCCGAAAAATATCGAACCGAAGAATTTAATTTAACCGAGGCGGTAATACTCTTTGCGAATGAAATTGCAAAAATTGGTACCGAAATTCGTATGGTTATGGATAACGCAGATAATTTCTCAAAGGAACATATCCCAGCCATGCAACTGTGGGCTGATTCATCGCCAGAAAATATTTGTTCACTAACCCTTCGACAGCACGTACCGTCAATAACCTATGACCGAGCCGCCGCACTTAATGTACTAAAAGTTTTTGGGCCAAAAGAGCTAGCCTTGACGAACAATGAAATTGAAGTGCTTGCAAACGCATTTAGCGTTGACTATGAGAAATATTCCAATGAATTAGCTAAAGTTCAAAATTGGCCAGCTGGAATCGTCATGACTCTAAAAAATCTAAAGAGCGAATCACCAATGACAAATTTACTTTTGCTAGATTCGCAGACCGTAATTAATCGAACTTTAGAAAATCTTTCAGAACGTAATTATCACGTCTTGGCGCACCTGGCATACCTCGGTGAATTGACCCGAGAACGAGTCCGGCTAGGAATTTCAGATTCCCATTCGATGCTGGATTTCGAACGGCTCGTTAGCGAAGGAATTTTCATCACACAAATTGGCAATGATTCAGAAGTCTTTGCGATGAACTATTTGATACGTGAAGCAATTATCCAAAAATTGAAAGAATCTCCCGAGCGGGATCAGCATTCCAAATTACGAGCGGCAGAAGTCCTCGCAGAAACTGGCGACATGTTTACAGCTATTACCTACTATGGCGAATTAGGTGAATATGAAAAGGCAGATTACTTATTTCATCGGCATATTCGCCGGCTCATGTGGTCTTGCGATCTCGCCGGCCTCAGTAAATGCGCAGAATTGATTGAAAAATATTGGACTTGGGCTGGTAAATCCGCGCTCGGTTTGATCAAGGCATTTAGCGCAATGGTTTCGCAAAACCCTGCGGGCGTAGCAGTTGCAATACGAGAACATGAAGAGTTGGGCCGGACTGATGGGATTGAAGATCTAGTTGCTGGCGACGTACTTATAATGAAATGTCGGAGAGATTTTGCAATCGGTGATTTAAAGCGCTGTATCGCTCGTGCCATGAGTATCAACTTGAGTGATATTTTCGGCACTACCCTGCGAAACGCAAAAATGCTCTTTGCTTATCGGATGGCCGCT
>CAIMMQ010000034.1 GCA_903842675.1 uncultured Actinomycetes bacterium
GATGGCATATTGAATGTTCGGCCATGTCACTTCATTTTTTAAATGGCCACGTCGATCTACATCTTGGCGGCATTGATCTGCGCTTCCCGCATCACGAAAATGAACGAGCCCAATCAAATTCCGGCGCTCATGCTGAAGTAGTCGATCAATGGGTTCATGGTGAACATTTACTATTTGAAGGTCGCAAAATGTCTAAGAGTGCGGGAAATGTTTTATTGCTAAAAGATATTGTTCAGCGAGGTTTAGATCCACTGGCGGCCCGCTTGTGTTTCCTGGAGAACCGCTATCGCAGTCAAATGGATCTAACTTGGGAGTCTCTCGAAGCCGCTTCAACAACTCTGCAAAGATGGCGAGCAAAGGTCAACACCGTAAATTCGGATGAGGTTATAGATAACGACAAAATTTCAAGTGAAGTTGAATCGATGGTTAAAGATATTCAAGAGGATTTAGATACGCCACGCGCGCTTTTGAAATTACGCAAAATCGAGAAGGATGCCAGCATCTCTTCAAATACCAAGTCGGCAATCTTTAGCAAGATAGATCAAATTCTTGGCTTAGATTTAGCGCGGGCGCCAATAGCAAAGCGTGAACTTACTCAAGAGCTGGCGGCGCTTATCGAATCTCGCGCACAGGCACGTACCGCAAAAGACTTTAGTCGCAGCGATGAATTGCGGGAGAAAATTCGCAAACTGGGCGTTGAGGTTCAAGACACGCCATCGGGTCAAACTTGGGAATGGTGCTAACGCGGCACTAAGCCTTAAGGAGTGCAATTACTGTTACAAGGATTGCGCCACCAACTAGAAATATCTCGCCGTTAGCATTGCCAATAATTAGAACTTCGTTTCCGCTCCCGCTGCTGCCGGCAATCAAGACAACGATTAACCAACTGAGTGCGGCAACAAACTTATACTTTCGAAGGTGTAATAACTGACCCACGTACCAAATCCCTATCGCAGCAGTTGCTAGTGCAATTAATAAACCGACAGGTGAAATAGCATTGTGTAGAAGGGTTCCAATAACTGCTAGGAAAATTCCCGACAGCAGCGCCCGAATATAATTAAACATTCTTAAGCGAAGAGATCCGTTTCGCGACCCTTTTCATCCAAGGTGCCAGCGATTTCACCTTTAACCAAGGTGTAATACTCGTGACCCCAAACTTCATTTCCCAGGCTATTTGATAAGGCGAAGAACGGACCATCTAATTCAATCTGGGTTGGATGAGCTTTCATCGCCGCCATTTTTTCATCAATATATTTTGTGCCATCAATCAGCGTAGTAACCAATTCATCAGGCTTTGCGAATGGCAGATCATCAACGTTTTCTGCGCCAAAGAAGTCTGAACCAATCTCCTTCATCTTGGCCATTCCTTCGGCAATTACAGATTTAGGCATGGTGTTCCAATAAATCTTTGATATCTCCCAAGGTTCACCTGTACCAAAGTTTGCATCAGCGGCTAATTCAGCCCCGCGCATTGCAACGCGGTGCGCTTGGATGTGATCCGGATGGCCATAACCACCCATTTCATCGTAAGTAACTAATACCTGTGGTTTTACTTCACGAATAATCTTTACTAAATAACCGGCAGCTTCATCAAGATCGGCTTGCCAAAATACATCAGCACGATTATTTGGTTCGGTTCCCATCATGCCGCTATCGCGCCATTTCTTATCTGGTGCTCCTAAAAATCGGTGATCGGTCACGCCAAGTTCAGACATCGCATTGGCAAGTTCAGTTTCTCGATGTTTGCCCAGCCCATCAGTTTGTGAACTAGCTAAGTGCGCTAAATCCGGGACAAGAACTTCGCCCTCTTCCCCACGAGTACAAGTAACTAGTGTGACTCCAACTCCACTTTTGGCATACATAGCCATAGTTGCACCATTGTTAATGGTTTCATCATCGGGATGTGCGTGGACAAGCAACATTCGTTTTTCGTTCATCATCCCTATGGACTCTCCTGGTTAATAAGATTAGTAAGTTGGTAGTGAAGTATCGATTTGCTTGGCCCATGCTAGTACCCCACCTGAAACATGTGTGGCATCGGCGAAGCCCGCTTGTTTTAGAACCGCAAGGCATTCCGCAGATCGAACACCAGACTTGCAGTGCAAAATAATAGGAACATCTTGGGGCATTTTCTCCAGCGCAGAGCCATTTATAAACTCTTGCTTTGGGATCAGGATGGAACCAGGAATACGAACTATTTCAAATTCACCGGGTTCGCGAACATCTATCAATACGAATTTATCTCCCGCATCCATCTTGCTCTTGAGTTCGGTGACTGAAATTGTTGAGCCAGAAACAGCTTCACTCGCATCTTGCGAGAGCATGCCACAGAATGACTCGTAATCTGGAAGTAGTTCGGTCTGCGTTGGCTTATCACTGCAGATCGGACAATTTGGATCTTTACGTACCTTAACTTTTCGATAGCTCATTTCGAGTGCGTCATAAACTATGAGTTGACCTATCAATGGTTCGCCAATTCCCATAAGAAGTTTTATCGCTTCAGTTGTTTGAATCGATCCGATAGAGGCACACAAAACACCAAGTACGCCACCTTCGGCGCAACTTGGAACCATTCCTGGCGGTGGTGGTTCTGGATATAAGCAGCGATAGCAAGGACCATGTTCAGCCCAGAAGACGCTGGCTTGGCCATCGAAGCGATAGATAGAGCCCCAAACGTAAGGCTTTTTTAATAAGACGGCTGCATCATTAACTAAATAACGGGTTGCAAAATTATCAGTTCCATCGACAATCAAATCGTATTGTGCAAAAATTTCCATCACGTTATCAACATCAAGTCTTACATTATGAATATTGACTTTCACGTATGGATTAATTTCCGCGATCGATTCCTTCGCACTTTCGGCTTTGCTTTTTCCGATATCTGATTGACCGTGAATAATTTGTCGTTGCAAATTGGATTCATCGACGGTATCAAATTCAGCAATGCCCAGCGTTCCAACACCTGCTGCGGCCAGATACATTAAAGCGGGTGAACCTAACCCACCGGCACCAACGCAGAGAACTTTTGCATTCATTAGTCGGCGTTGGCCAGACATTCCAACATCAGGAATAATTAAGTGACGGCTATATCGACGCACTTCATCAACGGTTAACTCTGGCCCTGGTTCTACAAGTGGCTTAATCGCTGCGGGCATCAATTCTCTTCTCTGGTTTTATCTGGTTTCATATGGAATCAACTAGTTACTAATCAAGTTAACAACTCAATTTTCGCGGATATTCCACGCAAATCAAAATCGAAGTACTAGTTTTAGAAATAGTTATTGCGAAGACCTCGCAAGAACTCGCCATTTGGGCGCGATTCACCGTACGATAAGGGCAATGAGTACTGATACCAGCGCCACAGGTTCTTCTAATAAAGCTCGCCTTCCGCGAGATGAGCGTCGCGCCCAATTACTCACCGCAGCCCTTGAGGTATTTACCGCAGCCGGTTATCACTCTGCTGCGATGGATGAAATTGCAGATCGTGCAAATGTCAGCAAGCCAGTTCTCTATCAGCATTTTCCATCGAAATTAGATTTATATCTTGCTGTGCTAGATCTTCATATTGACTCTCTTGTTTTTGACATTCAAAAAGCAATCTCATCTACTTCCGACAACGCTGCAAGAGTTCGCGCGACAGTCGATGCCTACTTTGGATTTATAAATCGCGAAGGTGAAGCATTTAGGCTCTTATTCGAAAGTGACATGAGCGTTGAGCCACAGGTAAGAGAACGTTTAAATCGGATGACATATGACTCTGCCGCAGCACTAAGCGCGGTTATTTCACTTGATACTGGGTTAAGCAAGGAAGCTTCGATGATGTTGGCTGTTGGATTGATCGGAACCGCCCAAACTTCAGCACGGCATTGGCTAGAACGCGATGGGAAGTTAGATCGCGAGACTGCGGTCGAATTGGTTTCAAATCTAATCTGGCGAGGTATCTCTGGATTCCCTAAATCCTCCTGAGTAGGCTCCCCACTTAAAGTGCGCACGATTTGCGAATAGGTATTAAAGTAGCGCCATGGCAACTAAGAAAAGTTCAACTGGAAATCACACAGATATCAGAATCGGAATCAGCGATTCAAACCAAGAATTAAATATTGAGAGCGACCTACCTGCAAGCAAGGTGATCGAAGAAGTTACTGCTGCGTTGGACTCTGGCAAGTCGCTAATCCTTACCGATATTCGCGGCCGCCAAACCGTGGTTGCAAATAGCAAAATTTCATTTGTGGAGGTCGGCGAGAGTGCTGATCGCCGGGTTGGCTTTGCAACAATCTAACTTTAGAGGTTGAAAAAGCCTTTAATCGATTGAACAACCATCTCGACGGCAATAGCCGCCAGCAGTAGCCCAGCTATTCGTGCCAATAAGGTAACGCCAGAATCTTTAATAATTCCTAGGATCTTTGTCGAGAACATCAAGGTCAGACCAATTACACAGTGAACTGCGATGATCGCGGCAGCCAGCGCCAACTTCATATTTGTAGTGTGGGCGTACTGAACATAAATAATCGTTGTGACAATTGCGCCCGGGCCAGCCAATAAAGGTGTACCAAGTGGCACAAGTGCAACATTGACATCTTTCTTATTTGAGTCCGTCGAACTATCTTTACCAGTTAATAATTCGAGAGAGATCAACAACATCAAGAGCCCACCCGCACCTTGCAGTGCGTTAATAGAGATGTGCAGATAATCAAGTATTAATTTTCCAAAGAGCGCAAAACTAACAATTACAGCAAGGGATACTGCAGCGCCTTGCCAAGCTAATTGAATTCGTTTCTTAGGTGATGCGTCAGAAATTAGTGCAAGAAAAACTGGTACTGCTCCAGGTGGATCTAAAATTACAAAGAGCGTAACGAAAGCCTGAATTCCAAAGGTGAGCGCCGAAATTGCGAGTGCATTTGTCATGCTCTAACCACCCTTCGTTGATCTGCTCTTGCTTCGAGTCTTTCAAAATCTTGCTGACTTGTCGTGAATTCGCCCAACAGATTTAGTTTACCGTTGCCGTGATAGTCGCTGGCACCAGTTTGAACGATGTCGTACTGTTTGGCGACATCAGAGAGAAGCGCACGTTGTTCGAGCGTGTGATCACGATGCGAAACTTCAACACCATCTAAACCAGCCTCTGCCATTCCAGCAAAACTTTCAGTAGAGATAATTCGACCGCGAAGTGAAGCAAATGGGTGGGCAATTATTGCAACGCCGCCGGCCCCTTTGATTAGCTTGATGACCTCCTCCGGTGTTGGCGAATAGTGTGGAATATAGAATTTCGAATCGTTGTGAAGTAGCTTTTCAAAGGCTTCTTCCCTGCTTGCAACAAATTTCTTTGCGATAAGCGCATCTGCAAGGTGTGGTCTACCTAAAGTTCCATCATCAGAGAGTTGAGCTAGAACATCTTGCATTGTTATCTCATACCCTGCCTCATTTAAGCGCGCCACTATTCGCTCCATGCGACCGATCCGATTTTCGCGAGTTTTTGCTAGCGTATCGAGCAGCGGTTGATTCTGTGCATCGAAAAGTAGGCCCAGCATATGAACGCTGATTCCATCAGTTGTTTGACATGAAATTTCGGAACCCAAAATTAGTGACATCCCTGGGCGAAGATGATCCATAGCTTCGGTCCAACCGTGCAAGGTGTCGTGATCGGTTAGCGCAATACCGGCTAGCCCAACGGCATGTGCCTTATTTATAAGCTCGGCCGGTGAATCGGTGCCATCACTCGCATTTGAATGCGTATGTAGATCAAACATTGAATTAAATTGCCTCAGTATTTTTAGAGCGGAAAACGAAGATGCCACATCCGATTAAGAGTCCCACAATTCCCGGAATGATCCCGGCTGGTGGCTTTTGTCCCAACCAGAAGTAGGCCAAAATCGCACTTACTGGCACTTCAAAGAAAACAATTAAAGATACAACTGCTGGTGATACTCGCTTCAGTGAAAGATTAAACATTGTGTGGCCAAGAATTTGCGCACCAAGTATTAGTGCAATTACCAAGACCCATTGCCGAGCAGGGAAATGCAAAACCGGCAATTTCGCAAAGAGTGCGATTGGAAGTGCGATTAAGGCACACATGCCATAACAAAAAGTCGTATATGTCGAAGTTGAAAGGCTTTCTTGTGCTTTGGAACCGATCAACATATATGCCGCCGCGAGTGCTGCTCCTATAAGGGCAGCAAGGTCCCCAAGAAAACTATGAAAGCTGATTTGGATATCAATGCCGGTGATCAAAAGTACCGAAAGAAATGCCACTGCCATTCCACCCCAGGCGCGCTTGGGAATAGTTCCGCCTTTAAAGCGGAGATAAATTGCCGTGAAGATTGGTTGTACAGCTGTTAGCGCAGTTCCGGCGGCGACGCTAGTAAATCTCATCGCAATAAAGAATCCCATGAAGTGCAGCGCCAAGAGGAATCCAGAAAAAATAGAAATCTTGATCGCAGATCGTTGTTGCGCGGTTTGCCATTCGCGTTTTGCGAGTGCAAATGGCGACATGATGATTGCGCCGCCTAGATTGCGCCAGAAGATTAAGGTCGGGACCGGCATCAAACTATTTGCGATCACTGGGCCAGAAGTACCAATGCCTAAAACGCCAAGGGACATAAAGGCAATATCTCTACCCGCAGGCAGGGCGGTATGGTCTTTTGTCATTAAATTGTCATTTAATAACGGTAAACCAGAGCATGCAACCGATCGCAAAAGCAACGATGCTTATGATTGTTGCGTAGACAATTTTCATATTTTTTGTCGCGACAAATTCACCCATCAGGCGATTATCTTTTGCAATTCCATACATGTACAGAAGCAATGGCAGTAACAGAACTGCGTTGATTACTTGTGAGACCACAAGAATTGTTATCAGCGGTGCCCCTGGAATCAGAATTAGCGCGGCGCTTAGTGCGGTTATTGCACCAAAGGTCGCATAAAAGAGCGGTGCTTCAGAAGGTGAATCATCCAATGCGGCGGGACGGCCGGTTAAATCACTTACGGAGTAGGCAGTTGATAATGGAAGAATTGAAGCTGCAAGAAGTGCGGCGCCAATTAGTCCAAATGCAAAGAGATCTTTGGCAAGTGTTCCGGCAAGTGGCTTAAGTGCAGCGGCAGCATCGGAGGCATCGTTGATTGTTATGCCCTGCTTATTTAAGGTGGCTGCGCAGGTGACGATTACAAAAAAGCCAATAATTCCGGTGAGTAGTGAGCCAGTCCAAACATCGACTCGCAATAACTTTAAATCATCGCGGGTTAGGCGCTTATCAACTGCATAGGATTGAATGAAGGCCAGACCCCACGGTGCAAGAGTCGTACCAAGTGTTGCAGTCGCAATGTAGATGGCATCGTGAGTAAATGGCATTGTCGGAGTAACAACACCTTTAAACGCTTGGCCCCAATCTGGGTGGGCAAGAAAACCAGCAATTATGTAGGCGAGAAATACGCCAGAAACAATAAAGAAAACTTTCTCAACTCGAGAAAAAGAACCGCGAAGTACGAGGAATGAAACTAAAAGTGCAGCAAGCGGTACCGAGATATATCTGCTCCAACCAAATAATTGTCCAGCGGCAGCGATGCCGGCAAATTCGGCGGTCATTGTTCCAACGTTTGCGATGATTAGCGCACTTGCACTTAGCGTGCCAGCACGAGCGCCATATTTTTGGCGGACCAATCCAATCATTCCTTGGCGAGTTACAACACCAATTCGGGCACCTAAATCTTGGAACACAATCAGCGCAATTGTTGATGCAACTAAGACCCAGAGCATTTGATAGCCGTACTTCGCACCAAGTACTGAATAAGTTGTAATACCCGCTGGATCATCATCGGAAAGGCCAGCAATTACGCCAGGTCCCATAACAGCAAGCAGTGCGGCAATACGAATTTTCCTTGGTGAAACTGGCGCCTTCTTTGATGTGGCTTTAACTTCGCTCATTAGAAAGCACCACTTCCTTGAGCAAAGCCATGGTTCTCTTCATCGGAAGTTAGCGCGTCGACCAAGTCATCGGCCAAGATACGTCCAACTGGCTTATTCTTTTCATCAATAACAATGATTGAAGAGCCCCGGTTATTTGCGAATTCTTCGATAACTTCCTTTAAGCGAGTATTGCTGTTAATTGCCGTAGGAAATGGTGGCCCGATTAGAGTAGATAGTTCAGCGCTGGATTTTGCAGCAACAAGTTCGATAATTTGAATGTGGTCTAAAAGTTTTCCTTTAGCATCAACTACAACAACCCCGTCAGAAATATCACGTTCCCTATTTTCAACGAGCAACGCAAGCGCATCACCAACTGTGTCAGTTTCACGAGTTACCAAAATGTGCGTGGTCATGATTCCGCCAGCGAGAGTTTCATCAAAAGAAACTAGCTTGCGAAGTTGGGCCGCAATTTTGGAATCCATCTCAGCAAAAATGCTCTCGCGGTGGTCGACATCCAAGTCACGGAGAACTTCAGCAGATTCATCTGGTTCCATACGACTTATCAATTCGGCTGCGCGCTGTGATGGCAGACCACGAAGCAAGCCTTGCAATTCGTCATCTTCCATTTCTTCAAGTGCGTCCGCAGCTAGATCTGGATCCAAAAGTTCGATCAATGCGCTCTGTTCGCGGCCGGCAAGATCTTCGATTAAGTCTGCGAGGTCTGCCGGGCGAAGTTGGCTTAGCGCCGCTCGCGATTCCGAAGAACGAACAACACCAGTTCCATCTGCGAGTGATGCTACCGCGGCCCAGTCAACAACATGTTCTGGGGTTGGACGCCGGCTTAAGGAGCCTGGAAAAATTCGGCGGACAAAAGATCGAAATGAAATATCTACACCAACAACTCGAATCTCACGATCAAGTGGTGCTAAATACAAATCTGACGAACGCACAACACGTAGACCATTTACATCAACAATTTGGTGATCAAGAACGTCAGCATCCAGAAGTGATTCACCTGGGCGGCGTTTGTACTCTTCGAGATTTACTTTCATCGAGGAGAGTCGAATTTCATCGTGAGTAAATTTAGAGATACTTGAAGCATCGATAAACGAGGTGCTGTTTCCAACTTTAACGATTAAGCCAGAGACTGGTGGGTAGGTAGTTTCACCATGGCGAACAACTATGTCTACCAATTTACCGATGTCGCGCCCGGTTTCATCGCGAATTGGACGGCCAATTAACCCAGCGACAGAAACAAGTGCATCGCGAATATTTTTACGTTCTAATACCGAATCCCGGCGGCCGGTGATTCGTTTGGCCACCGTATTAATTCCAGTTACTGGTGGCGTTTTCATAGTCAAATCTTAGGCGAGACCAAGCCTTACGCCCACCAAAGACTTTGAACGGACCATTAATTTTTCGATCAATGCAGAAAAAGCTTCGCTCGCTGGGCTTGTTGGATCTCCGATGACTATCGGCGTACCAGCATCCCCGCCCTCGCGAAGTGAACTATCAAATGGGATTGCCCCCAGTAGCGGCACATCTGCGCCAACCAAACTTGATAATCTCTTTGAAGTTTCCAATCCGCCACCAGAACCAAAGATTGCGATCGGATCGCCACATTTTGCACATTTGCTATCCGACATATTTTCAATAACGCCAATTATGTGTTGCTTAAGTTGATGTGCAATTCGTCCAGCACGTTCGGCAACTTCCGCGGCGGCAATTTGTGGAGTGGTTACAACAATTATTTCAGATGCCGGAATTAATTGACCAAGTGAAATTGCTACATCTCCAGTGCCCGGTGGCAAATCCAAGAGAAGTAAATCAAGATCACCCCAGTAAGCATCACTTAGCAACTGTTCCAAAACTTTATGCAACATCGGTCCACGAAATGCAACAGCATCCGATCGCTCCGGCTTGAACATTTCCATTGATACAACTTTTACACCAAAGGCTTCAACCGGAATAAATGTTTGATCAATTGCAGTAGGTCGTTGGCCTAAAATTCCCATCAACCTTGGAACCGAGTGACCGTAGACATCTGCATCTAAAACTCCAACCCGCAGGCCACGTTTGGCGGCTGCAACTGCAAGGTTGACTGTGACTGAAGATTTTCCGACGCCACCTTTGCCGGAAGCAATTCCGATGACTCTTGTAAGTGAATTGGGTTGCGCAAATGGAATAAATTTCTCAACACCACCGTGCAGCAGCTTTTTAACAGCGCCGCGCTGTTCTTCGTTCATAACACCAAAAGTTAATTGAACCGAATTAACTTCAGGAATTTTTGTGACTGCGGCTGAAATATCAGTTTGGAGGCGATCGCGCATCGGACAGCCAGAAATCGTTAAGAGTATTTCGATATGTGCCACGCCAGCTTCGAATGCAACTGATTTAACCATTCCTAGTTCTGGAAGCGGGCGGTGCAGTTCTGGATCTGAAACCGTGCCAAGGGCAGCGTTGATATTGTCAATTATTTTCGTTGTCATAGTAAGTCCGGGTCAATCTTAGCGTTCTTACTTATTTCACTTATTTCTGCCGCAGGTTCGGCCAGTGCTTCATTCAAGTGCTTCTTTATGAAAGTTTTAGGGTGCAGATCGGTAACTTGAAGATCCTCATAACCTGGTCCGAGATTCTCGCGTAGCTCTGCAGTCGCCGAATTAGCCATCGCGCGAATTTTATTTAGGAATTTAGCGGCATCTCTTGAGAACTGTGGCAATTTATCCGGGCCAATGAGGATGAGCGCGAGCAGCCCCAGCGTTAGGAATTCACCACCACCGATACCAAACATTTGATTACCCTAGCGCCCTTAACGCTTCGCTGCGATAAGAACGAGTGAAATCTCATGTGATGCTGTGCCATGTGTGAAGCTAACTTTTATCCGATCTCCAACGTTGTGTGATCGAACCGCGACAATTGCTTCATCAGATGAGTTAATTGCTTTCCCATCAATAGCCGTAATTACATCACCAGGTCTGATGCCAGCTCGTTCTGCTGGACCGCCAGCAAGGACGCTACCTTGCTGATTTGCAACAAGGGCACCAACGCCGCGATAACTTGAATCAAGTGAAAGTCCCATTATTGGATAGGTTGAAGTTCCAGTTTTAATTAATTGGCTTGCCGTCTTCTGCGCTTGATTGATTGGAATTGCAAAACCTAGCCCAATCGAACCAGATTGCCCGCCGAAAGATGAACCAAGAGATGCAATCGCTGAATTAACACCAATTACAGCACCAGCTAAATTAACAAGTGGCCCACCAGAATTGCCTGGATTAATTGCGGCATCGGTTTGAAGTGCATTTATAAATGAACTTTCACCAGTTCCACCGCCGGAAGTTACGGCGCGATTCTTGGCGCTGATAATTCCTGATGTGACGGTGCCAGCAAGCCCAAGTGGCGAGCCAATTGCGATCACGCCATCACCGACCTGAATGTCATCGCTGTTTCCAAGTTGAAGTGCGGGTGCATCAGTAACATCAATTTTTATAACTGCTAGATCATATGCAGCATCTCGACCTACCAATTTGGCATCATAACTTTTGCCGTTACTCAAAATAACTTGAATTGAAGCACCTGATGAGGCGACGCTAGAAACAACGTGATTATTTGTAAGTATGTAGCCATTACTTTGAATAAAAAATCCAGATCCAGTATCGCCACCCGTTTGGGTTTTAACGCTGATTGAAACAACCGAGGGTGAAACTCGTGCTGCAATTCCTGCGATGGAGTTCGGGGCGCGTTCTACAACATTTGCCGTAGAAACTAAATTAGTTTTTGAATTAAGACTTATCGATGAGTGGCCGATGATGCTGCCAATTACGCCAGCAATAACCGCCATAGCGATCGCCAGGTTAAATGAGATGCTACGAGAACCAGACCGTTGCTTAAGGTCTTCTTGCGTTACAACGGGATAGTCAGAAATCCACCATGCTGTGTTTGATGGCGTACTGGAAGGTGGTGTGCTCGGTTGCTCTGAATCCAAGTTGACTCCCCCAATTCAATTTAGTAACTAGCTAATTCAATAACTAGATTTTACTGGCAATTAAGATGCCGCCGCCAATTGGAAGCACGCTAGAACGCCAACGACCATCCTCTTTGATTGCCTTAATCGAATCCCGGCGCGCAATTGTGTCGAAGTCTCGTTGCGTTGGGTCTGCAACTTTTCCGCCCGCCAAGGCATTATCTATAAGTAAAACGCCATTTGCTTTGAGAAGTCTGAAACTTTCCTGAACAACATCGACCATATCTTTAGGTGACCTGACGATCATCAGGTCATAGTTTGCATCGGCTAGTTTGCCAACGACATCAACGATGTTGCCGGTAATGAGACGAAATCTTTGTGCCGAGATTCCAGCTTCTTCAAAGATGTTTCGAGCACTCGCCGAATGTTCGCGTTCAGAATCTATTGAAGTTAAAGTCGAATCATTTGGTGCGCTGCGAAATGCCCAAAGGCCGCTGACCCCTGACCCAGTTCCAATTTCTACAATTGATTTCGCTGAAATAAGTCCAGCAATAAAAGCAATTACTCCACCACTTCCAGCGGTTGGATCACTTGCGCCAACTTCACTTCCATTTTTTCTGGCTTGTTGCATAAAGAAATCTTCGTGAGGAAATCCTTCAGCGAAGGCTGACATATCGCCGCGCTCGTTTGGATTGATGGTGCTCCCGTTGCTCATAAGGAAGTTAACCATTCCGTTAGGACTCTAACGCCAAATCCCGTACCGCCTTTTGGATTTTCACCAGAATCACTCTCGGAACGTGCTGGGCCTGCGATATCTAAGTGGACCCAATTTCGGGCACCCGCAAAATGTTCAAGGAAGAGCGCCGCTGTTACCGAACCAGCAGAAAAGTCAGGCTGGTTAGGATTTTCTGCCAAGTGATTAAAATCAGCAATATCACTTACGAGTGCCACTTTGTAATCATCAATCAGAGGCATGTGCCAAAGTCGTTCACCGATTCGCTCGCCAATTTCATTTAGCGTTTTAGCTAATTTATTGTTGCGGGTATACATGGCTGCATATTGCCGACCTAGGCCAAGTGTTGCAGAACCAGTAAGCGTCGCGATATCTATTAAATAATCTGGAGCCAGCTCGGCATCCGCATAGGCCAAACCATCGGCAAGAACAAGGCGCCCTTCAGCATCGGTATCTAAGACTTCAACAGTTGTTCCACCGTAATGCTTAATTACATCAGATGGTCGTTGCGATGTTGCTGACAACGAGTTCTCGGCACACATCATTAACCCGGTGATGCGCACCTTCGGCGCATCCTTTCCTAAATCTGCAATTGTAAGAATTGTTGACAATACTGCTGCGGCTCCCGACATATCGCTCTTCATCGCAACCATGTTTTCATAAGGACGCTTTAGAGAAATACCACCGGTATCAAAAGTTATTCCCTTTCCAACAAGGACAACGTGTGGCCACCGGCTTGAGCCTTTGGGGGCGTAACTTAATTCAATCAACCGTGGGCCAGGAACTGGTACCGAATTACCAACAGCACGAAGTCCGCCAAACTCGGCAAGTTCTTTTCCGCTCTTAACTTTTATCGACAAGGCGGGAGATTTGACCTTTGAAATTAAGGATTTTGCTTGATTGGCCATCCAGAGTGGGTTCTTAATAT
Source organism: uncultured Actinomycetes bacterium (assembly GCA_903842675.1). GTDB lineage: Bacteria > Actinomycetota > Actinomycetes > Nanopelagicales > Nanopelagicaceae > AAA044-D11. The sequence continues at coordinate 13,523 of CAIMMQ010000034.1, forward strand.
TTGAGGGGGTATGAATTAAATCGCGGGCTCGCCATACGCCATTAGCAAGAATTTTTCCATAAGAAACTTCCGATTCGAAGTTGCCAACTATTTGAAAACTCGCAGGCTTCTTCGGTTTCTCAGATTTCAAAGTGTAGGTATAACTCGAAAGAATAAGTGAGACGCTATGAACTATTGCAGTATCTGCCTTTGTGTTCAAGCCATCGATTACTAGAGCGCCGCTCGCCTTTACTTTACGAGCCAGTGCGCTTGCTGACTTTCGTAGCTCATCAGCGCTGCCTGCACCAACTCCGACAAAGAAAATCCGAGAGAGTTTGCCTTTGCTACTTTTAAGGGGGTATTCAAATAATTCGCCAGCTTTACCTGTTGCATCTGGCCAACTTTGCAAAGCGCTCTGAATATTTTGGTCGCAAGCCTTCTCTAACAATTTAACTAATTTAAGGTTTCCAAGTTCTACGCTCTCGCCACTTAAAACTGGAATCGCCACAGAATCGGCTACGAGAAAATTGGTGCTTTCGAAATCAGTACAAGATAGGGCTGGAAAGGAATTCACGTTTACCGCGTTATCCCAAACTAACTTACTTCTTAACGAGTGAGACTGCTGCCTGAAGTGCGTTACCTAGGTTGGTGGCTTCTTCAACATTTAATTCAACAACGAGGCGTCCGCCGCCTTCAAGTGGAATTCGCATAACAAAACTGCGCGCTTCCTTAGTTACTTCCATGGGTCCATCACCAGTGCGGGGTTTCATGGCTGCCATGCTTATTGCTCCCTTGCGTTTAGTTTGACCAGCAAACTCTTAAACAACTTCTAGGGAGAAGTATCTCGCATTTTTAGGCTGTTATGGAAATCGAATATAACCGAGGATCTACCCCTGTTTTAACGCGGAGAGTAGACGAGCCTTGCCGATCGTGATAACGGAGGCAACCGCCCGATCTGGAACACCAAGTGAGTTCGCTATCTGTTCTGGCGATAAACCTCGAATGTAATGCATAGTAAGAATTATTCGCTCCTCTTCAGGCAAGCTCGCAAGAAGCTCTGAGATCGCGGTCATGAGTAGAGGTTACCGCTCTCTAATCTTTCGGTGAAGTAGCCGCAGTGCAAGCGCGAATAGCCGATTCAATATCCGTGCACCACTCAACTAGTTGGCTCTGGCCTGCCTTCATCATTTTGATATCAGTTAGATGATCAATCGCACCTTGCAATGGTTTAAATGCACCATAGGGATCGCATACTGCAATTGGCTTTGTATGAAAACCTAAATACCTGCCAACCCAAATTTCAAAGAATTCTTCGAGTGTTCCAATCCCGCCGGGAAGTGCAATGAAGGCATCTGCCAACTCTTCTAATTTTGCTTTACGAGTTCGCATATCCGAAACCAAAAATATTTCCGTGCTCTCGGGATCAGAGAACTCACGGTTCACTAACTTCTCTGGAATTACGCCAAAAGTTTTTGCACCACCCGAACGAGCGCCGCGTGCAACGGCTCCCATCATTGAGATTTGCCCGCCGCCCCAAACTAAGTCAGCACCGCTCTTTGCAATGGCCACACCAACATCGAATGCAAGATCAAGAAATTTTTGGTCGATATCAGGCGCAGATGAGCAGTAAACGGAAATTCGCATAGGGCAAGTCTATTCGAACTTTGATAGCGTACTCACATGAGAAGCGCCTTTGGTCATGGAATAAGTACTGCTACCAAATCTGGTGACGCTCTCGATACATATTTTCATGTACTTGGCTTGGGATCACTCAAGGGTTCAACGGCGCCTAACTTAAATGAATACGTTGGCGCTGATGAGCTGCGACAAATAATTCGTAGCGAAGTTTCAATTGAAATTGATTTAGATCTGCCACCTAAAAGTGTTCCTGACGCATACCTACGCCTGCATCTTCTCTCACATCGAATAGTCAAACCACATGGTTTAAATTTAGACGGAATTTTTGGAATTTTGAATAACGTAGTTTGGACATCGGTTGGACCATGTGCTGTTTCAACCTTCAATGAGATTGCACCTAAGTTACGTAATAAATATGGATCACTTTCAATTTTCGCAGTAGATAAGTTCCCACGCATGATTGACTATGTAATTCCTGAGGGCGTTCGAATTGCTGACGGCGACCGTGTTCGTTTAGGCGCACATCTCGCCAGTGGAACAACTGTTATGCATGAAGGATTCGTAAACTTCAATGCTGGAACACTTGGTAAATCTATGGTTGAAGGACGCATCAGCGCAGGAGTTGTCGTAGGCGATGGCAGTGATATCGGTGGTGGCGCATCAATAATGGGAACTCTAAGTGGTGGTGGCAAGGAAGTTATTTCTATTGGTAAACGATCTCTATTAGGCGCAAATGCTGGCCTCGGAATTTCACTTGGTGATGATTGTGTTGTCGAATCCGGTGTTTATATAACTGCTGGTTCAAAGGTTTTGTTGCCAGATGGCACAAGCGTTAAAGCTCGTGAACTATCTGGAGCAAATAATTTATTATTTAGACGAAATTCGCAGACTGGTGGCCTAGAAGCGCTTGCCAAAACTGGTAGTTGGGGTGGCTTAAATTCCATCCTGCACGTTAACTAAATTTAATTACTAACAACCGTCGACGAATCAGGAAGCACAATCTTCGCTGGCAAATCAAACCAAGATGAAGGTATTTTTAACGGAACTTTAAAGGCGCTTACCGAAATCGTTTTATGCTTTCCAGAACTCGATATGCCGGTAATTTTCATAACGCTATCTGTTTTACTTCGAAGCGCAATTGAATAACTCACCACATCTGGTAGGCCAAATACCTCAGCCATTTGTTCTTGGCTAATTACTCGAACCCAGTTGGCATATTTGGGATTCAACTTTGGGTCCAGACTCCAGGGATCTGGGACGCTGGTCAAATAAGGAATATCAGTTCCCCAAACATCGATACTGCGCTGCGTTTGACCGGCGCTAGAAGAGAAGAAGTAAACGTTGATTGGGGCACCGTTATAAGTAATTGCTAGCGCAGTGGAAGTGTCAACAACTGTGGCCTGCACGGCGTTGCGCCACAAGACTCCATACTTAGGTTCCGCTTCTTTGCTGTAGCCAATATAAACCTGATCATATTTAGAGCTGTAAACATTACAGTCACAATCTTTGCGTACGTTCTTGATCCGGCTAAGTGCGTACGTTCTTGAAACTATCGCTTGGCTCTCTAGCGCAGCCATCGGCCAAGAAGATGGGACTTCACTTATTCCGTAAAGGTATTCATCGGAGAGGCGCATACTATTTACAACTTCAATTTTATAACCTTTGCCAGTTATGGGGACCGAGCGCACAGTTATCGAGCCATATTTCAATTTCATGGTTTGGGTTCCAACTTTTAAAAGAACTACGCAATCAGTGCCCGTCCAACTGATCGACCAGTTACTTGCTGCACTAAGTGGAACGGGCGCTTGATTTGCTGCCTTGGCATTTACGCCAACTTGCTTGCCGATCATGGTGAAAGTTAGTTTTGAATTTGGTACCACTTGTTGAATGGGCTGCACTTCACTGGCCAATCCGAAGGAACAGTCATTGGCTTGTGATGAAATTGTCAGAACTGCTGCAGTTACTTGGTGCGCCACATTTACGCGAATAATTTGGGAATTATCTACTGGAGTTACTGCAGCTCCGGGGAAATAGTAAGTGAGAATATCTTGCGCGCTTTTACCTTCGAGCGCCTGACCTTTTGCGCCAATTTGGCTCATGCCAACACCATGACCATATCCAGAACCTTTAAAGGTGAAGGTGCTTGGAATTTCTGGTGTTGCATATGCCGGTTGGGCGCTTGAAAGGAGAATAAGAATTAGTAGTAAGCGTTTCATTTACCTTGCTGCATCAACCTCTTTGGTGAAGTTAAGAAACCAGCCCCCCAAACCATATGCATGGTGATCAAAATTGGTGGAAGAAATAGTTTCTCTAAAGCACTCTTGCCGATTCGAAGCGAACCAAGAAGAATCAAAAGCAAGTAGCAAAGTATTGGTACTAGGAAAATTGAGTTCAAAGTGACGCCCAAAACGAGCGAAATTAAATTAAGGACAACTGCAACTGGCGGTGCTAGGTAACGATAATTAACACTTCCCTTGTGGCTTCGCGTAACCACCCGCCGCCAGGTTCCATATTCAAAGTACTGCTTTGCTAACGCTCGCAAGTTAGGTCGTGGGCGATATGTGACAAGAAGTGATGGATCAAACCAAACAATTCCGCCGGCAGCACGCAAGCGAAAATTAAGTTCCCAATCTTGTGCTCTGGTAAATCTTTCGTCATATCCGCCGACTGCAACAAGCGCAGATTTCAAAAATGTTCCAAGGTAAACGGTATCGGCCGGTCCAGCGCTTCCGCCAGTATGAAAACGTGCCGCACCAACACCTAGTGGCGAGCGCATTGCTGTTGCAACAGCTTTTTCAAAATTGGTTTTACCTTCGGCCGCCATAATTCCACCAACATTTACGGCTTGGGTTTTTAACAATATTTCAACGGCATCGCGCAAATAAGTATTTGAAACTTCAGCGTGACCATCGATCCGCGAAATTATTGGATAACGCGATTTAGAAATTGCTGCATTTAGCCCATTAGCTGTTCTGCCAGTTGGGTTATCTACCAAAATAATTCGGGCGTCTTTTGCTGCAAGTTCGGTCGCAATCCGATTCGTGTCATCTTTAGAAGGTCCGAGTGCAAGGATTACTTCGAAGCCTGGTGGATAGTCCTGGCGCAGAATTGCCGAAATACTTGCAACCAAATCCCGTGCTTCATTCAAGATCGGCAGGATTACCGATACCTGAGGCAGAGAGGCGCTGTCCATAATTGCTCACGCTACCGTTTCCAGCGCTAGTATCGGCTTTATGACGCTTAGAGTTTCGGTAATTGGTACTGGATATCTAGGTGCGACTCATGCCGCTTGCATCGCCTCACTTGGTTTTGAGGTTGTTGGGATTGATGTTGACCCAGAAAAAATTGCAATGTTGGCCGGTGGAAAAGTTCCTTTCTATGAACCAGAGTTGGAAGAACTGTTAGCGGCCCAGATTAAATCTGGAAAATTAACTTTCAGCACAAACTTCCAAGATGCCGCCGATGCCGATATTCACTTCATCTGCGTTGGAACACCACAACAAACTGGATCACTCGCAGCAGATCTTAAATATGTTGACGCGGCGCTAGATGCGATCGCCCCAATTGCAAAAGCCGGCTCACTTGTTGTTGGAAAATCCACCGTTCCAGTTGGAACCGCCCAACGCCTGCGCGAGCGACTTATCTCCCTTAATCCAGCCGTTGACCTAGCGTGGAATCCTGAATTCTTACGTGAAGGTTTTGCTGTCGAAGATACCTTGAAGCCAAATCGATTGGTTGTTGGTGTTGTGAGCGACGCTGCTGAGGCAAAACTAAAAGAGTTGTACAAATCTAATCTTGATGCGAATACCCCTTGGGTCCGAGCAGATCTGCCAACAGCCGAACTTGTGAAAGTCGCAGCGAATTCCTTTCTTGCAACTAAAATCTCATTTATCAATGCCATGGCCGAAATTTGTGAAGCTGCAGGTGGCGATGTGACGGTTCTTGCAAAGGCAATTGGTTATGACCCACGAATTGGTAGTCGATTCTTACAAGCCGGAATTGGTTTTGGTGGTGGATGTTTGCCAAAGGACATAAGAGCGTTCATGGCGAGAGCAGATGAATTAGGTGCAACCCAGGCTCTTGAATTCCTGCGCGAAATTGATTCAATAAATCTGCGCGCTAGATCACGTGTTATTGAACTCGTACGTAAAGACCTGGCCGATGATTTGAAAGGTAAACGTGTGGCAGTTTTGGGCGCCGCATTTAAACCGGACAGCGATGATGTTAGAGACTCCCCTGCTTTAGATATCTCGGTTCAAATACAAGCCGCTGGCGCAACCGTAGTTATTCATGATCCAAAAGCCATGAAAAATGCCGAGAAAAGATTCCCAGTCCTTAATTTCGCAAATTCAATTGAAGATTGCTTGAAAGATGCCGACATCGTTCTGCATTTAACGGAGTGGAAGATCTACCGAGAAATCAATCCGGTTGCAGTTAAATCATTAGTTAAGAACGCGGTCATTATTGATGGTAGAAATTCGTTAGACAGAGAAGCTTGGCAAGCAGCAGGGTGGAAATTTAGAGCCTTGGGACGCAGTAGCTCGAATTAAAAACCTGTTCGATTATTTCGCTTGGTATTTAGCGTCTTACCTTTTTCCAGAGATTCATCTCGCGCAGTAGCCATTAGTTCGCTAACTTTCTTTGCGACGTTGGCATCACTAACTCCTAAAATTCGAGCTGCGAGTAATCCAGCGTTCTTCGCATTTCCCACGCCAACAGTTGCCACTGGAATACCAGCAGGCATCTGAACTATTGAAAGCAAAGAATCCATACCGTCTAGGTACTTAAGCGGAACTGGTACGCCAATTACTGGAAGTGTGGTCGCTGCTGCGATCATTCCGGGAAGATGCGCTGCGCCACCTGCCCCAGCAATAATTACTTTAAATCCCTTTTCGGCCGCGCTTTTTGCAAATGCCAACATTTCTTCTGGTGTGCGGTGAGCAGATACAACATCAACCTCGTAGCTAACTCCACATGAGTCGAGAGCTTTCGCTGCTTCTTCCATGATCGGCCAATCGGAATCCGAACCCATAACAATTGCTACAGAATTACTCATCGATCGCTCCGTTCAGATAGTCGATTGCGTGCCGAACTTCCTGTTGTAATTCTAGGACGTTATCGCCGCAAAGTGTTACATGGCCAATTTTACGTCCGGGACGAACCTCTTTGCGATACTGATGAAATTTAAGTTGTGGCGTGCGTGCCATCAAATGTAAGTATGGGCGATACATATCCGTTTTCGCAGCGCCAATGATATTTCCCATGACTGCAAACTTTGTAGTCATCGAAGTATCACCAAGTGGTAGATCGAGAATAGCTCGCAAGTGCTGTTCAAATTGGCTGGTATGTGATCCTTCAATACTCCAGTGTCCAGAATTATGTGGGCGAAGGGCCAACTCGTTTATGTAAAACTTTTCGCCGACGATAAACATTTCAACCGCCTGCACGCCCACCAAATCAATAGCGCTTGCGATTTCTAGCGCTGCACTTTGTACTTGGGCCGCCAGCGCCTGCGAAATATTCGGGATTGGAGTCACGGTCATGGTGCAAATTCCATCGGATTGGATAGTTAACGTAGCTGGCCAACTCGCAGCTTGGTTGTGAGGTGATCTAGCAACCATCACCGATATTTCATAATCAAATGGCAAAAGTTCTTCGAGCAGTAACTTGCCATTTGAAGAAGCTAATTCATCAAGTTCGCTCTGGTTATTAACCTTGAAAACCCCGCGGCCGTCATAACCACCGGTCGGCAACTTTGCAATCAATGGAAAGGAAATTTCGCTGGCCCCGCCAGAATATTCTTGCCACGTGGGATTTGGAAGACCAATCTCCGCTATTTTTTTGCGCATCACTATCTTATCTTGGGAAAAAGCGAATGACTCTGATTTTGGATAAACCTTCACTCCGCTTGATTCAACCGCTTTGATGACGCTCTGCGGAACCAGTTCATGCTCAAAAGTTAGAACATCGCAATTTTTTGCAAATGCAAGAACAGCATTTACGTCGTGATAATCGCCAATTACATAATTCACGATCTGTGCCGCAGAGTCTTGCGCGCTCGATGTGAAAACAGTTAAATCAATCCCTAAATCATTTGCGGGCACCGCCATCATGCGTGCAAGTTGCCCCGCACCAATGACGCCAACCTTTGGGAAATTCACTAGTCGAGTTTACTGGTCAGATGAACAACATCTCCAACCGTAACCAATTCACCGCTATCTAATACAAGTGCGCCCGAACTATCGATCCTGGTTGCAATTCCGCCTAATTGTTTGCCACCCGGTAGCTCGATCTGCACGTTTTGGCCAAGCGTCGCAGAGAGTCGGGAATAGGCTGCAATTAAACTGGAGATGTTTGAACCAGTTTCCCACTCCACAAGTAGCGGGGTGAGGCCAGCCAAAATTTCAGCAAGCAGAATATTTCGATTCAATTGTTTGCCAGTCTCCAAAAATATTGATGAGGCATGTGCAACTGGTAACTGCTCTTGGGTTGTACTCACATTTATACCGACGCCAACAATTACACCATCATCAAGCGTTTCAACGAGTAGTCCAGCAATTTTCTTTTCGTTAAATAAAATATCATTTGGCCACTTGCACTTAAAATTGGAATCACCTGTTATTTTTATAAGTGAATTAGCTACGCTCATTCCAACAAGTAGTGGTAGAAATCCCCAATTATTTCTCTCACATTTTGGTGCCAAATAAAATGAAAATAGAAGTGCGGTTGATTTTTGGGCTGAAAAACTCCGCCCAAGCCGGCCACGTCCCTGACTTTGATACTCAGTAGTAATTAAATCTCCGGGTTTTGGATTACTTGTTCGCAATAAATTTTGTGTTGATTCGGTCTCATCAATTACCGATACCCGCCAGTAGCCACCGTCAAGTGCGCTTGTGATCTCGTGTGCGCTAAGCAATTCTGGTTTCATGCGCGACGCTCGATTCATATAGGGAGTCATTTAGGGCGCTAGAACTAGTACCGTATGACCGTGACTGATGATATTCGTACTACAGCCGGAAAGATTGCAGATCTGCGCCGTCGGAGATTACAGGCCGAAAATAGCGGAAGCGACGCTGCAATTGCCAAGCGCCATGCCCAAGGAAAGCTAACAGCACGCGAGCGCATCACACGACTTGTTGACGCTGGCTCGTTTGTTGAAATGGATGCTTTCGCAAGACATCGCTCGACAAACTTTGGAATGGATGCCAATCGCGTTTACGGCGACGGCGTTGTAACTGGACATGCAACGGTCGATGGCCGCCAAATCGCAATTTACGCGCAAGACTTCCTAGTCTTTGGTGGAAGTTTGGGCGAAGTTGTTGGCGAGAAGATTGTAAAAGTTATGGAGTTCGCGCTTAAGGCCGGTATTCCAGTAGTTGGATTAAACGATTCAGGCGGCGCCCGTATTCAAGAAGGTGTTGCTTCACTTAGCCAATATGGCGAGATTTTCAAACGTAACGTGCGCGCATCTGGAGTTATTCCGCAAATTTCTTTAATTCTTGGGCCTACTGCTGGTGGCGCGGTTTACTCACCTGCAATTACCGACTTCGTTGTAATGGTTAATGAAACTTCACAAATGTTTATTACTGGCCCGGATGTAATCAAGGCGGTAACTGGCGAAGAAGTTGGCATGGAAGAACTTGGCGGTGGCCTGACGCACAGCACCAAAACTGGAAATTCACATTACCTCGCTGATAGCGAAGATGATGCACTGGATTTCGTGAAGGCACTTCTCTCCTATTTACCAAGTAACAATATGGATCAAGCGCCAGTGCTCGCCGCAACCGCTAGTAGCGATGTTGCACCAAGTGATCGCGCCCTCGATTCACTTATTCCAGATAACCCAAATAAGCCTTATGACATGAAGGTTTTAATTGAAGCGATTATTGATGAAGCAGATTTCCTGGAAGTCCACACCCTTTTTGCGCCGAACATAATTGTTGGCTTTGGCCGCGTTGATGGCCATTCGGTAGGAATCGTTGCTAACCAACCAATGAATTTGGCCGGAACACTTGATATCGATGCCAGTGAAAAGGCAGCGAGATTCGTCCGTACCTGCGACGCTTTTGGAATTCCAGTTATCACCCTGGTCGATGTTCCAGGCTTCTTGCCAGGTACCGAACAAGAATGGAACGGCATCATTCGCCGTGGCGCAAAATTACTTTATGCATATGGCGAAGCAACTGTGCCACTTATAACAATTATTACTCGCAAGGCTTATGGTGGCGCCTACATTGTTATGGGATCAAAGCACTTGGGTGCTGATGTGAACTTGGCTTGGCCGACCGCGCAGATTGCAGTTATGGGCGCCCAAGGTGCGGTAAATATTCTGCACCGCAAGGAACTTGCTGATGCAAAGGATGCCGATGCAAAGCGCAGCGAACTCATCTCTGATTATGAAGATACTTTGCTAAATCCTTACATTGCCGCAGATCGTGGCTTCATCGATGCTGTAATCGAACCACAGGAAACGAGAAATCAAATTGGAAAGGCGTTAGCTGCGCTTCGAAATAAGCGAGTTAATTTGCCACCGCGCAAGCACGGAAATATTCCGCTCTAATGGCTAAAGCGTTATCCAAGAAATTTACAATCACATCCGGCACGCCAAGTCCGGCTGAACTAGCTGCGCTCGAGAAGGCGATACCCGCTCCAGTAGAACAGAAAATTGAAAGTTCAAGCCTTTGGCGCAAATCACAAGTTCGCCAACCATTGCCAAGAAAATGGGGACAGAGCTTCTAATGTCAAAGAACAGACAAGTCGTTCTTGCATCAGCTTCGCCATCGCGAAAGCGGTTGCTGGACTCGGTTGGCATTCGCGCACAAGTTTTAGTTAGTGGCGTCGATGAAGAAGATCCAAAACTTAACGCACTTGCACCTGCAGAACTTGTTGTGGCACTTGCGATTTTAAAGGCTCACACCGTTAAGAGTCAGGTTGGCGAGAACCACTTGATAATCGGTTGCGATTCAACATTTGAATTTAACGGAAAATCGCTCGGAAAACCCGGCACACCAGAAGTTGCGATTGCTCGCTGTAAAGAGCTTCGAGGAAACTTTGGACTTCTACATACTGGCCATTGCATTATTGACACCGAGCAAGGCATCGAAATATCAGATCTTTCAACCTCAAAGGTTTACTTTGCAGAAATGACCGATAGTGAAATTGAAGCGTATGTAAGTTCGGGCGAACCACTTGAAGTCGCTGGTGGTTTTACCTTGGATGGTTTGAGCGCTCCATTTATTTCACGAATTGAAGGCGATCCTTCTGGAATTATTGGACTCTCACTTCCACTGTTGCGCCGGGCTGTTAATTCACTTGGACTGCGTTGGGAAGAACTTTCTGGAATGTCGGTTCCAGCATGAAGGCAGTATTAATCGCCAACCGAGGCGAGATTGCAGTTCGCGTTGCACGTGCGGCACGCGATCATGGAATTAAATCAATCGCGATCTACTCTGATGAAGATCGCACTTCACTTCACGTTGCAACAGCAGATGAAGCCTATGCACTTGATGGGTTATCCGCTGCGCAAACTTATTTAGATCAAGCCAAGATCATTGCGATTGCCAAGAAATCTGGTGCGGATGCAATTCATCCAGGTTATGGCTTCCTCTCAGAGAACGCTGATTTCGCAGATAAAGTAATTGCGGCTGGCTTAATCTGGATCGGTCCCCCACCAGCAGCTATTAGATTGCTTGGCGATAAAGTCTCCGCACGAAAGATCGCCGCAGAAGTTGGCGCACCACTTGTTGCCGGAACAATTGATCCAGTTGATACTGCAGAGGAGATTGTTGCTTTCGCAAAAGAGCATGGTCTACCAGTTGCAATTAAGGCCGCACACGGTGGCGGTGGACGTGGCTTGAAAGTTGCGCACACAATTGAAGAAATTCCAGAATTATTTGCGTCAGCCGTCCGTGAAGCGATTACCGGATTTGGTCGCGGCGAATGCTTCGTCGAGCGCTATTTGGATAAGCCACGACATGTGGAAACCCAAGTATTGGTGGATTCACACGGTAACGCCGTAGTAGTAAGTACGCGCGATTGTTCATTACAACGTCGCCATCAGAAGCTTGTCGAAGAAGCTCCGGCACCATTCTTATCGCAAGCACAAATTGATGAGCTCTATAAATCAAGTAAAGCGATCATGAAATTGGCTGGTTATGTTGGCGCCGGAACTTGCGAATTCTTAATTGGTTCTGATGGAACCATCTCATTTCTAGAAGTTAACACCCGCCTTCAGGTAGAGCACCCGGTTAGCGAAGAAGTAACTGGCATCGATCTAGTTCGCGAACAATTTCGAATTGCCGATGGCGAAGCGATCAGCCCAATCGATCCAGTCATTCGTGGCCACAGCATTGAATTTCGAATTAATGGTGAAGATCCTGGAAAGGGTTTCTTGCCATCACTTGGAACAATCACAAAGTGGGAAGTTCCAGATGGCCCAGGTGTTCGTATTGATGCTGGCTTTGACCACGGGCACACAGTCGGTACCCACTTTGATTCACTTCTTGCAAAATTGATTATTACCGCAGCAACTCGTGATGAGGCTATCGCTCGAGCGCGTCGTGCTTTGCGAGAATTTGAAATTGGTGGACTTGCAACCGCACTTCCATTCCACCGGGCAATCGTTAATGATCCAAATTTCACCAAGGAATTTAAGGTTTACACCAGTTACATTGAGAACGAATTCGATAATCAAATTGAACCATTCTCGTTTAAGCAAGGTGTTGCTGACTCAAAGGCGGCTTCACAAAAGATTATTGCCGAAGTAGATGGTCACCGCTTTGAAGTATTGCTGCACACACCAGAGCCTATTCAAAAGCGCCATCGTGTAAAGAGTAATGCGGTCGGAAAAATTGCTGGTGATGCACTCGAAAGTCCAATGCAAGGAACTGTCGTTAAGATTGCAAAGGCAAATGGCGACCGAGTCGCAGTAGGTGACTTAATTGTGGTTCTTGAAGCGATGAAGATGGAACAACCACTCATTGCGCACAAGGCCGGCACAATCGCGCAACTCCACGTCAGCGTTGGCCAAAGTGTTGCGAGCGGTACCACTCTCTGCGTCATCGAGGATTAAGAAGCGATTCCAACCGGCCTAATTGCGCGGTAAGTTTCTCCCATGAGCGATAAGTCGAATATGGAAGATCTTTACCAAGACCCAATTGCAACAGCAGAAAAAGCAGCTGCGAAGATCGCCGTATTGACTGGCAAAAAATCTCATGACGTGGCACTTGTTATGGGATCAGGTTGGATTTCTGCGACCGAAGCTTTTGGAAAACCGTCACATGAATTTCCAGTTACAGATCTGCCTGGCTTTCCGGCGCCAACTGTTGAAGGGCACGGCGGGGTAATTCGATCATATGAAATTCAAGGTGCCAATGGCACCATCAACGCCCTTGTATTTCTTGGACGTACTCACCTTTATGAAGGCAAAGGTATTGAACCTGTTGTTCATGGTGTGCGCACTGCCGTTAAGGCTGGTTGCAAAGTTGTTGTGCTAACCAATGCCTGTGGTGGCATAAATCGTGGTTATAAAGTCGGCCAACCCGTAATTATTCGTGATCACATCTCAATGACGGCTACTAGCCCACTAATCGGCGCTAACTTCGTTGATCTGACCGATCTTTATAGCAAGCGCATCCGTGAACTTGTGAAGAAGGAAGATCCTTCGCTTTCTGAAGGTGTCTATGTTCATTGGCGTGGCCCTGCATATGAAACTCCTGCTGAAATAAATATGTTGCGAACAATGGGCGCAGATCTTGTTGGTATGTCAACCGTTCCCGAAGCAATTGCCGCACATGCTCTTGGCGCCGAGATTCTTGGCATCTCACTTGTAACAAATGCTGCTGCTGGCGTTACTGGCGAAAAATTAAGTCATACCGAAGTTATGGAAGCTGGCAAGGCTGCCGCTGGACGTATGGGTGAATTGCTAGGAAAGGTTTTGCATAAACTGTGATCGATTCCGATCTAATCGCAGAAGTGCAGGCTTGGATCGCGTTAGACCCTGATCCAAAAACTGCAGCGGTGCTTCAAGGTTGGCTCGATACTGGAAATGAATTAGAGCTCCAAAAATCCTTCAATGGTTTTCTCGAATTTGGAACAGCTGGCTTGCGCGGCCCAGTTCGCCCTGGCCCATCAGGAATGAATCGCGCTGTTGTTGGAAGAACGGCGGCGGGAATTGCAAACTATCTAAAATCACGCGGCCTCAAATCAGTTGTTATCGGACGCGATGCCCGGCATGGCTCGGCTGAGTTTATGCAAGAGAGCGCCGAGATATTTTCTGGTGCGGGTTTAGAAGTGCATTTATTGCCTCGCCAACTACCAACGCCTTTGCTTGCATATGCCGTAAATAAATTGGGTGTTGATTGCGGCGTCATGGTTACGGCCAGCCACAACCCAGCCGCAGATAATGGTTACAAGGTTTACCTTGGCCAAACGGTGGATGGGATTAATTACCGTGGTTCCCAAATAATTTCCCCTACAGATGCGAGTATTTCACTTGAGATTACCAAGATAGTTAGCGAGCAACCACGTGGTTCAAATTGGGTGACTGTTCCGGAAAGTCTAATAACTAGTTATTTAAATGAAACTGCAGCACTTGTAAAAGAAGCCCGGGAACTAAAGGTTGTTTACACTGCGATGCATGGTGTTGGCACCGAAACTCTTCAGGCGCTATTTTTAAAGAGCGGCTACCAGCAGCCAATTCTTGTAACCGCACAATGTGAACCAGACCC
>CAIMMQ010000035.1 GCA_903842675.1 uncultured Actinomycetes bacterium
ATGGTGCCACTTGGAAATCTTTGGTGTGATGGTGTTGAGGCGGCAATTAAAGAATTTGAATTGCCTTGGTACTGCTCGCGACTTGGTGCGCGAGGGGAATATTTATTCCAGGCAACTGCGCCAAAGACGGGCAAAGAAGCGGCAGATGCTGGCGATTTTGAACTCGAGCAATACATTCATTTGCGGATGCTAAATGATGGCTTTTTAATTACACCATTTCACAATATGGCTTTGGTTTCACCAGAAACGACCAAGGCTGATATTGATGCGCATACTGCTGCATTTCGAACAATGTGCGCTGAATTAATCAATTAAAACCCAACTCTTTATATAAGGCCAGCGCCCGCTCGTTATCGGCATCTACATAGAGCATCATCTGGCCCAGGTGTTTTGCAACAAGATGGTTGATCCCGGCGATGGCCAGGCAGCGCCCGATTCCTTTATTACCAAAATCAGGATCGACGCCGATCACATAGAGCTCGCCCACCGGATCTTGATTAACAAAATCATGGTGAATCTTGGTCCAGCAAAAACCAACCATCTTGTTATTTTGAATGGCGATAAAAAATCCTTCAGGATCAAACCAAGGTTCGCGCATTCGATTCTCAAGGTCTTCCATGACCCAATTTCCTTGATCAGGATGGGCGATAAAGATTTTATTATTTAGCTCAAGCCATTCATCCTTATGAAGGGCGGGGACAAAGGGTGCGATATCAATATTTTGATTTGGCGGAACTGTAAGTGCAGTTGTAAGGGTGCGATTTAACTTAAGAATGTGGCGCATTTATAACGGTTACTTAAATGCGATCAGCGAGCGAAGCCTCTTTGCCAGAGTTTGGCACAGTGAATCGGTAGCCCACATTTCGAACGGTTCCAATGATCGCTTCATACTCTGGACCAAGTTTGGAGCGAAGGCGACGAATGTGAACGTCCACAGTGCGCGTGCCACCGAAGTAGTCATAGCCCCAAATTTCTTGCAAAAGTTGGGCGCGAGTAAAGACGCGACCTGGATGTTGAGCAAGGAACTTAATTAGTTCAAACTCTTTAAAGGTTAAATCAAGTGCGCGACCTTTAATTTTTGCGGTGTATGAATTCTCATCGATAACAACTTCACCGGTGCGAATTTCGCGCATCGCTGGATCATTTGCGAATTGATCTGCCTGCATTCGACCGATTGCAATACGAATTCTTGCTTCTACTTCTGCCGGACCTGCAGTGTCGAGGATGACATCATCAAATCCCCAATCAACACTCATTGCAGATAATGCGCCTTCAGTTGCAATTGCAACTATTGGGCAATTAACACCAGTGGAAGTTAATAATTTAGTGAGCGCCTTTGCACTTGGTAGATCGCGACGAGCATCAATGAATATGCAATCAACTTCTGGAACATCAACAAGGACTGAAGCTTCGGAAGGAAGAATTCGAACTTGATGTTGGAGGAGTGCAAGACTCGGTAACACTTCAGCGCTGGCGCCGAGCGTGTTAGTTAGAAGGAGAATTCGCGACATAAGGTGTGTAAGGATACTCAGGTGAAATCGTTGCTTCCACTCGCGCTCGTGCTTGGGCTAGCGATGATCTATGGCATTTGGTATCAAAAATCGCGTGGGCGAATTAAATCCAAGTCGCCGGCCACAACCGCGACCCCAACGGTTACCCCCGCGGAGATCGGTTCTGACTTTGGATCTCGAGTTACCTTGCTCCAGTTCTCTTCAGCATTCTGCTCGCCATGTCGGGCTACCAAGGCCCTGCTGGCCGATATCACGGCCGATCTAAGCGATGTCCACCATGTCAACATCGATGCCGAGAGCAACCTCGAATTGGTTCGACGTTTGGATATTAGATCTAC
>CAIMMQ010000036.1 GCA_903842675.1 uncultured Actinomycetes bacterium
AAGCCACAAATCAATTTCTAATCAGCCTTCGAAGCCCATCGCTTCTATTCATTCTTGATTCAAACCTAAAAGTTGTGAAGAGCGTTCTAGACGCGAATAGTGCACTTCAACACTTTGCCCGTTTTGTATCAAAAACCGAGATCACAGCGTTAGGTAATTACAGTTTAGATAAAATCTCGAAATTCCTAGATTTCAAATTGGTAAATGGAAAGTGGCAACTAAAGGAAATTCCATTCCCGGTTCACGTGACTTATTGTGGAAACACGCAGTACCTGGATAGTTCTCACATTTGGCTTGCCGGTGGCTGTGGGCCATTCACAGATGGTGTCTTAGGCGCAATCTATAAAGTAACGGGTTCAACTATGGCTCAAGTTGGAGCCGTAAATATGAAGAGTTTTAACTACAGCTATCGCGCAGATCTCTTTGCAAACTAGAGGCGCAGCAATTCAACTTTAAGCTGTAACAATCAAGAGTGGCTCGGGACAGGATCGAACTGTCGACCTCACGATTTTCAGTCGCGCGCTCGTACCAACTGAGCTACCGAGCCAATTTAATTTAGGCAAAAAACTGGCTTAATAAAAACTATTAAGTTGTAAAGAAAGAAGAGAGTGTGAGGACACTCTCTTCCCTCTAGCGACCCAGACGGGACTTGAACCCGCGACCTCCGCCGTGACAGGGCGGCGCGCTAACCAACTGCGCTACTGGGCCTTTCCATGAGCGATGCGACTTTTAGTTCGTTCATCCCCACAATTGAATTAACAAGTGTGGCAACGAACATCGCTTCGTTCATTTTCGGTCCGAAAGATTTCTCTCTCGTCCTAGTGCCCCCAACGGGGTTCGAACCCGTGTTACCGCCGTGAAAGGGCGATGTCCTAGGCCTCTAGACGATGGGGACGTTGAAAGGCAGAGGGCAAGGGTATCGGACTTGTTCGGTGCGGCAAAACTCGATTAATTCCGCTTAAATCACGCGAAATAATTAAGCGATTGACCACCTTGCAACGATCGAAATGCTGACATCTTGTTGACCCAGGTCAATTTGTGTTGCACCAGCATCGCTCTTGGCCATCGCCATCATTATTGGAAATGGTGAAGGAGAAGAGCTCTCTTCTAAGTAAGTAACTTTGCCGAGCTTCACACCAAGCAAACGTGCATACGAAGTCGCCTTTGCTTTTGCACGAGCAACTGCATCAACGCGCGCTTTTTCAGTAGCGCTGGTGTTGTCATAAACATATGGTGTAACACCATCAATTGCTAGTGAATCACCGCCAGCGGCAACCACCGCATCAACAACAGTTCCGGCATTACTAGCATTTCGAATTATTACTTCAAATGATTGTGTTGCCCGATAGCCAGCAAGGGTCGAACCCTTGTCAGCGGTGTAGTTATATTCTGGAAACACGGTCAAGGTATTGGACTTAATATAAGAAGGAATAATTCCATTTGCGCCAAGTGCGGTGCGAAGTTTTGTTGCACTCGCCGAAGCACCCGCTAATGCATCTTTATTAGCACCAGCCACAACAGCCACAGTTGCATTTAGCCGCACGGTATCTGGTTTAACTTTCACAGTGCCGGTCGCACTGACACCGATATATCGATCGGTCGCGTTCGCAGATGAGGCCACAGCGCCACCAGCCAATACAGTGAGCAGGGAAATTGCTATTACATTTCTGGTCCGAGTTATTCTCATGCGCTCAGCCTCTCATAAAATCCCTGCAAGCCACCCAATAATTTAATGAGAGAATTATGGGATGTTCCTCTCGGAGTGCACGGCAGAGATGATTGCCAATGCTGCCCAAACGCTTAAAGATGGCGCACTCGTAGCCTTTCCCACCGAGACTGTTTATGGGTTAGGCGCCGATGCAACAAGTGCAAAGGCAGTAGCCCGCATATATGAAGTTAAGGGCCGGCCCGCTGATCACCCACTCATTGTGCACATCGCATCGATGGATTCAATCGGGGATTGGGCAATCGATATTCCAGAATATGCAATTAAATTAGCGCGCGATTATTGGCCGGGCCCGATGACATTGATTTTAAAGCGCAGCGAACTTGCTCAAGATTTTATTACGGGCAATCAAAACACTGTCGGCCTTCGAGTTCCAGCCCAACCAATCGCACTTGCCTTGCTTAAGGAATTTGCAAAACTTGGTGGCAAGGGAATTGCAGCCCCCAGCGCCAATCGCTTTGGTGCGGTTTCACCGACCACTGCTGCTGCCGTTATGGATGAATTAATACCTTTCTTAAATATCGACGTTGATCGCATTCTGGACGGTGGCCCTTGCCTAGTTGGCGTTGAATCAACCATTATCGATTGCACAAAATCAGCTCCGCAAATCCTGCGCCCTGGTGCGATAACAAAAGAGATGATTGAAGAAACCACCGGGCTTGCCGTAGTAAGCGAGGAGAAAACAGAGATCCGTGTTTCAGGTGCTCTGGATTCACACTATTCGCCGAAGGCACAAGTCGTTATAAATGCGATGGCTGAAAGTGGTGAAGGATTTATTGCGCTCGCAACAATTACAACACCAAGCGGTGCATTACGACTTGCCGCGCCAAATACTGTCGAGCAATATGCGCGCGATCTTTATGCCGCACTTCGTGAAGGTGATGCCCGTGAATTAACTAAGATTGCCGTCATCCTTCCGCAAGGCGATGGCCTGGCCGAAGCAATTCGCGATCGAATTACCAAGGCTGCGCACGGGGATTAGCGTTTAGACACCTGCGCGCAAAGCGTTAGACTTCGCAGGAAATACAGGGGCCTCTAGCTCAGTCGGTAGAGCAACGGACTTTTAATCCGTGGGTCGTCGGTTCGATCCCGACGGGGCCCACAATGCGATCGTCAGCACGGCGCGCTTGTTCCGCTTTCCACTTTTGTAACACATCATTTACGCATGTCAAAATGCCGTACATATGTTGTCTTCTCCGTTGCAACCGCCTTATTGATTGGTCCAACAAAAATCATCCCATTTATAACGAAAGCGTGATCAACCCGACCTTTACCTGGGCGTAATTCAGGTCTATCCTCGTAAATACGAACTGGTTCTTCCAGTACCGACAACCTGAATTCCGCCGGCACTTTTGGATATAACGGTTTGTAATTGGTAACTACTCTGAGAGGAACTACATGTTCAAAAAGTCTCTAAGTACTAAGTCAATCGCGATGGCTAGCGCCGCTGCACTATTAGCAACAGGATTCGTAGCGATCAGCTCCGTATCTTCTGCTTCTGCAGCAAGCAACATCAAGATTGGTCTCAGTAACTCATACGCAGGTAACTCATGGCGTCAACAAATGCTTTCAGATTTCTCGAAGGCAGCAAACAGCGCTAAAGCAGCTGGACAAATCAAGAGCTTCGACATCGTAAACTCAAACAACGATGCAACTCAGCAAGCTTCA
>CAIMMQ010000037.1 GCA_903842675.1 uncultured Actinomycetes bacterium
ATTGCAGCCCCCGAGTCTGGCCCATATTTGGTTTCAACTACAGCTATCGCTATTGAGAACACTCATAACTTTGGTGGTGGCAGCGTTCAGCCAATTTCCGAAATTATTAAATTGCGAGCTGCCAGCAAAAAACTTGGTATAGCAATGCACCTAGATGGTGCACGAATCTGGAATGCTCATGTGGCAAGCGGTGTCAGCTTTGTGCAATACGGCGAACAATTCGACACCGTAAGTGTCTGTCTTTCTAAAGGATTGGGTGCACCGATCGGCTCACTTATCCTTGCTTCAAAAGAACAAATCGCAACTGCCCGGGTGTGGCGCAAGCGCTACGGTGCCGGAATGCGACAAGTGGGATTTTTGGCCGCCGCCGGGAATTTTGCGCTGGATAACAACATCAATCGGCTTGCCGAGGATCATGCACGAGCAAAGACAATTGCACAGATGTGTGCCGAAATCGCTGCCTCAACCATCGATCCGCAAACGGTAGCGACAAATATTGTTGCACTTGATCTTTCGGCATTATCAGTAACCGCTCAAGAGTTAAATTCACAGTTGAAGGAAAATGGAATTCTCGCAAGCGCCTTAGGGCCAAATTTCTTGCGCCTAGTTACACATTTAGATTTTACCGATGCGGATCTAGCTAAAGTTCTTGAAGTACTACCAAATCTTTTAAAGCGCGCCCTCGTGGCGTAATAGCCAATCCTTAGTTTCTAAGCCATAACCATAATTTCCGAGTGCTCCCCCACTTTTAATAATTCGATGGCATGGGATTATTGGGGCGATTAAATTACGACCGCAAGCAGTACCTGCGGCTCGAACTGCAGCCGGCGAGCCCGCACGCGCTGCAAGGTCCGAGTATGACAATGTTTTTCCTGCTGGAATCTTTCGCATCGCTTTCCAGATCGCCTGCGAGAATTTTTCGCCTGGTTGTCGAACCTTAATCCCACCTAGCGCAGAAAAATCTCCAGCAAAGTAATCTGCAATTAAGTCACTGATTATTGGGATAGTTTTCACATTTTTAGCTTCAAGGCTGGAATCATCTGGATCCATACGTTCAAGAAGATCCTCAAAACTTCTAAAACCAGCGCCGAGAAGCACATCTTCGGAACTAATTAAATACAGCAACCCAATCGGCGTGCGATGGGTTGTCTTAAATAGCATTTGTAAACCCTACGCGCTAAGGCGCTAAATGACTAGAGGTTTTTAGCGATCGCGCAACATCTCGGCCACAAGAAATGCGAGCTCAAGAGATTGCGTGTGATTCAAACGAGGGTCGCAAGCCGTTTCGTAGCGATTCTTCAAATCATCTTCCGAGATATCTTCCCCGCCGCCAACGCATTCAGTGACGTCATCGCCGGTTAATTCAATGTGTATGCCGCCTGGATGAGTACCAAGAGCTTTATGTACTTCAAAGAAGCCACGAACTTCATCGGTGACGTCATCAAATTTGCGAGTCTTGTATCCACTTGGCGCTTCGTAGGTGTTGCCATGCATTGGATCGCAGACCCAAAGAACTTTTGCGCCAGATTCCGTTACAGCTTTAACCAACGGTGGCAACTTCTCGCGGATCAAACCAGCACCCATTCGAGTTATAAATGTTAATCGACCAGGTTCATTACTTGGATTCAATTTTGCAATCATTGCAAGGGCATCCTCGACAGTGCTCTTGGGTCCAAGTTTGATACCAATTGGATTTTGAATCTTGGAAGCAAAGTCCATATGTGCGCCATCAAGTTGGCGGGTGCGCTCCCCGACCCAAACGAAGTGTCCCGAAACGTCGTAAGCAAGACCGGTACGTGAATCAATTCTGGTGAGCGCTTTTTCATATTCCAGAATTAAAGCTTCATGCGAAGAGTAGAAATCAACCGTCTTAAATGCTTCGGGGTCTACTCCTGCTGATGCCATGAAATCTAGTGCGCGCCCTAATTCAGTCGCCATTTGTTCGTAACGTGCGCCGTAGCGTGGGTCAGTTACAAAACCCTTGTTCCATTCGTGAACTTGGCGCAGGTCAGCAAATCCACCTTGCGTGAAAGCACGCACTAAATTCAAAGTGGCTGAAGAAGTGTTGTATACCTGAACTAGTCGCTGTGGGTTGGGGGTTCTTGCTTCAAGAGTGAATTCAAGATCATTTACAGCGTCGCCGCGGTATGCCGGAAGTGTTACATCTCCCCGAGTTTCATTGTCGCTGCTTCGAGGTTTAGCAAATTGTCCCGCCATGCGGCCAACTTTGATTACCGGAAGGCTGGCAAAATATTGAAGTACTGCAGCCATTTGTAGAATCGTCTTTATGCGATTGCGAATTGAATCTGCTGTAGCAGCAACGAAAGTTTCAGCACAGTCCCCACCTTGTAGCCAGAATGCGCGACCTTCTTGCGCCTCGGCAACTCGCGCCTTCAAATTGTCACATTCACCTGCGAAGACCAGTGGTGGTAATTTCTTGAGCGTCTCAACTGCACTCTGAACTTGGGCACCATCAGCGCCGCCTGGCCATTGTGGTTGCTGCGCAGCAACTAGCCCGGGCGTAAAG
>CAIMMQ010000038.1 GCA_903842675.1 uncultured Actinomycetes bacterium
AGTGTTTTTGATACTCAAGTAGTTACAAAAGTTGCTGAGGCAGTCAGAAGTATTGGGAAATCTAACGCTTAAATAACCGCGATTGACCGCCGGCAACAACGCCAGAATAAGTAAGCAATATTCCAATCACGAGATACCAAGTTACGTGTGTGCCTTTTGATGGTGAAATGACGTCGATTAATAGCGAACCAAATAAGGTGCCACCAACGCTAAATAAGGTAAACGTTAGGACCCCTAGGTGTTGCACGATCGTTGCACTGAAAGCAATATATATAACTCCGATTGTTCCGCCTAGATAGATCCACCAAGGACCACTTGGAAGCGGGGCAAAATTATCGCCCTTAATGAAATGCAGTGCTATAAAGAGTATGAAAAGTGCAGCGGTTCCATTAATGAAGTTCAGGAGTGAGGTCGCGAAGCTTTGGTTTGAATGCTCGTTTATCTGCCCATTTAGCGCTCGTTGTACTCCAACCATGACGCCCGCCAGGGTTGCAAGGGCGACCGCCAAAACCGAGAACGTTGCAACTGATAGCCGATCCCAAACTGAAATTAATACAGCGACAACGGTAATTATCGCCGATGCCATGCGCCGTTTTGAAATCAATTTTTTGCCGCCGCCGGTAAACCCAATTCGATCAACGATTAAAGACATCGCAGTTTGCCCAGCAATCGATGCAACTGAATAAACTGCAACACCAATTAGTGGAACAACATGTGTTTGAAGGGCTACAAAACTGCCACCAAGAACTCCAGCAAATAATCGCCATTTAGGTATTTTTTTGGCGGCTACCGCAACTCTTAAATTCCGCAGTCCACTTTTTATTGATGGACTTACGAGTGCAGCGAGTGTGACAACAATTAGCCCAGAACCAAAGGAAACAATTGCGGCTTCTACGCTGTTGCCTAGAAGTGTCGATAGCTCGCCAT
Organism: uncultured Actinomycetes bacterium; assembly: GCA_903842675.1. Classification (GTDB taxonomy): domain Bacteria; phylum Actinomycetota; class Actinomycetes; order Nanopelagicales; family Nanopelagicaceae; genus AAA044-D11. Next base: position 928 of record CAIMMQ010000038.1, read on the forward strand.
TTGCTCGTGACTGAATCGCAATCAAAACACCCGAAATCGCAGCCAGAACTTCTAATTTGGCTACTGAAGTTTTTGCGCTAATTTGTTAACCCTTCGAGGTTTGATGTTGCACTAAGCCATTGCTCTTCAATTTCAGATTTCCGATCTTCGACATCAGCTAATTCTTTCATAACAGCGCTTAGTTTCTCGTGATCGAATGCGAGTTCTACTTGTTCCTTTTGCAGGCGTAAATTTTCCGCATCAATCTTCATCAGTTGTTTCTCAAGTTTGGCGATCTCTTTCTTGAGGAGTTGAACTTGCGCCACGGTTGAAACCTTAGATTTTTCACCAGACTCTTTATTTTGTGAGATTGAGTTACTGCGCAGCTCCAAATATTCATCAACGCCACCTGGCAAATCACGTATTGCAAGGTCATCTAGTAACCCAACAAAACGATCACAGACACGTTCTAAGAAGTAGCGATCGTGGGAAATTACAACGAGTGTGCCACCGAAAGAATCGAGTAGATCTTCAAGCGCGGTAAGGGTTTCAACATCGAAATCATTTGTGGGTTCATCAAGTAACAAGACGTTTGGGCTATCCATTAGAAGTCTTGTTAGTTGGAGGCGGCGGCGTTCTCCACCTGAAAGATCGCCAACCGGCGTCCACTGCGTATCTGCGGTGAAGCCCAGCCGTTCACAGAGTTGAGATGCGGTGAGTTCTTTGCCATTACCCAATTGCACTTGGTTGGCAATCTTTTCTACCGCTTCAAGTACTCGCCAAGTTGGATCTAACTCTTCAAGATGCTGCGACAAGAAGGCTAATTTCACAGTTACGCCAGTAACTAATTTTCCTGCGCTCGGCTTATTGTCACCAGTCAAAGAGCGCATCAGTGTGGTCTTGCCAGAACCGTTGACGCCAATGATTCCAATTCGATCACCGGGTCCAACGTTCCAATCAACCCCAGATAAAACAATTTTTTCACCGGCCTTGATTGCAGCACGATGTAATTCAAAGACAGTCTTGCCCAAGCGATTGGCGGCGAAGTTCAATAATTCTGCTTCATTTCTTGGTGGTGGTTCATTTGCAATTAAAGTATTAGCCGCATCAATTCGAAACTTAGGCTTTGCAGTACGTGCCGGTGCACCTCGGCGCAACCAGGCCAGCTCTTTGCGAATCAACATATTCCGCTTGCCATCTTCGACGCTCTGTTGGCGAGCGCGTTCTGCCTTGGACAGTACATACGCCGAATAACCACCGTCATAGGCCAGCACGTTGCCGTCAACAACTTCCCAAATTTGATCTGAAACTTCATCTAGGAACCAGCGATCGTGCGTGATGACAACCACTGCTAGCTTTGTGCGATTCTTAATATGCGATGCCAACCAGGCCACGCCTTCAACATCTAGATGGTTTGTTGGTTCATCCAAAAGCAATAGATCAAAATTTCCAACTAATAACTTTGCGAGATTAACTCGGCGACGCTCGCCGCCAGATAAATCTGCAAATTTGCGGTCCAAGAGCGCATCAGAAAACCCACCAAATAAACCAGTCAGTACTTCGCGAATTAAAGAATCGCGGGCCCACTCGTGCACTTCTTTATCGCCGAGTACTACTTCGCGAACCAAAGCACCTGGAGCGGCGTGATCGACTTGACTCAAAATTCCAATAGTTACATCGCCGGCTTTTGCGATTCGGCCAGAATCAGCTGGTTCGAGATCGGCCATCACTTTAAGCAGAGTGCTTTTGCCGCCACCATTACGTCCAACTACCCCGATGCGCTCCCCTTCACTTATTCCAAGTGATACTTCTTTGAGGAGCGGGCGAATATCAAAGGCCTTTGATACTGATTCCAGATTTAAAAGATTCTTGGCGGCCATGTCCCAACTCTAATTGAGGATTGGTAGAGTGACTAAATGGCTATCACAGATCGGCAATTTGCCGTTGATTTAGATGCAAAAGATCCCCTCGCAAAGTATCGCGAGCAATTTGTGATCACTGATCCAACAATGTGCTATCTCGATGGTAATTCACTTGGTCGATTGCCGAAACAAACGATCAAAGTTATAAATGATTTTCTAATTGATGACTGGGGCGCGAAAGTTGTAGAGGGTTGGAACGATTGGATTGATCAAGCACAAGTAACTGGCGATCTAATTGGTCGTGCGACTCTCGGGGCGGCATCTGGTCAAGTACTTGCTTGTGATACAACTTCAGTTAACTTTTATCAACTAGTCGGAGCCGCACTTGCAGCGCGACCTGGACGCAAAACAATTATTGTTGATGCGGCAAACTTCCCAACGGATCGTTATATTCTTCAAGGTTTAGCAAAAACACATGGACTCAAATTAATCACTATTGATAATGAATCGCCGGGCTCGGCCGAGCATGAACGTATTACGCCAGAGATATTGGAAAAGTATTTATCAGAGGATGTTGCTTTTGTAACCCTCGAGGTAATCCAATATCGATCTGGTGCGCGCACTGATATAAAAGCCATCACAGATCTTGCGCGTAAATATGGTGCGCTAACTATCTGGGATGCCAGCCATGCTGTTGGCGCTATCGAAATGAACTTTGATGCGAATGGTGTTGATCTAGCCGTCGGTTGCACCTATAAATATGGAAACTCTGGCCCGGGCGCTCCTGCTTGGTTATATGTTGCAAAGCGGATACAAAAAGAGTTGCAAACCCCGATCCAGGGTTGGTTTGCGCAAAGCAATCAATTTGAAATGGGTTCAACGTTTGAAAAATCTGGCGACATCCGCGGCTTCCAAATTGCTAGCCCTTCACTTATTGGTTTGAAATCTATTCAAAGTGCGTTTGGCATGATTGAGGAAGCTGGAATAGATGCGATCGCAGCCAAGTGCGCGCAGGGAACTGAAATGATGATTGGTCTTTATGATGCATGGCTTGCTGATCTAGGTTTCACGCTTAATACTTCAAGGAATCCCAAAGAACGTGGGGGCCATATTTCTTTGGTTCACCCGGAAGCAAAACGTATCTCGGTCGCCCTGCGCCAGTTCGCAAATGTGATTCCGGATTATCGAGTTCCCGATTCAATTCGCCTTGCGATCGCTCCACTGCCAACTAGTTATCTAGAAGTTTGGGATGGCTTTGAGCGCATTCGTGATCTAGTTTCAACACGCCAATACGAGAAGATTCAAGCCAATGAAATGCGGGTTACATGAGCGAATTCGATCCAGCACTTACCTATACCTCCTATCTTGCGATCGATGAACTTCTAAATTTGCAGCGCCCACTTTCAGATGGACCAGAACATGATGAGATGCTCTTCATTGTTATCCACCAAACTTACGAACTCTGGTTTAAACAACTAAAGCATGAAATTTTTGGTGTTAAGAAAACACTTGAGGCTGGTGACAGTTATGGGTCTCTGGCAATACTCGGTCGAATTCGCACAATTCTAAAAATTTGCGTTTCCCAAGTTGATATCTTGGAGACAATGACACCACTGCAATTTAATTCGTTCCGCGGTCGGCTCTCATCTTCATCTGGTTTTCAATCAGCACAGTTCCGTGAAGTAGAAGCGTTGCTTGGTCGCAGAGATTCAAAGATGGCAGGCCATCTTCCACCGGAGGCGCAAAAAATAATTGCACATATCACAGCCCAAAGATCACTTTGGGATTCATTATTGGTCTACATCGGCAAACGTAACCATGCCGTGCCTGCTAAATATTTGCAGCGCGATTTTGCTGTTGCTTATGAACCAAATGAAGCAGTCCAAGAAGTTTTGTTAAAGGTTCATCAGGAGGATCCAGAAACTGCCATGATCTGCGAACGGTTAGTTGACATTGATGAAGGTCTCCAAGAGTGGCGCTATCGACATGTGAAAATGGTGGAACGAACGATCGGCCACAAATCAGGAACCGGTGGCTCTTCAGGAGTTGGCTATTTAAGCTCGACGCTCTTTCATCCAATATTCCCTGACTTGTGGGCGATTAGAGATCGTTTTTAATTAACTAGATGGCGTTGAGCCGAGGATTACCGAGAAGGTCTTGCTCTCACCGGTTGGCATAGTTACAACGATCGAAACTTTATCTTTGGGTGCGTGCGCGCGAATGCGAACAATCGCTGCAACTTGATCAGGTATCCTTACGCCATCAATTGAAGTAATAATTGCGCCCGCTGGGATACCAGAGGTTTCCGCTGCTTCACCAGTTGATAGTTTAGAAATTTTGGCACCTTTGCCAGTGAATGTAGTATCGAAAAAGACGCCAAGTAGTGGGCGGGTGGATTTACCGGTCGCAACAATTTCGTTGATTACGCGAATTGCTTCACTGATCGGAATTGAAAAACCAACGCCAATCGAACCACTTTGACCGCCAGCACTGGCACCAAGTGTCGCGATAGCAGAGTTAATACCAACCATACGTCCTTGAGAATCTGTAAGTGGACCGCCAGAGTTTCCTGGATTGATAGCGGCATCGGTTTGTATTGCATCTACATAAGAGTCTGTTGCGGTAGTTCCAGAACTTGAACCCGTTGTGACTGGGCGATTTAGTGAAGAGACAATTCCTGCGGTAACAGTGTGATCCAGTCCTAGTGGTGAACCAAATGCAATAACTTGATCGCCGATGCTCAAGGTCTGTGAGCTACCAATTACGATCGTTGGTTGATTTCCGCGGACAATCTTCAAAACTGCCAAGTCATAACTTGAATCCCGTCCAACAATAGTTGCTGGAACTTCATCACCGTTATCAAGTTCTACCGCAATTGTTCCGGTGCCGGTTGCCGCGGCATCAATAACGTGATTATTTGTAACGATGTAACTTGAAGTTGCATCAGTTTTAAAGATAGAACCAGATCCGGTATCTCCACCAGTTCCTACAGTTACTTTAACTGTTACAACTGCAGGAGAAACTTTCTGCACAACCGTCTTAATACTGGCGCCATTCGTTGCAGGGGAACCTAGAGTTACTGCTGTGCGCAGGCTTGAGCAAGTACCGGTTTGGGAAGCAAAGATTGCACCAGTCTTATTATCAACACAAGCGTTCACAACCGGGTTGCTGAAAGTCCCGGCGGCGGTGGCAACGCCACCGACTATCCCAGCACCGAGAACAAAACCTAATGTTACTTTTGCGGTTGTGGTCTTAATGAAGTTATTCAGCAATTTCTCTCCCCTTTAGATATTAAATATTTTCTCTAAGTCCAAGATTAAATACGATCTACCTTAATAGTCTAAGAGTGCTTGGTAAAAGTTTCCTGAGAATTATTCAGCGCCGGCATCTTCATATTTCGAAAATCAGGAACAAGCACCATGGCAAGGATGCATAAAATTGTAAGCGCAGCGCCGGCCTCTATTGCTCGAGTTATGCCAATCGCGGCGGCCAGTGGTGCGCCCAGGGCTAGACCAAGTGGGCGAAGCAGCATGGTTCCCATGGCATCAAAAGATGAAACCCGAGAGAGCGCATCTGGTGGAACTTGGCGTTGCATGGCTGTAGTCCACAAAGTTGACCAAAGATCCAGAGTCACACCCCAAGCGAAGGCTGAGGCGGCGATAAACCAAATTGATTGTGGTCTTGCGAGCGACCACATATAAAGCGAAATAGTAAAAGTGATAATTGTTAAAAAGCGCATTGGATATTTAACTTTTATCTTCATGGCAATAAGCGATCCAACAACATAGCCAACAGCTTCACTAGAAAGTACGAGGGACCAAGATTTTGGTCCATTGAAATGTTTAAGTGCAATCAAGGGTCCTAAAACATTTTCACCCATGGCCCAAATCATTACGATTGATGAGAAGCAACAGACGCCAGTAACGATCCAGGGATAAGAGAAAAATACTTTCCAACCATGGAGTAAATCATCAAGCATGCTCACATCGCTATCGCTGCGATCTGGCGCAACTTGTCGGAAACTAAAAACTATCAATCCAGCGATTAAGAAGGTAATCGCATCAATAGTTAGCGCCCAAGAACTTCCCCACGCACTTACCATTATGCCGCCGACAGCAGCCCCAATAATCATTGCGCCGTTTTGGATTAAGTTCTGAACTGCATTTCCTTGTTGCAGCTTCTCTTCTGGAAGAAGCGCCGGCATTACCCCTGACATCGCTGGCCAAAAAATTCCCCACATTAAACCGAAATTGATATTTGCAATGAGCATTACAGCAAGGGGCACATGCCCGGTAAAAAAGTATCCAGCTTGAACAAAGAGTCCTAGTGAGCCCCAAATGTCAGCCAGTGCGACAACTCTTACCCGGCCAAATTTGTCCGCAAGTACACCGCCGAATGGACTCATGACAAGCATTGCTAACGTTGTGGAACCAAGCACTAAGCCGAGTTCGTTAGCCGAACCACCAGGTAAATGGAGAATTCCAAATGCAAGGGCAATTGGGGAAAGGCCATTTCCGAAATTAGAAATAAACCTTGCTAGAAAGAACTTTTTTACATGGCTGTGCTTGAAAAGATCTAGCGAACTCATCAGCCCTTTTTGCCTTCAATATCGCGCAATACTCGATGAATATCGGCAGCGATAACTTTAAGTTCGGCTAGTTCTTGGTTTGCAAGAAGACGGGCTTCTTTTGCTAATTCAAATTCGCCCAGTGACGCAGTATGTGTTTCGGTTATTTTTTGTTCAACTGATGCAGAGGATACTTTTTGCCCGACCATGATGATCGACAAAAGAACTAGCTGCAAGAATGTTTGAGCAATCCAGGCAACTATGACCACTACATCACCAGTTTTAATCGCAGCTGGTAATGAAATTAAAGCGAGCGCAGCAAAGATATATGCGCACCACATCGTGGAAACTCCGGCGGTAATTTTCTCCGCAATCTTGAAGTTAAATTGGGCGACTTTGCTCATAAAGTAATGATACTTCGCAGGTGCTATTAAGACCTGTTCCTGGGCGCTATAAAGTTATGCGTTCTGAGGCTAGGTATTTATTAGTAGGCGCGCCTCGAAGAACATGAACACCAGCCACCCCATGTACCTGCCAAATCTTTGCTTCTAGAGATGTCCCAGAATCTAGCCCCGTAACTAGAGCAGTATCTTCATCAACGCCAATAATGATTGTTCCTTCCGGTGCCTTCAACATAATTTTTGCTGCACTATCTGGAATCCATCCGAAGAATTTGTTGTAATGCGGAATTGTGCGCACATGTGGAACGACATTTAGCCCAGGAGTGCCAACATCTTTCATTCGAAAGAAATTTGGGACTTCGCTGCCAAAAGCCATCGCACCTGCACTGCATCCGGCCAATGAAGAACCACTTTGCCAATTAGCAACAATTGCTTCCCAAACTAAAGTACCGATTAGTGTGTCGGCTAAATAGCTTGGGTCGCCACCTGACAAGTAGATCAATCCCGCATCATGTACTCGCTTCGCATAATCCGGATTATTAGCATCTTCGCGGTTATAAATTGGTAGATAAACTTGAACCGAACCAATGCGGCGTGCCTGCGCTTCGCCTAATTCCTGCCAATGTTTAAGTCGTTCGGTACTTTCATTTCCTGCTGCGGTTGGAAGTTGAATGAAAGTGTTGGCTTTGCCATTTTTGATTCCGGATTGGATTAGCGCACTTTCTAAATCCTGCATAACTGGTAGATATTCACCCGAACCCACAAGTGCTAATGCGCCCTGGGAGTTCATATCATTACTGTATAGGTAGGATTAGGCATATGCGCATCTGGGCCCGACGAATAGCTATCGGCCTTTCACTATCCATAGTCCTTGCCTCGGGTGGCTTCTACTTCTTTAATAAGACGGCAACCACTGCTATTCCACGTTCCCATGTACTTAAGGGCGCAAAGCAATCAAAGAATGGTGACACCAATATTTTGTTGCTCGGACTAGACAGTCGGCGTGATAACAATGGAAACAATTTGCCGCGGGCGCTTCTAGATTTAATGCACGTTGGATCATCCAGTTCAATTGGTGGTTACAACACCAACACAATGATTCTGATTCATATTCCTGCTGGTGGTAAAAAAGCTGTTGCCATTTCTATTCCGCGTGATGATTATGTAAATGTTCCTGGCTTGGGCATGAAGAAGATTAAAGAAGCCTATGGCTATGCGAAATACGCCGAAGATTCAAAGTTGTATAGGGCTGGAGTAAAGAACCCAGATCGGGAACACCTTGCCCGTGAAGCTGGCCGAACTGCAACCGTTGCCACAATTACTGCGCTGCTTGATGTCCCAATTGATCATTTTGCCGAAGTTAACTTAGTTGGGTTTTATGACTTAGCAACCGCGCTCGGTGGCGTGCAAGTTTGTTTGAAGAACGCCGTGAATGACAAGCAATATTCGGGCGGCGTTTTCCCAGCCGGATTGCAAACGATCACTGGGGTTCAAGCGCTGCAATTTGTCCGTCAACGACATGGCCTGCCAAACGGAGACCTAGATCGAACACATAGGCAGCAAGCATTTATTACCGGTGTGATTACCAAATTTAGAACTCAAGGTATTTTTGGTGATCTTGGAAAACTTTCCTCATTGTTAGCGGTTGCTAAAAAGGATGTCGTAATTGATGCGGGCTGGGATGTCCTAGGTTTCTTGCCAAATGCCAAAGCGCTGACCGGTGGCAACATAACTTTCCACACCCTTCCAATCGAAGGATATGTAATGCGCAATAGCCAGAGCGTTAACTTGATTGATACCGTGAAAGTGAAACAGTTTGTTCAGGATCTTTTCTATCCAAAACCAACTCCTAAGGGTTCAAGCAGCGCTACTCCAACACCAAAACCAACCAAGTTGAACTACGCAACGCTGGCAAACGGAAAATCCGTTGACGGTAGCAAAATTCCTTGTGTGAATTAGGGGTTGCCTAAATGTTTGGTTTCCTAGCAATATTTATTGGCGCACTCTCCGCTGTTCAATCTCGCATCAACGGTCAACTCTCGCGCGATATTCATAATGGTCTGGCCGCTGCGCTAATTTCTTTCACGACTGGATGGGTAATTCTCTTTGTATTGGTCTTTGGTTTAAAGAAGGAACGGGAAGGCCTTTTTACAATCATCCGGGCGCTCAAACATAGAAAGCTTCGTTATTGGGAAGCAATGGCTGGAGTAATGGGTGGTTTCTTTGTATCTGTACAAAGCATCACGGTTCCGCAAATCGGTGTTGCACTCTTTACGATCAGTACTGTTGCCGGACAAACTTCTGCATCCTTACTCGTAGATAAAATCGGACTCTCCCCAAGCGGAAAGAAGCGGGTAACCCTCTCGCGCGTCTTTGTTGCAACTGCCACACTTTTCTCAGTCGCGGTTGCAGTATTCCCAGATCTACGACATTCGACTTTTAAATTTATACCGCTATTTCTCTCCCTCTTGGTGGGAATTACGATTGCGTTTCAGCAAGCAATAAATGGTCGGTTAAATGCTGTTGCCAAGAGTCCGCTGGCAACAACTTGGATGAATTTTGCTACCGGTGGCATAGTTATTTTTGTTGCGCTTTGCTTCACGCTTTTACGCGGGGGAAATATTGGTCCGCTGCCACACAATATTTGGTTATATACAGGTGGCTCCATCGGAGTGATATTTGTTGCAGTTTCAGCTTTTATAATAAAAAATCTTGGCGTTCTAAACTTTATTTTATTCAGCGTCACTGGACAGTTAATCGGTGCCGTTATGTTGGATTGGTTAGCACCAGCACGTGTCGGAGCACTGAGTGGTTACCTTATTACTGGAACTTTAATGACCTTGCTTTCGATTGCTTTTTCTAGATTTTATGAAGCGCGGAAAGCCTAGATTTTCCTGAGAACACGCTGGATATCGCTATCTCACATTAATAGTGAGAGAATTCCACGTGCCTAAAATTCAAGCAGCGACTATCGGTGAAAACCGTGAAATGCGCCGTCAGCAACTAATGAGCGCTGCGCTCGAGCTTGCAATGAGTAAAGGAGCTGGGGCAATTACGGTTGCTGCAGTTGCACAAAAAGCGGGTCTCGCGCGAAGTTCCATATATGAATATTTTTCTAGCTCGGCAGATCTCGTTGCAGATTTAGTAATAGAAGAACTTGATTATTACACCGTCCGGTTGGGTCAAGCTATTTCTGGTGCAACAGATCCTTTTGAAAAGATTGAACTTTGGATAGCCGAAGGTTTGCAATATGTAGTTGATGGCCGCCACATGCTTGTGAAGTCTCTCAATACAATCACAACACCAGATTATCGAAAAGAAGAAATCTCATTGGGTCACCGTAAATTGATTGCCCCGCTTCGTGAAGCGCTAACTCAAACAGGTATCGCAGATTTAGCAGGCGCTAGCGCATTTATTTCTAGTGTGACTGATGCCGCAAGTGTGCGAATCGAATCTGGAAATGAACCAATGCGCGAAATCCAAAACGCAACTACTTTTGCGTTGGCTGGATTGCGCGCACTAGCCGCTAATTAAGTTATTTACTTACTTCGAACGAGATACTTCCTTTTAACGCTGGATAGTTCGCAGTTCCTGGTGCCTTAACACTTACAGAACAAGTTCCGGCTTTCTTTCCAGTTATTTTACTTCCAGAAACTTTACAAGTTGAATTCGTAGCAACTTTATAGGTTGCGCTCTCGCCAAAATTAGTTTTAGCAGATAGTGCAATGGCTTGCCCGATCTTTATTGATTTAGGCGCGGTGCGAACAAACTGAACGCCAGGAGTAAGCGCGAATGGGAAGTCGGCTTTCCCGTTGGTCGTTGTGATTTCAAGGTTGCAATAATTGGTGCCAGCTAGTGCGGTAATTAAGTTATCTTTTACATTGCAGAAAGTTTTACCAGATGGATCTGCTGAAATTGTAAGTGTCGGCTTTGAACCATCCGATGTAGTAACTACAACATACTTCGGTGTCTCATAAGGCAGGCTTCCTGGAACGGTAGCTGACAAGTTTTTCCCATCGATCTGCGCAGTAATAGTTACGCTTGTGACTGGAGTTGTTGCAGCTGGCGTTGTTGATTGCGCGGCAAAAGTAATTGGGAAGAATTGATCTTCGGAGTGATCTGCAGTTGAAGCGTGATCAAATTCAATAGCGATTCCACAAACTTGGTGTGCGCAATCGGCGCCCCAGGCATGGCCATTATCAACTTTTACACTAATCAAATCTGTTGGCTTAGCGGTTCCGCCCATTGCTGTTGTAACCCATTGTTCAGAGGATTGATTAATTTGAGTGGGGCGGGCACCCATTGCGCCTTGCACGCCTTGATAAACATAAAGACCTTTTCCAGTTGGAAAACTTCCTAGAGTTAGTGTGACAACATCGCCACCAGGATTGAGCCCAGTAAGTGTTTGGCTTGCAAGAGGGGCGCCAGTTGCGGCTGTAAATGTAACTTTGGATTGTGCCTGGGCAGATGGTGCAAGACCAATTGCGATCAATCCGGCGACTAATACCGCTGCCATATTACGTTTATTCATTTCTCCTGCTTTCGATTGGGTTATTTTGAAAATTGAATTGGAATAAATTGATCAAAGGTTCGATCATCACCTCGAGTGTGATCGGCTCGAACATAAACAGCACAGCTAGTTTTGCGACAATCTACTTTGCCAATAATTGGCGATACTTTGATCGAAACTGAAAATCGGCCACCTGGTTGATAGGGCTTTGCAAGTCCGATTCCATATTGTGGTGGATTTGATGAAATCCAAACAGATGAGCCAGTTGTACCTGTTTTATCGGCGCCGCCGCCACAAACGGATGGTCGAACACCTGATTTAACAATCTTGCAGAGTTCAATATATATACCAACAGTTTCATCAAAGCGAGCCCCAGAAATATTTAACTTATCGCCCGTTTTTACATTGCTAACTTTTGAAACTGAAAAGATTGAGCCATTACTTCCAGTAACAGAAGCAGCACTTGCCCCGAATGGAACTTGGGTTAACCAAATAACGCAGATCAGTACCGCTATAAGTTGACGTTTAGAAACTGGCACGGATGAAACTTATTCCTTGACGAGCCTATATTTGCACCACACTATGGGTGTGATCTGTCGGTATCTTGCGTGTGATAATCATCCAATGAAGCGCTCAGTCAAGTTATTGATACTAGGAACAGCGCTCTCGATTGTGTTTGGTGCTAGCGCTCAAGCGTCCGGGATAAACATTGGTCCCGAGCAGTTAAAGCTTCCTGTTGTTAAATCTGGTGAAGTTAGTAAGTACCAAAAGATCGTTGCCCTTGCGGACGGAAGTGCTGAAATCATCGCGGCGCTAGGGTACAAATCAAATTTAGTTGGACGTGATATCGCTTCAACAATGCCAGAACTAGCAAACGTTCCAATCGATACAAATGCACATCAGGTAGCCGTTGAACGAGTTCTATCCCAGCACCCTGATTTGATATTTATTGATGCGAACACAAGTCCAACTAGCGCTTTAGATGTACTTGCGAAATCTGGGATAAAAATTCTCAAGATACCAAGTGCATTCTCGCTAGCAAGCGTCGTATTAAAAGAACGGGCAATTGCATCAGCACTGGTTGTTCCAAAAGCGGAAAAACTCTTAGAAGTAAAAATGAGTTCCTCGGTTTTCCCGAAATCCAAAACCAAAGTCGCATTTCTTTACCTGCGGGGAAACGCATCCATCTACCTGGTTGGTGGAAAGGGATCGGGCGCTGATTCAATTCTTTCAAAGATTGGTTTTACCGACGTTGGAGCCAATTTACTTAAGACTCCCTTCACTGCTCTAAGTGCCGAAGAGTTAATAAAGTTGCAACCAGATGTACTTCTTTTGATGACGAAGGGGTTGCAATCAGTAGGCGGCGTTAGTGGCCTCGTTGCACTACCTGGAATCGCGCAAACACCTGCCGGTAAAAATAAGCGTTATGTGACGGTTGATGATTCGTTACTACTCTCATTTGGGCCGAGAACTATCTCGATGTTGCCGCTCTTGCAGCAAGCAATTGCTAAGGTTGCTGGGTCATGAAGAAATTAGCGCTCTACCTTTCGCTGCTCGCAGTGATTGTTTTACTCTTTATCGCTTCACTTCGAATTGGAATTATTCATTTACAGACTCCACTCTGGGATTTGATTGGTAAGCACGATGGAATAGATGCCACGACTGTTTGGGATGTCCGGTTTCCAAGAGTATTTGGTGCAGCGCTTCTAGGAGCGGCGCTTGGTGTCGCTGGTGTTATTGCACAAGGAATTTTTAGAAACCCACTTGCCGAACCAACTCTTATTGGATTAACAAGTGGCGCAACTCTTGGTTCGATAGCGGTAATTGCGACTGGGGCCGCCGCCTTTGGCTCTAGAACGAATGTGGAATCGGCAGTACTTTTTGCTGGCCTGGCTGCGCTCTTGGTGCAATTGCTTGCGCCAAATAAAGGCTTAGGGTTTCTTATTACAGGTATTGCCATCTCGGCAATCTTGACTGCACTTGCTGGTGTCATGATTTCTATTTCGGCTAAACCAGGCGTGCAATCGCTTTCGTTTTGGAATTTCGGTTCGTTAGCGATGTTAAATAATCAAACCCTAAAGATAATCGCACCATTTATTGAGCTAGGTTTTATCTCGGCTTTCATGGTTTCTAGAAAATTAGATATTTATTCTCTCGGTGAAAACTCCTCGCACTACATGGGGGTAAAGCCAAAACAAATCAGGCTCTGGGCCATAATTTCCCTCGCCTTACTGATCGGCCCAGCAGTCAGCGCCGTTGGCGCAATCGCGTTCCTGGGATTATTAGTTCCACATATCGTTCGATTACTAGTTGGACCTAGCCATCGCCGGGCACTTTCATTTAGTGCACTTATCGGAGCAATAATTTTGATGCTGGCAGATTTAGCATCTCGCACTTTATTTCAACCCCATGAAATTCCGCTTGGACTCTTAACATCTTTGATCGGCGCACCTGCCTTGATAATTTTGCTCCGACTGCGAAGCGCACAGTGGGTCAGCCATGATTAACGTAAAGAATCTATCTTTCTACCGTGAAAACCGCGTTGTTCTCGACGAGCTTGATCTGCAACTGGAAAAGGGCGAACTAGTTCTGTTATCTGGATCCAATGGTGTTGGAAAGTCCACTTTGCTGCAATTAATTGGTGGCGTGTTAAAACCTACTTCTGGTGAGATAACGATTAATGGCACGGATATTTCTGAAATGAAAGTTAAGGATCAGGCCCTACTGCGTTCTATCGCGCCACAACGCCGGATATTTACGCTCGCTTACAGTGTTGGTGAAGTTCTTCATTTATTGCCAGAAAAAAGACGGAGCTTCAACGTTGATTTAATTATTGAAAGCCTCGGCTTAGTCGAAATTATGGCAAGTAAGGTGACAGAACTTTCAATTGGCCAGCAACAACGTGTCAGTTTGGCAATCGCCCTAATTCAAGAGGCAGATTTCTATTTATTGGACGAGCCTTTTAGCGCCCAAGATGAGGACAGTGTTCTTAATTTAGTCGCGCTTCTTGCAGAAATTAAGAAAGAAAAAGGAGTAATGGTTGTCAGTCATAACACTGGCACTCATTACTCCCAATTCGATAGAGAGATTAAACTTACTTAACTCGAGGCTTCTTTCCGCCGGCTGACTTGTTTGGTCCAGCCTTCTTAAAAGTTCCCTTAGCTACTGGAGCCTTTTTAGCAAATTTCTTAGGAGCAGACTTTGAGAATTTACTTGGCGCCTTCTTTGGATCTGCCTTTTTAAATGCTGGACGCTTTGCTGATTTCGAATCACTCTTCTCATCATCTGCGCGCCAAGTTGAAGTACCTGGACGAGAATCAGATTTGTAACTCTTCTTTGCAACGTTAAAGCGATCTACCTTTGCTGGACGATCTGATTTTTCAAATCGTTCTGCCTTTGGATGACGATCGGCGCGAAAGGTGCGTTCTGGCCGAGCGCCAGATTCTGAACGAACTGGGCGATCGTTGCGTGCTGGACGCTCTGTGCTAGCAGTACGCGCTGTCCGTTCTGTACTAGCTGGACGCGCTGGCCGGTCATCGTACTTTGGCTTTGACGGTGTGACACCGCGGAAAGAACGAACTGGTTTTTCACTTCGTTCAGTTCTAAATGGACGATCGTTGCGTGCCGGGCGCTCTGTTTGTTCAGATTGAACATCATCACTGCGACGTCCACCACCTTCACTGCGCTTTTTAAAGTTACTTGCATGACCTCGACGGAATCCACCACGGTCACCACGATCACGGCTTCCGCGATCATTACGGCCGGGCTTCTCTGCCGGAACTATTACTGGGATACCAGATGGTTCTTGAGAACCAGTAACACGTACTAATTCTGGGTCAGATGGGCGAACATAAACTTCAGATAATTTAACGCCGGCACGGTTTGTAATACCGAAGATGCCACGCTTTTGCTTGTGGGTAGCAAGAGTTACAACTACACCTGTTGCACCAGCACGAGCTGTACGACCGGCGCGGTGTAAATAATCTTTGTGATCCGCAGGCGCATCAACATGAACTACCAATGAAACATCATCAACGTGAATACCGCGAGCTGCAACATCTGTTGCAACAAGAGCACTTGCACGACCATCTTTGAATGAGGCAAGAACGCGGGTGCGCTGTCCCTGAGATTTTCCACCGTGTAGTACTCCAACAGGAACGCCAGATTTCAACATTTTCTCAGCGAGCTTGTCAGCACCATGTTTTGTACGAACGAAGAATATTGTGCGACCTTCACGTGCTGCGATTTGTGTTGCAACTAAATCTTTATGTCCTTGATCCATGATCAAGACATGGTGCAACATATCGGCAGAGCGCGATTTTTCATTCTCTAATGAGTGCGTGATTGGATCTTTGAGGAAACGCTTTACTAGCGAATCAACATCGCGATCTAAAGTTGCTGAGAAAAGTAAACGCTGGCCGTCATCTTTAGTTTGGCCGAGGATATCTTTAACGACTGGCAAGAATCCCATATCAGCCATTTGATCGGCTTCATCAAGAACTGTAATCATTACATCGTCGAGTTGAACATGCTTCTTCTCGATAAGGTCGATTAAACGTCCTGGTGTTGCAACAAGAATTGTTACGCCACTACGAAGTGCCTTGATTTGGCCAACATATGAAAGACCGCCTGCAACAACTTGAGTACTTAAACCAACTTTGCGAGATAGTGGTCCGATTACATCTGAAATTTGAACTGCTAATTCGCGCGTTGGTGAAAGTACCAATGCAAGTGGGCGATGTGGCTTAGCGGTGCGACCTTCTAAGCGAGTTAACATTGAAAGACCGAAAGCTAAAGTTTTACCGGATCCAGTCTGTCCACGACCTAAAACATCGCGACCTTTGATTGCATCGGGAATAGTTGCGGTTTGAATTGGAAATGGGGATGTAATTCCCTGGTCCTCGAGCGTAGCTACGAGCGCAGGGGCAATGCCTAAATCTTTAAATGACATAAAAATACCAATCGAGACATCAAGCGTGTCTCGTGGTGCCACAGATTAAGACTCGCAAGCGAACCATGGCTCTTGCCAGTGGGTTCTTATAAGTGGTGCTGCGGTTGCAACAACTGGCTAATTGTAACCTACAAATTTAGGTGAAATTACCGCGGACTTGTTAGCGCTAATCCAATGGCAAGAACCATGATTCCAAGCGCAGATATTGCAGTTAATGCACGTCGCACTGTGGGCCGTGCAAGATAAACCGAAGCGCGATCAACTACTGCAATCAATGATGAATACCAGAGAGTAGAAACTGTGGCCTGGACACAAGCAAGTAGAAATATTCCAAGACCCAGTGAGAAAGTCTTTGGAACAAAGGAGGGTATAAATGCAACGGCAAAAACTGCCGCTTTCACATTGGTTAAGTTAGTAATTAGTCCCAGGCGATAAGCGGGCCCAAGTTTTGTTTTAGCTGCGCTATCAAAGTCGAACTTGCCAAACTCTTTTCGTAATTGCCAGAGCGTCTGAATTGAAAGAATAGTTAGGAAAGCAACGCCACAATATTTAAGCACCGAGAAGGCAAAATGTGATTTTGCAAAGACTGCTGATAAACCTATTGAAGACAGAGCGCCCCAAACCAATAATCCAGATGCATTACCCAAAACTGAATAGAACGCGGCCCGTCGACCACCAACCAAACTTTGCCGAAGCACCATTGCAACTCCCTGACCAGGAACAACGGCTAAAAGAAGTGCAGTTAAGGCAAATGCTGGAATTACTTTAAATAATTCAAGCAATTATTTTGTAACCTTCCGGCGCCAAGTCGCATATTGCGTTGCTAGCGGATCAGAAATTTGCGAATACTTGCGCCCAGTTGCACGAGTTAACAGGAGATCGGCAAATTCTGGGTTTCTCGCCAAAATCGGGCCGTGCATATAAGTTCCAAATACATTTCCATCGACTGCTCCGTCATATTTTCCATCGCCATTGCCGTGACCAATTGAAACCTTGGCAAATGGTTTTGCATTATTGCCAAGAATTGTTTTTCCGGCATGGTTTTCAAAGCCGGTTAGTTCCAAACCCAGAACAGTTGACTTTGATTTCACATCACCGACAAATCTCTTCTTACCTGGCACGCTTTTCACATCTAGTAATCCGAGACCTTCGACTTCTTGCCCATTCGCCCAAAAGCTATTGCCGATGATTTGGAACCCGGCGCAAACTGCAAGCACTACAGCGCCCCGCTCTATCGCGCCTTGCAAAATATCATCACGACGTAGCGCTTCTAAACTTAAAATTTGCGCAGCATCTTCCGCGCCACCAAGAAGATAGATATCGCCGTTAGTTGGGAGTAAATCATTATATGAAATATCAATTATTGACGCGGTAATGCCATGAAACTTCGCACGAAATGTTAAGACATCTGCATTGCCTTGATCGCCATATGTCCCAAGTAATTCATTATGAATTCTTACGATTCTAATTTGGCTCATGCATTTACCAAACCGTGGAAAGCGGTATACGCCGCTAGAACTTCGACGCTAGATGAGCCGTTAAATTTTTCAATTGCTTCTTTAAAACTAGTTGTTACCGCGCTTTCAATACCTTGCACGTGCAATCGATAGGCCATATCCAAGGCACGTTCGCCGCACACAACAACTCGCTTGCCATGCAATTTATCAAATGAAACATCCCACAACCAGGAGGTATCTATTCCATCAACTTGGCGGGCATTAAGGATAAGAATTACATCGTCCCCAGAAACTCCAGATAGCGCTTCAGTCCAGGAGGCAGGATTTTTGGTCAATCTAATCTTCGCGCTGATACCAGAGTAAGACTTTGTGAATGAACGTTCGAGATCGGCTGGGTTGATTTTTACAACTTTCGCGCCAAGTTCTTTCCCGACAATATTTGCTAACTCGGCATTTCGAGCTGCGGCCGAGGCTGGTTCAAGAGTTATATCGGCGTCAGTATTAGTAAACCCACAACGGCATTTGTAGTTATTTTTGTTCCATTTCAAATAAATGCCACACGAAGGACAAACTGCGGCATCGCTATGTTTGCGCCCGCCAAAAGAAACACGAATTGAGTTAGAACTTGCTGAGAGCGCGTAGTTAACGAATGGATCATCAACGTCCCCAACAAATACCGTCTGCGTTGCGCCTGCAACAGCTTCGTGCCACCGATCGGCCACGCGCTTGACTTCATGCATCCGATGAAGTTGATCTCTTGTAAGATTTAACAGCAACACAATTTTAGGGTTGGTCTGCGCTATCAATCGGATTAGATGAAGCTCATCTACTTCTAGAACTGCATATTCTGATTTAGTCATGAGTGTTGTTGCAGCGCCCCGGTCTAAATTTGAGCCGGTGGAATTGGAGACTGTTTTACCAAGTGTTGAAACTATTTTGGTTAAAGCCCTTGTTGTTGAAGTTTTTCCGTTGGTGCCCGAAACTAAAATAATGTTGCGATTCTTTGCGAGGGCAACCAAAGCTTTTGGATAAAGAATTAGAAGGATTCGACCAGGGATAGTTTCACCTGATTTACCTAAAATTTTTCTGGATAAGAGGCCCGCGAATCGTGAAAGAGCGATTGCTAATTTGAGTCTCACCTGTCTATCTTAATCAACCACCGTCCCAAGCAGATATTCCACCGCTTGCTTTGCGCTCCAGCCTGTTGGATATTTAAGCAACAACTCCCGCTCTGCTGTTGTGTCAGAGCCCAGAGTGACTAGTGGCAATTCTTTATAACCATCTGGCCGTATCTGACCCAGCCCGATATTTGTCATAAGGGCATTACATAGACATTTAGTGCCTTCAAGATCTGTGTCAGCGCCGCCCTTAAAAATATATGTGTTACTTGGTTCGGCAGAACAACGGTATCCAATTCCTTTGCCTGTTCTTTCAAAGGGCACGCGTAAATAACCAAGATCGCAAAGGCGTGGGCGCTCTTCATAATTAGCCAAATCACTTAACGAACCAGGAACGCTGACCACTTTGAAAGGAAAACCAGTAGATGAGGAAGTTGGATCCGTTCTTATTTCGACAGTTCCACTAGAAATCTCATGAAGAACTTCTGTTTTTAGTTCAGAGGTAAAACCAGATTCATTTGCCAACGCAAATATCGAACCTGCCTGAACTCCGACTGCACCGAGTGAAATTGCTTCTTCTAATTTCTCTGGAGTTGCATAGCCGCCTGCAAGCCAAAAAGGTAGACCGATTGCTGCAACTTTAGTTAAGTCAGCTAAATCTCTATCGGTAAATTGCGATTGACCATCTGGTCCTACCGGAGTTTGTCCTCGAGGTGGTGCATTGTGTCCACCGGCTGTTGGGCCTTCCACAATGAAACCATCAGGGCGAGTTTGCTCATCACGATTTAAATATGCAGCCAGCGCATGTGAAGAAATAATTGCTAAAAATTTTGGTCGGGAAAATTTTGAACTATCAACACCTTTGATCAATGCGGGATCAAATCGCAAAACATATTTCTTGGTTGCGCCATCGACGTCGATTGAAAGAGTTGTTGGCGAGCCATTTGTTAAAGAAGTTATTAGGGCCGGCAATTCACTTGGAATCCCAGCACCCATGATTATGTAATCTGCGCCTGCCAAAATTGCGCCGTATACCGATGCCGGAGTTGCTAATTGAACTTTCTCTAAAAAGTTAATGCCAACCAATCCATCGTGGCCTTCTTTGGCTAGCCATACTTCGACGAAACTAGCGGCAACCAATAGTTGGGTAGCAAAATCCTGCGGATGCAAACTTAATTTAGGCGCGGTCAAGTAACTTTCATTGCTCACTCGGCCAAATTCTTTGAAGTAGCGCTTTAATATTTCCAGAGCGAACACTTGATCAGGAAAGCATGAAAGAGCGCGGCGCATATGGCCTGATAGATCGCCATCTTGTAATCGGCGCACGAGTACTGAATCAATCGCCGTTCCGGAAACAACTCCAAGTTGGCCGGCTTCTGAAACGCTCTTCGCCAATTTCCACGATGAAACTGCAATGCCCATTCCGCCTTGGATAAGTTTTGGGTGGGTTAACTGGACACTCATTTAAGAAGTTTAGTTCTTAGAAATTTAGCAAAATTCCGTAGGCATGGTGCTAGCACTCATAAAAATAAACAATTACTGGTTGGTTCTAGTCGATGCGAACAACTCCAGAAGGTGTTTCAAGTTCTACTGCAACAATTCCATTTTCGCCATCGTTGGCCGAGATATCAGCCCAAGAAACTTCAACTTCGCCAAGGCCGTTAAATATTTCTGCCTTGAACCAAGATTCATCGAGTTGCGCTGCTGATGCAATTTCAATCTTTTTTATTGAAGATGCAGCGCCAGAATCTGTTGAAGGGTGATCTGAAGTTAACCATTGAATAAAGAATGGTAATTCTGGTGATTCTGAAATTTCAATTACGCCAATTTGCTTCCATTTTAAATCTGTTCCATCTGGACGTAGTCGGTGACCTTCGACAGCCTTACGACCAAATTTTTCTTCGATAGGTGCAACATCTGCTGTTGAGAAAACCCAAGTTAACCAACCGCCACCTTCTTTTGCTTTCTTGGAAACAGCTTTACCAAATGGTGAAGAATCTGCTGCTGGATGATCAAGGGGACAAACAACTTCTAAATAGTGACCGTTCTTGAGTGGCATCGTAAAGTTACGAGTACCAAAGCGGGGATGAATTCCACCGTCTACAAAAGTTCCGGAAAGTCTGGCACCGAGTCGTTGAACTGTGTCGGAGAGTTGATCATGAGACGTTACATATGAGACATGGTCTAAGCGCATAGGGAAATAATGCCGTATCTGCAGAGGTGCTAATTACCACTTGCCCCGCAGATCAGCCCTCTGGGTGGCAGTTTTCCCGTTAGAAAATAGCTATCAACCTGGCGATCGATACAAGAGTTGCCACGATTGTGACCAGTATGTCCCTCGCCGTCATATGTCAGCAGAATCGAGTTTGTGAGTGCCTGGGTAAGACCCTTGGCCCAAACATATGGCGTTGCCGGATCTTTGGTAATTCCAATTACAACAATTGTTGATTTGGTATTTATCGAAATTTTGTGAGGTGGGGCTGCTGGTTTTGATTTCCAATGGTGACAAGTTAAACCGGAATATGCCAAAAAGGGCCCGAAGGTTGGCGCCGCTTTAGCGAAATTTATTGCATCCGCCTGGATCTCTGAAGTCGAACGCTTTTCAATCCAATCCGCACAGGTAATCATGATGCTAATGTCATTTTGATTATCTCGAAAAGTTCCATCTGGATTTCGTCCATTGTAAGTATCAGCGATTTCCAATAAAAGATCCGGTTTGCCTTGCATTTTCGCTTGAGTGAGCGCTTTAGTTAATTTTGGCCAGCCAGTTAAATTGTTGTATAGAGATTCGGCAAGCGCTGTAATAAGTAGTGCTTGTGTCAGAGGGCGATTGCCAGAATCTTTTAGCGGATTTCTTCCTGCAGCCTCAATTAGTCTTGTTACGTCAGCCAATTTGTATTGGTTTTGTGACTTTAGATAATCATTTAGCGCCGTATCGAATCCAATTGCCTGAACTAAGTTTTGATCTCTTATTGAAACATTTGGGTCAACGGCGCCATCCAAAATCATTCGCCCGACATTTTCTGGAAAAAGTTTTGCATAAAGAGTTCCTAGGTAAGTTCCGTAACTCTTGCCAAGATAATTTAACTTCTGCTCATGAAGAAGTTGACGAAGTAAATCCATATCCCGAGCGCCTTCAAGTGTGCTCACATGGCCCAATCGCACCCCAGCGGCAAGGAAACATTTATTCGCAAAATTTACAGCTTGTGCGTCAAGTGCCCGTACTTCTTCTGCGTTCTTTGCCTTGCCATCACTTGATAGGAATTTATCTTCATCCTTGTCGTCCAGACAACGGATCGGATCAGACTGATTCACACCACGCTGATCAAATCCAACGATGTCATATTTATCGTAGATGGCTTTTGAAACGATATTGTCAGCGTTATACGCATAGTTCAGGGCCGAACCACCAGGGCCCCCAGGGTTTACAAAGAGGGAACCGAGCCGTTGTTTTTGGTCAGTTGCCAGGTGGCGGATAACTTGCAGAGTAAATACTTGGTTATCTATGTGGGCGTAATCCACCGGTACCTTAAATGAAGTGCACTCGTAATTATCGTTACAAGGTAACCATTTCAATCTTTGGTTTTGAAAGTAACTGGCTGAATAGTTGTGGGTATTGTAATTTCGAATTGCAAATGTTCCCGAAAGTAGAACTGCTAAGCAAGTGAAAACCGCAATTACAAGTCTCTGCCTAGTTCTCACTTCAATTGAACCATTAACGCCTCTACGGTGAGAAGTGGCGCTGCATTATGCGAAAGATTTGTTCGGGCCACCATAATTGCTTCTAGTTTCTTCAAAGTAGATTCTGGACTTGTGGCAGTTGCTACCGTTTGGATTTCCGAAACGAGATCAATGTTGATTAGTGAATCATTTGAATTTGATTGAACTAGCAGTACATCTCGATACAAGGTGGCTATGTCGAGAAGCGCGCGGTCTAGAAAATCTCGCACCATGCGAGTTGATCGTGATTTCTGTTCCTTCTCTAATTCCTTGACAACTTTGGAACCGCCTTGCGTCAATCTAGAACCTTGCTGACCCCAAGCTTCTTTCAAATTCTTTAATTCAGTATCATCTCGCCGTTCTGATTCTTCTTCTGCCTCTAGTTTTGCAGCATCCACTAAAACTTGTGCTGCCTTAAACGCGGAGGCGACATCGGTGATTAGAAGAGACAATTTAAGAATTGCCGTTCTCCTGTTGCGTGCATCTTCATTTAGCGCGAGATGACGAGCCCGGCCGATATGTCCTTGTGATGCCCGCGCTGCAAAATTCGCCATGGTTGCATTTATATCTTCACCTTCGAGCAGTTTCGCAACTGCGTTGGTTGAGGGCGTACGAAGAACAATGCTTCTAGTGCGTGAGCGGATTGTTGGTAGAACATCGGTGGCACTTGGGGCGCACAAAAGCCAGACGGTTCGCAGTCCAGGCTCTTCAATGGCTTTAAGGAGTGCATTAGCGGCTGATTCGGTTAGCCGATCGGCATCTTCAATGACAACTACCCGATAGCCGCCCACTGATGGACTCCAAGACGCTCTCGTTATTAATTCTCGAATCTCATCTATCTTGATTGATAGACCTTCTGTTTCAATGAGTTCAATATCTGCGTGAGTGCCTGCGATGGCGGTTCGACAATTTAAACAATTATTGCAGCCACCACTTTCACAAAGTAAGGCGGCCGCAAAGGCGACTGCGGTATTACTTCGACCAGATCCTGGCGGTCCGGTAAAAAGCCAAGCGTGTGTCATTTCTTGAGTTGCGTTATCTTTTTCTTTCGAAGCACGAACAGCCTCGGTTAAAACGGTTACTACGTGATCCTGATCGATTAGTGAGTCAAAAACTGACATTAGCTTCTAAATTTCTTAGACTTACTTTTATCGCTTTGATTGATCTTAAGTAATGATATTTCGCGCACTCGTTCAACAATTTGAGAATTTATTGCTTCGATATTCTGAGTTCCATCAATAACTAAATAGCGTTCTGGATCAACGTTAGCTAAGTTCAAAAATTCTTGACGAACCCGCTCGTGAAATGCCAGTGGTTCGGCTTCTAAGCGATCTTGCGAAACTAATCTACCTAGGCCAATTTCAGCAGGTAAATCTAAAATAATGGTGAGGGTTGGAACTAGATTTTCGGTAGCCCATCGGGATATCCGAGCAACTTCAGCAGGCTGCAAAATTCTTCCGGCACCTTGATAAGCAATTGAGGAATCTAAATAGCGATCGGTTATTACTACATCACCACGCCCTAGCGCTGGTCTGATCAAAGAATAAATATGGTTGGCCCGATCTGCTGCATACATTAACGCTTCAGCACGCGGGGAAATGTTTCCGGTCTTGGTATCCAATAAAATATCGCGCAGCTTATCGCCAAGTGGTGTGCCACCAGGTTCGCGAGTTAAGACGACTGATTCGCCGATTGATTCCAAATAAGTCTTGAGAAGTTTGGTCTGAGTTGATTTACCCGAACCTTCGCCACCTTCGAATGAGATAAATATTCCGGCATGAGTTGCTCCGGTAATTCCACCAAGTTCACCGCGAAAAGCCGCTACAACATCTGACCAAAGTGAAACTGTTGGCCGATCTCGCATTTGGCGATAAGAAATGATTCCGACTGCCATGCCAATTAGTCCGGCGGCAAACATAGTGAAGGCTGCGCCGTTATAAGTAACTTCTACTTTATGGAAATGAAAGGTGTGTTTGCCAATAGCGGCGGCAATAACTGGAGCAATAGCAAGAACAGCTACTAGTGAAATTCGAATTAGTGATTGAACGAAGGCAAAGGTGCGCCCTCTAACTTCATCTTCAACTTCTAGTCCAAGCATTGTGAAGCCAGATACCCAAGATACGCCCGCGAATGCCCCAAGCAACACAGTAAATCCAAGTGCCAAAATGAGGTTAGAGATGAGTGCCAGGATCACTAAAAAGAACGATGAGATCGTAAGTCCGGCACCAAATATTCTTCGCCGAGAGAATTGCGCAAAAACTTTAGGGCCAGCAGAAATTCCAATTGCAAGACCGGCAAAAACTGCGCCGAACAATATTCCGTAGGCGGCATCACCAGCATTTAGATCGCCAACAAAAGTTCGGGCCAAACCAATAACTGCGCCGGCTGCAAAGAATGCTCCGAGCATGCCAAAAACTAAACCACGAATAACTTTAGAGCCACTAACAAACTTAAAACCATCGAGCAAGGACCGCCCGATATTCTCATTTACGGAAGCCTTACTTGAAGCACCTTTTGGAATCTCTTTTAATTGATAGACAACCCAGGCGGTATATAAAAATGAAATAGCATCTATGTAAAGCCCAAGATCTGCAGTAGATGCAAACTTTGAAGGAATAAGTTTTGTGAGCCCGCCCGAGAACAGCGCCAACAAAGAGAAGACGACCGCTGCTACTGGAGCGGTTCCGTAAGCGGCGAGAAGGGAAACTTGGTTTGCAGATTCCAACTTATTTTTGGGAACTAAATTAGGTACCGAGGCTTCTTTTGCCGGTGACCAGAAGAGCGTCACTGCTTCAACAAGTACGGTAGCGGTGTAAAGCCAGAAGTAATTTCCTACGAGTGGAATTGAAAGATATAAACCAAAACGTAAAATATCGCAGACAATCATTAGCCTTCTGCGATCGAAGCGATCAGCAATAACACCAGCAATCGGTCCTAGAAAAACGGCAGGTAATAAGCGAACAATGAAGACTCCTGCAATTGCAAAGTTTGCCTTCTTGTAATTTCCACCAGAAAGTTCTTGCGCCATTGCGGTAGTTGCTAATAAACCTAACCAATCTCCAAATGAAGAGAAGGCCATTGATTTCCAGAGTTTGCGAAATGCTGGGATTGCCAAAACGCTGCGGGTATCGGATTGCGCCGGCGCCCCTGGGTATGGCAATGATTGCGACATGAGTTAAGCCTAGACGCCAGGGGTGGCAGCGGTCTTGCTCTTACCGGACGCTGCTTTTTTCTTGGTTTTAGGGCTGCCGGTGGCTTTAACAGTATTTTTTGTAAGCGATGGCGCGCTCTTCTTCGCACGTTTTGAACTCTTCTTAACGCGGGTTGCCCCACCGTTTTCGGCTTCCCAAGCTCGGCGACCTGCTAGCAACTCCATGCCCCGTTCAAGTGTTAGAAATTCCAAAGTGTCACCGCGGCGAAGTGTGGCGTTTGTTTCGCCATCCGTGACGTAAATTCCAAAACGGCCATCTTTAACAAGAACTGCTTTTTGAGTTGTTGGATCAACACCTAAATCTTTTAGTGGCGGTTTGGCAACACCACGTCGCCTGATCTTTGGTTGTTTGTAAAGTTCAATCGCTTCATCCAAAGTAATAGCAAATAATTGATCTTCTGAAGTTAGTGTTCTGGAATCAGTACCGTGCATCAAGTAAGGACCATAACGACCATTTTGTACCGTCACGGGTACTTCTAGATATTCCCCGAGTTCGCGCGGTAAGGACATCAACTTAAGTGCATCATCAATTGTGATCGTATCTAGCGTCATCGTAGAAAGTAGAGATGCTGTCTTTGGTTTAGGTGCATCCTTCTTCTTGCGAGGTTTCTTGAGTTCGCCAGTTTTCTTATCTACAACCATTTCTGGTTCTCGGAAAACTTCAGTTACATATGGACCAAATCGGCCAGACTTTGCAAGCAATGGCAGCCCCGACGTTGGGTGTACTCCGAGTTCGCGCTCTCCAGATGGTTGGGCTAGCAAATCCATTGCAACTTGAAGTGTGAGTTCATCTGGTGCCATGGTCTCTGGAATGTTTGCAAACTTTCGTGCATCGCCCAAACCTTGTTGAACATATGCACCAAATCGACCAACGCGAATTTCAATGTCATCGCCCATCTTCATGGTATTAATTTGTTGTGCATCAATTGCGCCAAGGTCTGCTGCTAGTGCTTCAAGACCTGGGTTACCTTCAGTGCCAAAGAAAAATCTGGTTAACCATGCAACGCGATCTTCTTCGCCATTTGCAATTCGATCTAAATCTTCTTCCATTGACGCGGTAAATTCGTAATCGACAAGCTTTCCGAAGTGTTGTTCGAGAAGTCCGGTTACGGAAAATGCTAGAAAAGTTGGAACAAGGGCTCGGCCCCGTTTAGAAACGTAACCTCGATCTTGAATGGTGCTCATAATTGAAGCGAAAGTTGAGGGACGTCCAATACCTAGCTCTTCCAACTTCTTAACGAGGGTTGGTTCGGTATAGCGAGCTGGTGGCTTTGTTTCATGGCCTTCACAACTGTAATTGGTTACTTTGATCGAATCGCCAACAGCCATTGGTGGCAGGCGTTTGGAATCGTCCTCGGTATCGTCTTTCTCATCGGTAATTTCTTCATATGCGGCTAAGAAGCCAGGAAAGGTTACGACCGATCCGTTTGCGCGAAATATTGCTGCACCGCCAGCTTTAGTTTCAACATCAAAGTCAACGCGCATCTGCATTTTCTTGGCATCCGCCATTTGTGAAGCAATGGTGCGTTTCCAAATTAAATCGTAAAGCGCAAATTCATCGCGTGATAATTCTGGTGCGAGTTCACCAGGGGTTCTGAAATCATCACCGGCTGGGCGAACTGCTTCGTGTGCTTCTTGCGCATTCTTACTTTTACCTTCATAAACTCTTGGAACATCTGGTACGTATTCGGCGCCATATAAACTTTTTGCACTCTTGCGCGCAGATTCAATTGCCGCCGCAGAAAGCGTTACCGAATCGGTACGCATGTAAGTGATGTAACCATTTTCATATAAACGTTGCGCAACGCGCATTGTTAATTGGGCGCCCCAACCAAGTCTGGACCCGGCATCTTGTTGCATTGTTGAAGTTGTAAATGGTGCTTTAGGGCGTTCGGTACGCGGGGATTCTTCCGTGGACTTTACGAGTAATGACTTGCCCTGCAGGGATTGAACAAGTTCGTTTGCAGCGGCCTCATCAAGTAGCAAAATGTTTTGGGCGTTCTTCTCTTTCAAACCACCGTTCTCATCAAAATCATTTGTGGCTGCAACGCGCTTGCCATCAAGTGAAAGTAAACGTGCGCTAAAACCTGCTTCACAGGTTGCGGTCAGATCCCACCATTTTGAAGATATAAATGCCATTCGTTCGCGTTCGCGTTCCACGATCAACCTTGTCGCAACAGATTGCACCCGGCCTGCAGAAATGCGCGGCATAACTTTCTTCCACAACACCGGTGAAAGACGGTAACCAAATAGCCGGTCTAGAACTCGTCTCGTTTCTTGAGCATCAACTAATCGATAATCTAAATCGCGAGTTTCATTCGCTGCCTTTTGAATGGCATCTTTTGTAATCTCATGAAAAACCATTCGCCGAATTGGAATTTTTGGGCGCAGAACTTCAATCAAGTGCCAGGCGATTGCTTCACCTTCGCGGTCCTCGTCCGTTGCCAGAATAAGTTCGTCGGCATCTTTCATGAGCGCTTTAAGCTCGTTTACCTTCGCTTTTTTATCTGGGTTAATTACATATAACGGTTCGAAATCTTCTTCAATATTTACGCCCTCTTTGGCCCAGGCAATCTTCTTATATTCCTTCGGGATATCGGCAGCTCGTTGTGGCAAATCTCTAATGTGCCCGACTGAAGCTTCGACAACGTAGTCATCCCCCAAGAAGCCGCCAATTTTGCGCGCCTTCGCAGGGGACTCAACGATTACAAGTTTCATACCGAGTTACCTTAGGGCCATTAGGGAAGTAATAAGCCTGGGGTTATGCGATCGCGGTGGATGCGCGACGGTTGCGCACAAGTGCACCAACAATCACAAGCGTTGCAAGGAGTGCAACGGATTTAGATAGCAAGTGATGGCCATTTAATGAGAAGCCAACAATTGCTGGCGTGATCAGCAAACCAACCAAGTTCATAACCTTAATTAGTGGGTTGATCGCCGGACCAGCAGTATCTTTAAATGGATCTCCTACAGTGTCACCAACAATTGTTGCGTGATGTGCATCAGATCCCTTACCGCCGTGGTGTCCATCTTCAACCATCTTCTTAGCGTTATCCCAAGCACCGCCTGAGTTAGCAAGAAATACCGCCATTAAGGTTCCGGTACCGATTGCGCCGGCAAGGTATGCACCAAGTGCACCAACACCTAAACCGAATCCAACTGCGATTGGTGCCATTACAGCAAGCAATCCTGGTGTTGCGAGTTCACGCAATGAATCACGAGTACAAATATCAACTACGCGACCGTATTCTGGTTTTTCAGTACCCTTCATAATTCCTGGGTGCAGTCTGAATTGTTCACGAACTTCATTTACAACGGCACCTGCTGCGCGAGACACCGCGTTGATTGCAAGTCCAGAGAACATGAATACAACCGCTGCTCCAATAATCAAACCAACCAAGTTCCGAGGGTTTGCAACATCGACAACCGCTTGATCGGAAAGTGTTTTACCTGCATCTAGTACAGCAAGTTTGATTGCATCAGTGAATGCACCAAAGAGAGCTGTTGCTGCAAGAACTGCGGTAGCAATTGCAATACCTTTTGTGATTGCCTTTGTTGTATTACCAACTGCATCAAGTGAAGTAAGAATCTTCGCGCCTTCGCCTTTAACATCGCCAGACATTTCAGCGATACCTTGTGCGTTATCTGAAATCGGTCCGAAGGTATCCATCGCAACAATTACGCCTACAGTTGTAAGGAGACCAGTACCTGCGAGCGCTACTGCGAATAGCGAAAGAACAATTGAGCCGCCTCCCAGTAAGAAGGCGCCAAATACTGCTGCTGCGATAAGAAGTGCTGAGTAAACAGCTGATTCAAAACCAACAGAAATACCAGCCAAAATTACGGTTGCGGCACCAGTCTTTGATGAACCTGCAACATCGTTAACTGGGCGCTTACCAACTTCGGTGAAGAAACCAGTAAGTAATTGAATTGCAGCTGCAAGAACGATTCCAATAAGTACCGAACCGATTGCGAATAAGCGTGGATTAACACCAGCGTTTGCCGCTTCAGTAGTCAAGCCTGACATCTGCTTAAGTGTTGAAGGTAAGTATGTGTAAGTTGCAAAGGCAACAAGTACTGCTGAGATAACCGCAGACATAAAGAATGAGCGGTTAATTGCCTGCATTGCCGACTTATCTGTTGAACGAAGTCGGGTAATAAAGATTCCGATGATTGCGGTAAGAATTCCAATTGCAGGAACAATCAATGGATAAATCAAGCCAGCGTCACCAAATCCAGCTTTACCAAGAATTAGTGCGGCAACAAGAGTTACTGCATATGATTCAAAGAGATCTGCTGCCATACCGGCGCAGTCACCAACGTTATCGCCGACGTTATCTGCAATGGTTGCCGGGTTACGTGGGTCATCTTCTGGAATACCTTGTTCAACTTTTCCAACTAAGTCAGCGCCAACATCTGCTGCCTTTGTGAAAATACCGCCACCTACGCGCATGAACATCGCGAGCATTGCAGCGCCAAAACCAAAACCTTCAAGAACTGAAGGGGCGTTCTCATGGTAAATCGCAACAACAAGTGATGCACCAAGAAGTCCTAGTCCAACAGTTGTCATACCAACAACGCCACCAGTTCTGAAAGCAATCTTCACGGCGTTTTCAGCCGACTTTTGGCGAGCTGCTTCAGCGACGCGAACGTTTGCACGCACTGCAAGCCACATTCCGTTGTAACCAACACCTGCGGAAAACGCGGCGCCAATTAGAAAGAATATTGAACGACCAATACGTATATCTGCGTGTCCTGGAAGTGCGAACAATAAGAAGAAAACAATCGCTACAAAGTAGGAGAGGGTTTTGAACTGTCTATTTAAATATGCTGCGGCGCCTTCTTGAACGGCGGCGGCAATCTCTTGCATCTTGGCTGTGCCTTCGCTGGCTGCCAATACTTGGGCGCGAAGGGCATAGGCAATAGCCAGGGCCACTAGCGATATGCCAAGAACGATATATACGTAGGTCAGGTTGGAACCAGTTACATGGACCAGATTTGCCACAAGGATCTCCTATTTGGTGTGCGTCGGTGAACACTCTTTTATTGAGCTGTCGGTTGTACTGAACTCAGAGCCAGTAAGCCCCGATAGAGGTGAAAGGTTACACATAGAACCGTGGGGAGAAGCAAATAAATAGGTATATTCGTCTCCCTATGAGCTTCATAAATATCACGAGCGCACTCAGCAGCACCTACGCCCTGGCGATCGCCTTCGGGATCCTCTTTATTGAGACCAGCCTGCCGCTGATCATCGGTCTACCTGGGGACACCCTCCTCATAAGTGGTGGGCTCTTCGCAGCCGGCATTGGTGTGCCTGCAGGCGCGCATCACTTCTCAATTGTCGAATTAGCTATTGGAGCGCCGATCGCGGCAATTATTGGATCCCAACTTGGCCACTTCCTTGGCTGGCATTTCGGTGTTCGTATTTTCAATCGCCCGAATTCAAAACTCTTTTCGCCGGATAAATTGAATTCTGCTGAAAAGTGGGTTGGTAAGTACGGTCACGGAAAAGCGATTGTTCTTGGACGTTTTGTGCCGGTCGTTCGCGGGCTGGTAAATCCAATTTCCGGAATGATCCGTATTCCATTTAAGACTTTCGCTTTTTGGAATGTTGTTGGTGCATTGATTTGGACCCAAGTCTTAATCTGGGGTGGCTACGCAGTTGGAAAACAATTCGCAGATGTAATTAGTAAATACTTAACTTACATAATTTTGGGTATTGCTGTTATAACTATTTTGCCACTCGCTCTTGAAGTATTTAAAGAGTGGCGTACTCGCAAACATTTAAGTTAAAAAGGTTTTATAAACCTAAATCTGCAAGTTGGTAGGCCGCTAAGTATTCCAAACCATTTTCTTTTATTAGAGGTGCGGCGCCGCGTTCAACAATTACAGCAACTCCTACAACTATTGCGCCGGCCTCTTTAAGTGCTTCAACTGCCGTCATAACTGAACCGCCAGTTGTTGAAGTATCTTCAACTGCCAAGACACGGCGACCCTTAACATCTGGCCCTTCAATTCTGCGTTGTAGACCATGAGCTTTTTCAGCTTTACGAACAACGAATGAATCCAAAACTCGACCGCGTTGCGCAGCAACATGCATCATCGCTGTTGCAACTGGATCGGCGCCAAGAGTTAAACCACCAACCGCTTCGAAATCCAAATCTTTAGTTAGATCTAACATGACTTCGCCAACTAGTGGCGCTGCAACGGCATCAAGAGTTACTCGGCGAAGATCAACATAATAATCGGCTTCTTTACCGGAAGATAAAATAACTTTTCCGTGCACAACTGCTTTTTTTAAGATCTGATCTTTTAATAGTTCGTGTGAGTTCATCTGCGAACTTTAGCGTTCTTCTTTATAGACAACGATCGTTTGCCGATCCTTCAGAACCAGTGATTTAGGCGGGTTTGCCTCAATTAGGGCATCTACCTCGGTTCGTAATTTCGCTACTTCCACAGCCATAGATGCGATGGCTGATTCCAATTCCATGATCTTCTTAATTCCAGCGAGATTTATTCCTTCGCCAACCAACCTTTGGATGTTTCTTAAGGAAGCGATGTCGAGCAGTGAATAGCGACGTCCGCGACCTGAAGCGCGACCTGGCGAGACAAGGCCCATTCGGTCATATTGTCTAAGGGTTTGCGGATGCATGCCAGAGAGTTGCGATGCAATAGAAATTACATAAACTGCTTCATCATCAGTATGTTCTTGATTGCTCATTAGGCACGGGCTTTCTGAGCAAGATCGCTCCTAGGATTAAAATCTTTTGTCTCCTCGGCAAAAGTTTCTAGCGCGGCTTTCGCTTTACCGTCAACACGTTGTGGAATTACTACATCAACGGTTATTAATAGATCGCCAGTTCCTTTCGGACTTGCAATGCCGCGGCCTTTAACTCGAAGTATCCGGCCGTTAGGTGTTCCTGGTGCAATTCGAACAGTTACTTCATCGCCATCTAGTGTTGGAACTTTAATATCCGCACCAAGTGTGGCTTCAGTAAAAGT
Organism: uncultured Actinomycetes bacterium; assembly: GCA_903842675.1. Classification (GTDB taxonomy): domain Bacteria; phylum Actinomycetota; class Actinomycetes; order Nanopelagicales; family Nanopelagicaceae; genus AAA044-D11. The sequence goes on from CAIMMQ010000038.1 coordinate 33,706, forward strand.
TACAGGCAAGGCCATGTTGAGATGTAAATCTTTCCGAGTGAATACTGGATGTTTTACTACATGCACGGTTATGTATAAATCCCCTGGTCCGCCTTGACCTGGCGCACCACGTCCTTTTAATTTAATCCGAGCACCATCATTAATCCCTGCTGGCACTCTCGTTGAAACGGTGCTTGGCGAAGAACTGCTTGGTGCTAGTTTTAAATTAAGTTCAGTTCCAAAAACTGAATCTCTAAATGAAATTGTGGTTTCAGAACTTAGATCCGCACCTTTACGTGGTCCGCGTGCGCCACCAAAGAGCGTGCTAAAAATATCTTGTGGTGTGCCACCGCCGCCAAACATGTCAGAGAAATCCGCGCCTTGGAATCCACCTTGGAATCCGCCATTGGGAACTCGGCCTGATTTAAAGGCTTCGCGCATCTCGTCATACTCAGCGCGCTTCTTAGTATCCGAAAGGACTTCGTATGCTTCAGAAACTTCCTTAAAGCGATCTTCTAGCTTCTTATCCCCTTTATTTTTATCGGGGTGCAGCTCTCTAGCCAGTTTGCGATACTGCTTTTTTACGGCAGCCTCGTTATCTGTCTTTTTGACGCCAAGGATTGAATACAAATCCTTCTCGTATAAATCCTTGGCTGCCATCGTTAATTAGCGGATTCTTCTGGGTCGGTAACAGCAACGCGCGCAGGGCGAATTACTCGTTCCTTGAATTTATAACCTGGTTGAAGAATTTGAGTTGCGGTTGTCTCTTTCACATCAGGAGATGTTGTGTGAATTAGCGCCTCGTGAATCATTGGATCAAAGGGCACATTAACATCTGCAAACTTAGTTAAACCTAATTTGGTTGTGACCGCTTCAAGTTGGTCTGCAACTGATTTGAAACCACCAGTGAGTTCGCCATGAGCTTCTGCCCGGGCAATGTCATCTAGAACTGGTAAAAGTTCAGCAATAACTAGTGAGGTTGAAATTTCGTGTGCAGTTAATCGATCACGATCAACGCGCTTGCGATAATTTGCATACTCGGCTTGTAGGCGCTGCAGATCAGAAGTTAACGTTGCGATCTCATCGACCGGAACATCAGCTAACGCTTCATCTACTGCAGCAGAGAGCTCCTCTTCAGAGCTCTCTGGTACGGAGTTATCGGTCATTAGTTCTCTTCAACGATCTCGGCATCTTGAACTCCGTCATCAGCCTTTGGTGTTTCGGCTTGTGCGGCGTTAGCTGCGTAGAGTGCGGCACCAAGTTGTTGACTTAGTTCACTAACTTTTTCAGTTGCACTCTTGATTGCTGGGAGATCATTACCTTCAAGAGACTTCTTCAAATCTGCGATTGCAGTTTCGACTTCTTCTCTCTTAGTAGCATTTTCGCCTTCAGTGAATTTTTCTGCGTTGTCCTTTAAGAACTTCTCAGTTTGATAGACAAGTGAATCGCCGGTGTTGCGAACTTCTGCTTCATCACGACGCGCCTTATCTTCGTCAGCATGTGCTTCGGCATCCTTCATCATGCGATCAATCTCTTCTTTGGAAAGAGCCGAACCACCTGTGATTGTCATTGACTGTTCTTTGCCGGTACCTAGATCTTTTGCAGCAACATGAACAATTCCGTTGGCATCAATATCAAAAGTAACTTCGATTTGTGGAACCCCGCGTGGTGCTGGCGCAATCCCGGTTAATTCGAACATGCCTAGGCGCTTGTTATAAGCAGCCATTTCACGCTCACCTTGGAAGGCTTGGATCTGCACGGCTGGCTGATTGTCATCAGCAGTTGTGAAGATTTCAGAACGCTTGGTTGGGATAGTTGTGTTGCGTTCGATCAACTTGGTCATAACGCCACCCTTGGTTTCAATACCAAGAGATAGTGGTGTTACATCTAGAAGTAGAACGTCTTTAACTTCACCCTTTAGAACACCAGCTTGTAGTGCAGCACCTACAGCTACAACTTCATCTGGATTTACGCCCTTATTAGGTTCTTTTCCACCAGTTAAATCGCGAACTAAATCTACGACTGCTGGCATACGTGTTGAACCACCAACGAGAACTACGTGATCGATATCTGCAATTGGAATTCCGGCATCCTTCAGTACGGATTGGAAAGGCTTCTTGCAGCGTTCGAGAAGGTCGGCAGTCATTCCTTGGAATTGTGCGCGAGTAATAGTTTCGTCCAAGAACAATGGATTCTTTTCGGAATCTACTGTTATGTATGGCAGATTGATTGAAGTTTGTTGTGATGATGAGAGTTCGATCTTTGCTTTTTCAGCAGCTTCACGAACGCGTTGCATCGCCATCTTATCTTTTGTTAAATCCATTCCGGTTTTTGCGGCAAAAGTTTTAACTAGGAAATCAACAAGTGCTTGATCCCAGTCATCGCCACCAAGAACGTTATCGCCATTTGTGGCTTTAACTTCTACAACGCCATCTCCGATTTCAAGAAGTGAAACGTCGAACGTTCCACCACCAAGGTCGAATACTAAAATTGTTTGTTCTTTATCTCCCTTATCCAAACCGTATGCAAGTGCTGCTGCAGTTGGCTCGTTAACAATACGCAACACGTTGAGACCGGCAATTTCGCCCGCTTCTTTTGTTGCTTGACGTTGTGCATCATTGAAATATGCCGGCACTGTGATTACTGCATCAGTTACGGTGTCACCCAAGAATGCTTCAGCATCGCGCTTTAGCTTCATCAAAATGCGCGCGCTGATTTCTTGTGGTGTGTATGCCTTGCCATCGATATTTGTTGTCCATGAAGTTCCCATGTGACGCTTAACAGAACGGATCGTGCGATCAACGTTCGTTACTGACTGGCGCTTTGCGACTTCGCCTACGAGTACCTCGCCGTTCTTGGCGAAGGCCACGATTGACGGGGTCGTCCGGGCTCCCTCAGCATTTGCGATGACCGAAGGCTCGCCGCCTTCAAGTACTGATACGCAACTGTTTGTGGTTCCTAGGTCAATTCCTACTGCTCTAGCCATTTTTACTGCTCCTTTTTTCTTGAATCAGCCATTTTGTACCCCTTAACTAATGAATTAAGGCTCGGCTATGACTGAATTCTCTACCTTGAGCCGCCTTCTGTCAAAAGATTGAGTCGAAGTGGCTCAAGTCGAGTTAACTAGGTAACCCAGAAGCTCATGGATCTATTCCCGTACGCAATTCCCACGCATAGCGCCGTACGGTCGTAACCTTGGCGGTATGACTGTCCTCGGCCTGATCGCACTTCTCATTACCGCCCTGGCCTTGGCGGCCATCGGGGCACGTGGATATGAGATGTATCGGCGGATTAGTTCAGGTGCCAGTGATCCAACTCGATTTATAAATAAGTCAGCTCGCGCCAAATGGACTGTGCGTGAAATTCTTACGCATACCAAAATGCTGCGCTTCACTGGATCAGGAATTGCACATTGGTTTGTCATGGTTGGCTTTGTCGCACTGGCCGGCACTCTGGTAACTGCATACGGTCAATTATTTGATGCTTCCTTCACACTTCCATTAATCGGGAACTGGGCGCCATATCGTTATTTTGTTTTGGCCATTGCTTGGGCAACTGGTGTTGGGATTGTTACATTAATTGGAATTCGAATAGCGACAAAATTTTTCCATATTGGGCGCACTTCTAGATTCTTAGGTTCAAAATTCTGGAAAGCAATATATGTTGAAGCAACGATTGTTGCCATTGTTTTCTGCGTCATAGCACTTGATCAAATTGAACACCAGATGTATTTGAATACAACTGCGCTACAAACTATCGCGGCTGTAAAGATAATTGTTTCAATGTTGTGGTTTGTTGTAATTGCTTCTGATTTAACTATGGGCGTTGCCTGGCACCGCTTCCTTGCTCCATTCAATATTTTCTTCAAGCGCAACGCTAATTCGAAACCCGCGCTCGGTGAACTGCCTGAAATGCTCTCGCATGGCAAACCTATAAATTTTGAAGATCCGAATGATGACGATGTCTTTGGTATTGGCAAGAGCGCCGATATTTCTTGGAAAGGTTTATTGGACATGGCCAGCTGCACCGAATGCGGTCGTTGCCAATCCCAATGTCCGGCCTGGCATACCGATAAACCACTTTCACCAAAGTTATTAGTTATGGCAATGCGTGATCATGCGTTAACAAAAGTTCCAAACGATGAACCAATTGTTGGCACTGCCATTAGTAATGAAGTCTTATGGTCTTGCACGACCTGCGGTGCTTGTGTTGAAGAGTGCCCGGTTGATATCGAACATATTGATCACATTGTAAATATGCGGCGCTTCCAAGTTTTAGTTGAGTCAGAGTTTCCTACCGAACTTGGTGGCACCTTTAGAAACCTAGAAAAAGCAGGTAATCCATGGGGCGCTAACCGCGCCGAGCGAAATAGTTGGATTTCTGAAGTTGATTTTCCAATTCAAGTAATCGATGGCCAAATTCCTGAAGATGTTGAATATTTATTCTGGGTTGGTTGTGCAGGTGCTTTTGAAGAGCGGGCAAAGAAGACTACAAAGGCTGTTGCCGAGTTGTTATATATGTCTGGTACCTCTTTTGGAGTACTAGGTAATCGTGAAACGTGTTCTGGCGATCCTGCCCGTCGTGCTGGAAATGAATTTCTATATCAAATACTTTCGAGAGAAAATATTGAGACTTTGAAGGAAACTTTCGGCGCCCGCGGTGTTAAGAAAGTTGTTGTTACTTGTCCACATTGTTTTACAACAATTGGTCGAGATTACAAACAGCAAGGATTTGAATTGCAGATGGTTCACCACACACAACTGTTAAATCAATTGATTAAAGATGGAAAGTTGAAAACTTCACCACACAAGAGTGATCAAACTCTGACTTATCACGATCCTTGTTATCTTGGTCGGCATAATCAGATTTACCAACCACCTCGTGAACTTCTTGAATCTACTGGCGCCACCGTAACTGAGATGCCAAGAAATCAAGATCGATCATTTTGTTGTGGTGCGGGCGGCGGTCGGATGTGGATGGAAGAAACTTTAGGAACTCGGATTAATTTAAATCGTGTTGATGAAGCAATTGCTACTGGGGCATCTCAGGTTGCCGTTGCCTGTCCATTTTGTCGTGTGATGGTTAGCGATGGAGTAACAGCTCGCGAATCAGATGTTGAGGTTTTAGATGTTGCTCAAGTTCTTCTGCGCAACGTTAAAGGATAAGTAATAACCAAACCACCGATTAGTCCACCAACATGTGCATGCCAGTCAATACCTGGCACAACAAAGGTGATAATTAAGTTAACAACAATTACTCCCAGAACGTTTTGATAATTTGCACCGGCCTTCTTGCCAATTACAAGCAGCGCCGCAAATAGCCCAAAGATTGCGCCAGAAGCGCCTACTGAGCGGATGTTGTGTGGCCCGAGGTAGACCGAAGCAAGCGAGGCGGTAAGGAGTGAAAAGGTAAAAATTATTGCGTAGCGAGCCCGCCCAACATAATTCTCAACCGTTGTACCAATTGAATAAAGCGCCAACATATTAAAGATTAAGTGCATCCAACCGGCGTGGGTTAGCGCTACTGTAAATAAGCGATACCACTGGCCAGTGTGAACACCTGGGAAGTAACCATTTGAATACTGCCCGCCATAGAACAAACAGAGTTGGTCTTGGAGTGAGGGAAAGATGTAGTTAAGTAAGTAAGCACCTGAAATTAAAACAATCAGACTTGTCGTCAGGGATTGTTTCTCTTTCATTTTAAATACTATTCGGTGATAGTTACAGAATTAATCTTTACAGCCTGAACTGGGCGATCTTGACCGCCAGTTTTAACTGTGCCAATCGCGTCAACTATTTTCTTTGAAGCTTCGTCTTTGACCTCTCCGAAAATTGTGTGCTTTCGGTTTAACCATGAAGTTTCAGCGACTGTGATAAAAAATTGGGAACCATTGGTGCCTGGTCCAGAATTCGCCATCGCAAGTAGATATGGTCGGTCGAAATTTAACTCTGGATGAAATTCATCAGCGAATCGGTAACCAGGTCCGCCTGTTCCGTTTCCAAGTGGATCGCCACCTTGGATCATAAAGTTGGCAATAACGCGGTGGAAAACTGTTCCGTCATACAAATTCTTGCTTGTCTTTTCACCAGTTACTGGATCGACCCATTCACGCTTACCTGAAGCAAGTTCAACAAAGTTTGCGACAGTTTTAGGTGCGTGATTTGGGAATAGTTCGACGATTACATCGCCCATGCTGGTGTGCAGAGTTGCAGTAGACATTTAAGACCTTTCAGTGGTGTAAGTAGTTTCAATAATCGCGTAAGGCTAGCGCAAATTCTGTTGAGGTTCTGCTGGAGTTCAACTGGGGCTA
>CAIMMQ010000039.1 GCA_903842675.1 uncultured Actinomycetes bacterium
ATTGTGCAAACGCTATTCCAGTCCGAGATCCAACTCGGATTCAAACTTTCCAACTCGACTTCTGGAATTTCAAAGAAGATTTCTGTTGCAGTTCTGGCGCTATCGATAGTTTGAACTCTTTCATCTATTACATATGTTTTTGCTGCGGCCGCGATAAAGGTATTTATGCTCCGAGAAAGAGTGGTTCGCCCAATCACAATCACAAAATCCGGCGTTAAAAATTCGCGGATATTCTCATCCGCAAGCGAGATGCTCGAATGAGCAATTGCATCAGGGTAAGAAAGTGGATCTTCTGCGACAACTGGCAAGCCCAGACTCGATGTAAATTCCAGTACTGCCGAAGTTTCTAACCCGGCTTGATCGTGGCCGATTACAACCAAACCATTTCCGCTTAGACGAATACGTTTCTTATCTGAGATATTGGCACTTTTAACTGCACTTACGTGCAGACCCGCGAGCCAGTCAGATTTATCTGGATTCAAAAGTGGTTCATCAAACTGTAGGTTCAAATGTACTGGACCTGATTTAAGTTTGATCTGAGTTGCAACTGTAATGTCATGGGTTTTAATTCCTGGGTAAATATCTACTTGATTGGTTGTTTGGTTCGCTCCCGTATTTCGAAGTCGTTCTGGACGATCTGCTGTGATTATTAGTAATTTGTTATTTGCGTGAAGTGCTTCGAGTGCTGCCGGGTGATAGTTGGCAGCTGCAGTTCCGCTTGTGCAAATAATTGCCACATAATTATTTGTTGCCTTGGCAATTCCAAGTGCAAAATAAGCCGCACCTCGTTCATCGATTTTCACATGAAGTTCAATTAGGCCACGCTCACTCGCTTCGTGTAACGCGATCGAAAGCGGTGCGTTTCTGGAACCTGGCGAGAGCACAAAATTTGCAACACCTAGTTCAATCAACGATCGAATGGTTGCTCTTGCGAGTGAGGTAGCGTCGTTCAACCTACCCACCTCGACTTCCACTCTTCACTCTGGTTATTCCAGATTTCGGTTATTCGATCTTGCCACCAAAGTTTACGCTCGCCTGGCGCGGCAAGCTTCGCCAATTTCTCAAGGTCGGGCGTACGTGGGCGCACTTCTAAATATCCATCATTTAATACTTCTGCTTGCGTTACATCATCTGTTAGAAGTGAAACTGTTCCAAGGCCACAGGCAAAGTCCAACTCTGGCTGCGCAGCGGCCAAGGCCAAGCCATGTGAGATGCCAATACCGGTTTCCAACGCACTTGATATGACAACCGGAAGTCCGATCTTAGAAATAAGTTTTTGGGCGTTGGCAAAGCCACCACTTGGTTGCCATTTAATTATGGCGATATCACCAAATCTTTGGAAGTCCGAAAAATCACTTGCTAGTGCTTTTCTAATCGATTCATCCAAGGCAATCTTCATTGGGATTTCGGCTTTAAGTTTCGCTAAATCTTCGAGATCAACACACGGTTGTTCGATGTATTCGAAGACGTTTCCAAATCTTAAGTTGTAGTCGTATAAATTGAGTAGCGCCTCTTCAAGAGTCCAACCTGCGTTTACATCCAAGCGGATCTTCGCGTCAGGATTGAATTCCAGCGCAGCTTCTACTAAATAACTATCTTCTTCAAAGTCATTTACCTTTATCTTGATGGTATTTGCGCCAGGAAATCTCGCCAAAATTTCCGGAACGCGATCTGGATTTACTCGAGGTAGCGTGGCATTTATCGCAATCTTACTTCGATAACTTTTTGGCCAAGGTTTGTATGCAGCTTCAAGTGCCGCGGTTAACCAGGCAGTTGCTTCATTGGCTTGGTATTCAACAAATGGTGAAAATTCGCTCCAGCCTTGCGTGCCGCGAAAGATCACGGCTTCCCGAGTATTTACCCCACGAAAATCTGTCCTTGTCGGAATTGAAATAACAGATAGATCTGTTATGACCTCTTGCCAAGGTAACATCGACAATTAAGGACGCTTAGGGAACTTGTCGAAATTTGGTTCGCGGTTCTCTTTAAATGCATCGCGGCCTTCTTGACCTTCTTCTGTCATATAGAAGAGCAAGGTGGCATCGCCAGCAAGTTG
>CAIMMQ010000040.1 GCA_903842675.1 uncultured Actinomycetes bacterium
ACAAAGAGCGCGAGCGGTTGCAAGAAGTGCGCTCGGTTTCTGATGTGATTATCGATTCTTCTTCTTTGAATATTCACCAACTGGATAAGAAGATTGCGGATATTTTTGATGAAAGCACTGATGCGGATCTACGAGTAAATATTCTCTCCTTTGGCTATAAGTATGGAATTCCCGTAGATGCAGATTTAGTAATGGACTGTCGATTCATTGCTAACCCACATTGGATACCAGAGCTTCGCCCGCTAACTGGCCTAGACAAACCGGTGAGTGAAAATGTACTAGCAAGCGCAAATGTGCAGGATTTTCTGGGGAAGTACCAGTCGCTTTTCGAGACAATGGCAACTGGATTTATCCAAGAGGGCCGAAAATATTTGACGCTAGCCGTTGGTTGTACGGGCGGTAGACATCGAAGTGTTGCGATCGCAGCAGAAATTTCAAAACGATTAAATGGCTCAAAACATCCCACAGGCAAAAGTATCTCTTCGCAAGCTATCCACAGAGATTTGGGTCGCGAGCTTTAATGCCGCCTAAAGTTGTTGCACTCGGTGGTGGACATGGGTTGGCCGCAACTTTAAGCGCTCTTCGCGCGCTGACGCATGAAATAACTGCGATAGTTACCGTCGCAGATAACGGCGGTTCATCGGGATTATTGCGCGACGAATTCAAAACTCTCCCGCCCGGAGATCTTCGAATGGCTTTGGCGGCGTTATGTAGCGATGATGACTGGGGCCGAAATTGGGCGCAAATTCTGCAATATCGTTTTACAAGTTCCGGCCCGATGAATTCTCACGCAGTTGGTAATTTATTGTTAACTGCGCTTTGGGATCGTGACGGTGATGCTGTTGCAGGAATTGCTCAAGTTGGTGATTTGCTAAAAATTATTGGTCGGGTATTGCCGATGGCGCTAGATCCACTAGATATTGAAGGTACTTTCCTTCGAAATGGCGTGGCAGAAGTAGTGCGTGGCCAAGTCGAAGTTGCTCTGGCAAAAGGTGAATTGCAAGCTCTTCGTCTAATCCCAGAAAATCCAATGGCAACCCCAGAGGCACTTCGTGCGATAGAAGATGCAGATTGGATAACTATTGGTCCGGGATCCTGGTTTTCAAGTGTGATGCCGCATTTTCTCTTGAAGGAACAGGCGGCTGCTATTTCAAGCAGTAAAGCAAAAAAAATTATTGTTTTAAACTTGCCAGAAAACATCAAGGAAGGGGAGTTTGCGGGTTCAAGTGCGCAAAAACACTTGGAATTGGTCTTAGCTCACACCCCGGCACTCAAAATTGACTTTGCCATAGCCGATGAAGCCGTAGTTGCGCAGGGAACTGGCTTATCGGATTATGTTGCCAGCCTGGGCGGCAAGTTAATTAGCACTGATGTTGGCCAACTCCCTGGTGGCAATCAGCATGATGTGGCAAAAATGAGTCGGACTTTCTCGCACATTTTTGAAGGAACCCTGCTTAAATAGCGCACGCAGGGCAAGTTCAGGCTAGCTAAATCAATCTAGCCAAGGGCGCGATTTTTGGAGTATGTATGGCAATGACTTCGGCAGTTAAGGATGAACTTAGTCGACTCTCCGTCACTAAACCTTGTTGCCGCAAGGCTGAGGTATCCGCACTACTGCGCTTTGCTGGAGGCCTACATATTGCCGCCGGAAAAATTGCAATAGAGGTTGAACTAGACGCAGCACAAAGCGCCAGGCGCCTGCGTAAAGATATTGCCGAAGTTTTTGGACATGAAAGTGAATTGGCAGTTCTCTCTGCTAGTGGACTTCGTAAAGGAAGTCGATACGTTGTTCGCGTAACGTCAGACGGTGATGCCCTTGCTCGCCAAACCGGTTTAATCGATGCTAATAATCGTCCGATTCGCGGTTTGCCACCACAAGTGGTCTCCGCTGGAATCTGTGATGCCGAAGCGGCATGGCGCGGTGCATTTTTAGCTCACGGTTCGCTGACCGAGCCTGGTCGTTCATCAGCACTAGAAATTACTTGCCCAGGGCCCGAAGCCGCACTGGCATTAGTAGGTGCTGCGCGCAGATTAGGAATTACCGCAAAAGCTCGCGAAGTTCGCAATGTTGATCGAGTGGTACTTCGAGATGGCGATGCGATTGGTGCGTTATTAACCCGACTTGGTGCACATGAAAGTGTGCTCGCCTGGGAAGAACGCAGAATGCGTAGAGAAGTGCGAGCCACCGCAAATCGATTGGCAAATTTTGATGATGCTAATTTACGTCGCTCAGCGCGCGCAGCAGTAGCTGCATCCGCACGAGTTGCTCGCGCTATGGAGATTCTGGCTGCAGATATTCCAGATCATCTGAAAGAAGCTGGTGAACTTCGGATCAATCATGGCCAGGCCTCCCTTGAAGAGCTAGGTTCATTGGCAACACCTCCAATGACCAAGGATGCAATTGCTGGCCGAATTAGGCGCTTATTGGCGATGGCGGATAAACGTGCGCATGATCTAGGAATACCCGATACTGAGGCCGGACTAAGCCCAGATTTGTTGGCGGAATAGCCCACTTTTTGACTGATAGACTGCTGCTCTCACAATGATGTGGCGAATTTAAATATTTTTAAGCGAGGATCACCGTGGTACGTGTCGGAATTAATGGTTTTGGACGAATTGGTCGCAACTTCTTTCGGGCGGCTTTAACATCTGGTGCGGATATCGAAATCGTGGGTATCAACGATCTAACTGATAACGCAACCTTGGCCCACCTTCTAAAGTACGACTCAATTTTGGGTCGCCTTGGATTGCCTGTCACTTACACAGATGATTCAATTACTGTAAATGGTAAGACAATAAAAGTATTCTCAGAACGCGATCCAGCGAATTTGCCTTGGGCTTCAGTAAAGGCCGATATCGTGATTGAGTCAACTGGTTTCTTCACCAAAGCAGAAGATGCCAAGAAGCACATTGCTGGCGGAGCAAAGAAGGTAATTATTTCGGCCCCGGCAAGTGATGAAGATATTACGATTGTTATGGGCGTTAATCATGATAAATATGATGCCGCTAACCACCACATCATTTCCAATGCATCCTGCACAACTAACTGCCTAGCCCCAATGGCTAAGGTTCTTGAAGAAGAATTTGGCATCGTCACTGGTCTTATGACGACAATCCATGCATATACAAATGATCAATCAATTCTTGATCAACCGCACAAGGATCTACGTCGAGCCCGCGCCGCTGCAGTTTCGATTATTCCTTCAACAACCGGAGCAGCCAAGGCAATTAGCCTGGTTATTCCAAGCCTTAAGGGAAAGCTCGATGGTTTCGCACTACGAGTTCCAGTCCCAACTGGATCAGCCACAGATCTAACTGTTGTAGTGGCTAAAGAGACCACAGCAGCCGAGGTCAATGCGGCAATGGCGAAGGCAGCGCAAGGTTCACTCAAGGGTTATTTGTCCTATACCGAAGACCCAATCGTTTCGGCAGATATTGTGACCGATCCAAGTTCTTGCATCTTTGATTCTGGACTAACAAAAGTTATTGGCAACACAGTCAAAGTTGTTGGTTGGTATGACAATGAATGGGGTTATTCAAATCGCCTCGTTGACCTTGTCGGATATGTGGGCAAGAAGCTTTAATGAGCATCCAAGCCCTACGCACAATCGAAGAGATTGATGTCCGTGGGAAGCGAGTCCTGCTTCGCTGTGATCTAAATGTCCCATTGAAAGATGGCGTCATAACAGATGATGGTCGAATTAAAGCCTCGGTTCCCACAATCAAATATCTGCTTGAGCAAGGCGCATCAATTGTTATAACTGCTCACTTGGGCCGGCCAAAAGGTGAACGTAAACCAGAACTCTCGCTAGCTCCAGTAGCAAAGCGCCTTAGTGAACTTCTTGAAATTCCAGTTTCTTTCTCGCCCGACATTGTTGGCGAAAATGCACAGAAAGCAGTGGCGGCTAACTCAGCAGGCTCAGTGCTTCTTCTTGAAAACATTCGCTACATGGAAGCCGAAACAAGTAAAGATGAAGCGGCTCGCAATCAATTAGCCGCAGAACTTGCTACCTATGCTGATCTCTTTGTAAGTGATGGTTTTGGTGCAGTACACCGCAAGCATGCCTCGGTTTATGATGTTGCAAAACTTCTCCCTAGCGCCGCTGGTTTTCTAGTTGCCGCGGAAGTGGATGTTCTTAAGAAGTTAACGCAAAATCCAGATCGACCATATGGCGTGGTGCTCGGAGGCGCGAAAGTTTCCGACAAGATTGGCGTAATCTCAAATCTTCTAGACAAGGTGAATGTCCTTGCCATCGGTGGGGGAATGCTCTTCACATTCCTAGCTGCACAGGGTGAAGCAATAGGTAAATCTCTGGTTGAAACCGATTTGATCCCAACAGTAAAAGAATTACTTGCACGCGCAAAAGAGCTTGGTGTCGAAATTTTGTTGCCTACCGATATTGTCGTTGCCCCCGAATTCAGTGCCGATGCGCAACCTACAATTGTTAGCGCTTCAATGATTCCGGCTGATCAGATGGGCCTTGATATTGGGCCAGAAACCGCAAACGCATTTGCTGCTGCAATTGTTGGATGCAAAACCGTATTCTGGAATGGTCCGATGGGTGTTTTTGAATTCCCTAATTTTGCAAAGGGCACAGAAGTTGTTGCAAGTGCGCTAACCAAAGTATCTGGAATCTCGGTTGTAGGTGGGGGTGACTCTGCAGCAGCAGTTCGCAAGTTGGGATTCCAAGATTCGCAGTTCGGATATATTTCAACTGGTGGGGGAGCATCCCTTGAATATCTTGAGGGTAAGGTTCTGCCAGGACTTGAAGTTCTTTCCAAATAGCTTAAAAGGTAGTTCTACTGAAATGGGGAGTTATGCGTAAGCCACTAATCGCGGGAAACTGGAAGATGAATCTAAATCATCTTGAAGCGATTGCAGTAACTCAGAAGCTTTCCTACTCACTTGATGACAAAGATTATGACGCAGTTGATGTTCTGATAATTCCGCCTTTTACAGATATTCGTTCGGTTCAAACCTTGATCGATGGCGATCGATTACGTCTAGTTTACGGAGCGCAAGACTTATCACCGGAAGTTAGTGGTGCCTTTACCGGCGATATATCTGGCTCCATGCTCAGTAAATTGGGTTGTTCATTTGTGTTAATTGGGCACTCAGAACGTAGGGCCGTTCATAATGAGAGTGATGAAATTGTAAACCGCAAAATAAAAGCGGCACTGGCTAATGAAATAACTCCGCTACTTTGTATCGGCGAGGAGTTAGAAATCCGTGAATCTGGTTCACATGTTGCTCATGTTCTAAATCAACTTCGAAGCGCTTTGAAGGGGTTTCACAAACCAGATCTCAAGAAGATTGTTTTTGCATATGAACCAGTTTGGGCAATTGGTACTGGCAAGACTGCTACTCCAGCAGATGCACAAGAAGTTTGTTCGGCGATTCGCGTCGAGCTAGAAAAGATCGCTGGTGCAGATATCGCGCAAAGTGCTCGAATTCTCTACGGCGGTTCAGTGAAATCCTCAAACATAATCGAAATTATGGCCGAGGCAGATGTTGATGGGGTGCTCGTCGGTGGAGCTAGTTTGGATGCCGATGAATTCGCCCGCATCGCAAAGTTCTATCGCTCTGTTCCTGTCTCCCCAACTGAGCCTGCGGGGAATTAGGTCTAACGCAGCGTAAATTGTCGAAAATGGGAAAATTCTGGAGCCAAGCAGGTATCCTAGGCTTCTTGATCCAGCGCAATTAGCTCACAATAAGAACAATGGAAGAGATTAGGTTTATTGATCTCTAGATGTAGGAGAAATAAGTGGTTTTAGGACTTTCGATTTTGTTAGTGATCACCAGCGTATTGATGGTGGTATTAGTTCTCCTTCATAAGGGCAAAGGAAGCGGTCTCTCTGACTTATTCGGAGGCGGTATTTCTTCAACTTACGGCGGAAGTTCTGTTGTAGAACGAAATCTAGATCGGATCACAATCATTGTGGGCGGACTCTGGTTTGCAGGCGTTGTGGCACTTAGTTTGGTTCTAAAGAAGTAACTTAGTTTTAAGTTTGCCTTAATTTAACAGGGGAGTTCAAATGGGAAGTGCAATTCGTGGAAGTCGTGTCGGCGCCGGTCCTATGGGCGAAGCGGAACGCGGCGATGCGATCGCTCGTTTCCGAGTTTCCTATTGGTGCGCAAATGGTCACGAGACTAGACCTTCGTTTGCCCAAGACGAAACGGTACAGATCCCCAATGAATGGGATTGTCCACGTTGTGGTTACCCAGCTGGCCTAAATAAAGATAAGCCACCTCTACCAGTTAAGAATGAACCTTATAAAACTCACTTAGCTTATGTAAAAGAACGTCGCACTGAAGCCGAAGCTAAAAAGATTCTCGAGGATGCGCTTTCGCGCCTGCGCGGAGAAGATTAATTCTTTTTAGAACTAACTATTTCCTGTAGTACGGCAATAATCTTTTCAATTCCATTCGTACGGTCCTTGAGATGAATTTGAAGGAATGGAAGTCCACGACTACGCAATGCTTGGCCATCGCCGAGAGCTTGCGCCATCAAGAGAGTATGGAAAGTAAAGTTTTTTCCAGGTATCTCTAAGTCATTCAAATTATCTCCGGTGATCTGCAGGAAAGCGCCATTTTGTTGGCCTCCTTTATGGAACTGCCCAGTTGAATGCAAAAATCTTGGACCCCAACCAAAGGTTGTTGGTTGATCAGTCGCACGAGATATCAAATCTCTAGCCGCTAAAATTTGAGTATCTGCATTGCGATTTAGAAATGCCATGATGGCGTAATAGCCGTTGGATTGGCTAAGAAAGTGGCCAAGAGATTGCTTTAATGAAGATGCGGCTGCATCTGCAAAAATTGCTAAATCGCCATCTTCGAAGGCTGGATTTTCTTGCACTTTGTAATCGCCATCCCAATCGATGATTAACTTTGATGTGCGCTCTTTAGCTTCAGTGACATTGGGTTGATTAAATGGATCAATTTGTAGTGCACGCGAGAGGAGTGCGGTAACCCATTCCCAGAAAATAAATTGGGCACCGAGTGGCCCATCCGCGACAATAGCGAAATCACTTGCGTTAGCTGGCCTAAACCCGACCACAGCAGAAGGTTTGGAACTTGCCGTACTTGCCGCACTTGCCGAAATTGGCGATGTAACAACAACGGGGAGGCGACCCTTGTTTTCTTTTCCAGTAGATTCAGCAACTAGCTGTTCAATCCAATCAGAAATACCCGGTACTTTGCTATCGGTATCACAGAAGGCAACACATTGCTCTACTTGTTCAAATAACAAGGTTGCCATTTTTATAACAGGAGAATTTTGGTCAGTGAATGTTTTCCTAGCCTCATCAGCATCATCCAAGAGAACCGAAACGTCGACTCCAAGCAAGGCCGCTGGCGTTAAACCAAAAGCGGTAAGAGCGCTGTAGCGACCACCCACATTTGGATCGGCATTAATAACGCGCAGACCAGTTTCTCTTGCACTTTTATCAAGTGGAGAATTTGGATCTGTGACGATCACAAGGTGGTCCCTATAATCTAAGTTTGCTTCTTGAAACAATTTCGCGAAAAGCGCTAGGTGTGAGGCTGTCTCAATAGTCGAGCCGGATTTGGAGCCGACCACAACAACCGTGTTGGCCAGTGATTGTGGAATGCCAGCCAGAATTTGATCTGGGTCGGTGGTATCCAAAACGGTGAGTTCTTTTCCATATGTTTTCGCAATTACTTCTGGGGCAAGTGATGAACCACCCATTCCGCAAAGAATTACCTTCGTCAAATCTTTCGAGCGCGCATGTGCACTCAGGGCATCTAGTTCCGGCAGCAAATCACGTGAAGTTGCTGGCAGGTCAATCCAATTTAGCCTGACCATTGCTTCGTTCTCGGCGCTAGATCCCCAAAGCGAGGCATCCTTGTCGGCTAATCGAAGGCTAATAGCATTTAAATCTTTTGCACATTTTGAATCGGCGTTATATTTTTCTAACCATTCACCTACAAGGGTAATCAATTGGCCACCGAAGCAACGGTTTGTAAAAGTTCGTTCCAAGATTGTTCAAACTTAGCAAGTCCTTCATTTTCCAACCTTATGAAAACTTCTGGAAGGTTGATTCCGATTTTAGTAAGCGCAGCAAGAATTTCACGGGCCTGCTCATATTGTTTGGTTACTGTGTCACCACGTACGACGCCAGATTCCCGGACAATATCAAGAGTTCCTTCCGGCATTGTGTTTACAACCGTTGGAGCTACGAGTTCTACGACATATTTTGTTGGGTCTTGGGTTTTATCTTTCACTCCAGTGGATGCCCACAATGGTCTTTGCAATTTTGCACCACGTTCTTGCAAGAAATTGAACCTAGGGGAGTGGAAAGCGTTCGCAAAGGCTTCGTAAGCCAAATGGGCGTTTGCCAGGCCCGCTTTGCCATGAAGCGAAGACCCGCCTTCAATTTTAGAAAGTTGCGCATCAATGTCAGTATCGACGCGACTTACGAATAGGGATGCGACTGAATGTATTTGCGATATTTCTCCACCAGTGGCCAAGCGTTGTTCTAGTCCAACTAGGTATGCTTCTGCAACAGCGCGATAACGTTCTACTGAGAAAATCAAAGTGACATTGACGCTGATGCCCAGGCTGGTCAACTTAGTTATGGCAGATAGCCCCGCAATCGTGGCTGGAACTTTAATCATTAAATTTGCGCGATCTATGATTTTCGATAATTCCAAACCTCTTGCAACGGTTGCATCAATATCATGTGCCAGATCAGGATCTACTTCGATGCTGACTCTGCCATCGACCCCACCAGAATTCTTGTAAATCTCGCTAAACAGATCACAAGCACTGCGGACATCATCTGTAGTCAGTGAAGTTGTAATTTGGGAAACGCTCTGGCCGGCGGCCGCAA
The DNA here is from genome assembly GCA_903842675.1 of uncultured Actinomycetes bacterium. GTDB lineage: Bacteria > Actinomycetota > Actinomycetes > Nanopelagicales > Nanopelagicaceae > AAA044-D11. The sequence continues at coordinate 8,854 of CAIMMQ010000040.1, forward strand.
ATTTCTTGATGTCCGGTGCGTAGAGCGCAGATTTGGAAATGGCAGCGGAGAAAATACTTGGATTTGTAGTCACACCAACCACCGATGATTGCGCAATCAATTTTTCCAGCGTGCCATTCTGAATTCGATCTCGAGATAGGTCATCAAGCCAGATGGAAACCCCAGCGTTTGATAAATCTTTAAGAATCATTTGGAGTTCGCGATGCTGCGCTTTGCTGCAGAAGCAACTGCCTCCGGAGTGAAACCAAATTCTTTGAATAAGTGGCTTGCTGAAGCTGAAGCCCCGAAATGATCCAAGCTAATTATCTCGCCAGTGGATCCAACTAACTCTCGCCAACCAATTCCTACTCCAGCTTCAATCGAGACTCGAGCTTTTATTGCGGCAGGTAGTACAGATTCTTTATATGCCTCGTTTTGCTCGGCGAACCACTCTAAACAAGGTGCGCTAACAACCTGAACATTGATGCCTTGCTCCTCTAGAATTTTCGCACCCGCGATTGCAACATGAACTTCAGAACCAGTTGCAATTAGGAGCACATCTGGCTTGCCCTTTGCCGGGCAAATTACGTAAGCCCCTTTGGCGGTTCCTTCGGCAGATCCACATTGCAAGCGGTCAACTACCGGAAGGTTCTGTCTTGATAGGGCAAAACCAATCGGCTTGCGTCGTTTTATAACTTCACGCCAAGCAATAGCAGTTTCATTTGCATCGGCTGGACGGATCATCGCGAAATTAGGGATTAAGCGAAGTGCGGCGATGTGCTCAACTGGTTGATGAGTTGGGCCATCTTCACCAAGACCGATTGAATCATGCGTCCAAACAAAGGTAGATGGGATATCCATAAGTGCTGCAAGGCGAACAGCTCCACGCATGTAATCGCTGAAGACTAAGAATGTGCCAGCAAATGGTTTTGTTAGGCCGTGCAGGGCGATTCCGTTAACTATGGCGCCCATCGCATGTTCGCGGATACCAAAATGGATTATCCGACCAAATGGATTGGCACCCTTCATTTCACTTGATGAGGGGAGGAAAGATCCACCGTTTTCAATGCTGGTGTTATTACTTCCCGCTAAGTCTGCCGAACCACCCCAAAATTCTGGGAGCACTGCAGCGATGGCATTAATAACTTTGCCGGAAGCGGCGCGAGTTGCAATATCTTTTCCAGGTTCAAAGACCGGAATCGATTTATCGAAATTATCTGGAAGTGCTTTACTCTGTAAGCGCTGTAACAATTTAGCTTCCTTCGGATTTGCACTTTGCCATGACGCAAATTCGCTTTCCCAAGTGTTTCGCATTTGCGCTCCACGAACCTGAGCTAATCGACTGTGTGTTAAAACAGCGGCAGGCACTACAAAGCTTTCATTGGGATCTAACCCAAGTAAAACTTTTGTTGCTTCAACTTCGGCGGCACCTAAAGCCGAACCATGCGATTCTGCCGTTCCTCGGGCATTTGGCGCTGGCCAAGCAATGACGGTTTTTAATCTAATTATTGTTGGGGCATCAACAAAATCTTCCGCTTTGATCAGCGCGGCTTCCAAAGCCTTTTGATCTACGTCGCCGTCAGATTTAGTAGCTACCTCTAATACGTGCCATCCGTAGGCTTTGTATCTTGCCGAAACATCCTCATTAAATGCAACATGTGTATCGCCTTCAATTGAAATTCGATTGTCGTCATAAATTACTTTTAGATTTCCTAATTGCTGTAATCCAGCAATCGAGGAAGCTTCACCGCTTACACCTTCTTGTAAATCGCCATCAGAAGCAATGACCCAAATATTATGATCGAAAAGTTTTGTTTTTCCTTGGGGATCGAATAGGCCTTTTTCATATCTGGCAGCCATCGCCATTCCGATCGCACTGGAAATTCCAGATCCAAGCGGACCGGTGGTTATTTCAACGCCTTTAGTGTGTCCGTATTCGGGGTGGCCAGGGGTTTTTGAACCAGCGGAGCGAAATTCTTGAAGGTCTTTCAATTCCAAACCATAACCTGCCAAGAAAAGTTGGATATAAAGAGTTAATGAAGAGTGACCAGCAGAAAGTACAAATCGATCGCGGCCGAGCCAATCTGGATTACTTGGATCATGTTTCATGATTCTTTGAAATAGCGTGTAAGCAACCGGGGCAAGAGCCATGGCCGTACCAGGATGGCCATTGCCAACTTTTTGAACAGCATCCATCGCTAATGCACGACAGGTAATCACCGCTTGATCATCTAATTGATTCCAAGGTGCCAAGGTTCCGGTTCTCATCTAATTGCCCAATCTATATCTTATTTGAAGTTGTACGTCCAGAAATATTTAGATCCCAAATTGCCAACCAAACTAAAGTGGCACCTAGTAAATGCGCGCCCACTAAGAGTTCTGGAAGTTTAGTGAAATATTGAATGTAGCCGATGGCGCCTTGAGCAAGGGCGATTCCAAGGAAGCGCACTGATTTCTGCCTTATCAATTCCTTTGATGCGCCAGATTCAGATACTCGTACGACTAAAATTAAGGCGAGGATCATCGAGATCAACAATATGACTAAGTCTGCATGCATCCAAGAAACCACCCTTGGATCCAGGTGATAGCGCTTAGCTGAAATATCTCCAGCATGTGGACCGGTTCCAGTAACTATTGTTCCCATTGCGAGTACCGCAACACCAACCCCAACCAAAATCTTTAAAAGTAATCGAGTTGTCTCGCCTACGAGAGCTGTTTGCTTGCTCAAGATTCGCGAACGCAAAGTGAGCGCACCTGCGATTAGTGGCAGTGATAAGAAGAAGTGAGCGGATACTGAGATTGGATTAAGTTTTGTGAGAACCGTAATTCCACCTAGAACAACTTGAGCAAGAAAACCAAGAAGTTGAAAGATCGCCAGGTTTCGTAACTTGGCATAATCACTTCGGTTTTTTAATTTTCTAACAACATAAATGAGAGCCAAGATTGCGAATATAAAAATCAACCAGGCTACTAACCGATTTCCAAATTCAATCCAGGCATGTAGTTGGCCCTGCGCTGGGTGAGCAAGCGGCTTGATAGATCCTTTTGTGCATTCTGGCCAAGTTGGACAACCAAGGCCCGATCCAGTTAATCGAACCGCACCACCGGAAACCACCAACACACTTTGAAGGACCAGTAGAGCAGTGAAAATTAAAGTGGCGAGCGACATGCGCTAACCCTAGGCCTTGTGCCAGTTGATCCGAGAGGAAGGCCACGCACCAAGCAGCATTATCTAGCTCTATATGGAGCGAGAATCACCACACGTCCAGGTGGCGCAATGCCGGGAATTACGCAACAATACCGTTGTGAAAAAGACTGAGGACAAAACCCGCGATCAGGTAGCGAAAGCGATCCTGGAGGGTGGTCCAGCAACCGCTGGAGCGCTGGCAAAACGCTTGAAAATTACTCCAGCAGGAATCCGTAGACACCTTGATTCTCTAATTGCAGCTGGCGTACTAATTGCTCGCGAACCTTATGTCACAAGCACTGATGCCCGGGGCCGCGGTCGACCTTCGAAAGTTTTTGTTTTAACAGATACCGGTCGCGATAAGTTCCTTCATTCTTACGATGACCTTGCAGTATCGGCACTTCGATTTATGTCGCAATTTGGTAGCTCGGATTCGGTTTCAAATTTTGCTAAAGCCAGAGCGCAAGACCTCGCTACGCGAGCCAGTGTCACAGTTTCTAAAGCCAAAAACTTGAGCGATAAGAGCGTCGCACTTGCAAAGTTTCTAAGCGAGGACGGCTATGCCGCTAACAATCATTCACAGGGGATAGGTGAAGAACTTTGTCAAAATCACTGTCCCATCGCTCACGTCGCCGCCCAATTCCCGGAACTCTGCGACGCGGAAACCGAAGCCTTCTCTCAACTACTTGGCACCCATGTCCAGCGGTTAGCCACAATCGCGCATGGTGATGGAGTTTGCACAACATTTATTCCTAATTCGAAAAACCTAACCACTACTGGAAAGAGATCATCCAAATGACCGATCAAACAATTGCTCATCCAGAACTCGACGGAATCGGTACATACGAGTACGGCTGGTCCGATAAAAGTGATGTGGGAACGAACGCTCGCCGTGGTCTGAATGAAGAAGTTGTCCGTGACATTTCTTCCAAGAAGAGTGAGCCAAAGTGGATGCTTGATCTTCGCCTAAAAGGGTTGGACCTATTCGCCAAGAAACCAATGCCTACTTGGGGCTCAGACTTGTCTGGAATCTTCTTTGACACAATTAAATATTTCGTTCGGTCAACCGAAAAGCAAGCAACAACTTGGGATGACCTGCCAGATGACATTAAGAATACCTACGATCGCCTCGGAATCCCGGAAGCGGAAAAGCAACGTTTGGTTTCTGGAGTAGCGGCGCAGTACGAATCTGAAGTTGTTTACCATTCGATCCGTGAGGATTTAGAAGCACAAGGCGTCATATTCGTTGACACAGATACTGGCCTGCGCGAGCACGAGGAGCTCTTCAAAGAGTATTTCGGAACTGTTATTCCAGTTGGCGATAATAAATTTGCTGCGCTAAACACTTCAGTTTGGTCTGGTGGATCCTTTATCTACATTCCAAAGGGCGTAAAGGTTGATATCCCATTGCAAGCATATTTCCGGATCAATACCGAGAACATGGGTCAGTTTGAACGTACCTTAATCATCGCTGACGAAGATTCCTACGTACATTATGTAGAAGGTTGTACTGCTCCAATTTACTCATCAGATTCACTGCACTCCGCTGTAGTTGAAATCATTGTGAAAAAGGGAGCGCGCGTCCGTTACACAACGATTCAAAATTGGTCCAATAACGTTTATAACCTAGTAACAAAGCGCGCAACATGTGCCGAGGGTGCGACTATGGAATGGATCGATGGAAACATCGGCTCCAAGGTGACCATGAAATACCCAGCAGTCTTTTTGATGGGTCCACATGCCAAGGGAGAAACTCTTTCTATTGCATTTGCGGGCGCCGGGCAGCATCAAGATGCTGGTTCAAAGATGGTGCACGCGGCTCCTTACACATCTTCTACGATCATTTCAAAATCTGTAGCGCGTGGTGGTGGTCGAACTTCTTACCGCGGTCTGGTTCAGATTCAAGAAGGTGCACACCATTCCAAATCAACAGTGAAATGTGATGCACTCTTAATCGATACTATTTCTAGATCTGATACATATCCATATGTAGATATCCGCGAAGATGACGTTTCGATGGGACACGAAGCCACAGTTTCTAAGGTAAGCGATGATCAATTGTTCTACTTGATGTCACGTGGATTAAAGGAAGATGAAGCAATGGCCATGATTGTTCGTGGCTTCATTGAACCAATCGCCAGAGAACTTCCAATGGAATATGCCCTGGAACTAAATCGATTGATCGAAATGCAGATGGAAGGTGCAGTCGGTTAATGAGCACTTTAACAACTAATTATTTAGTTCCAACTGGTCGGGAAGAGGCTTGGCGTTTCACGCCCCTCAATCGACTTGCGGGACTTCTAGATTCAACTGTGGCCTTAACCTCGACTAATTCCCTGGTAGCTAAATCGCTGCCTGCGGGAGTTAGCAGCAAGTTGGTTGCCGCATTAGATCTAGCGCCAATGGCAACAACGCTTGACGCTGCGACAATTCGCGTGCGGGAAGCCGTTACCGAAGTTCTTGTATTAGATATTGCAAAAGACTCTGAAGTTTCAGAGCCTATTCATTTGAATCGCGTGACGATAGACGGCCAAGCCCAAGCGTCACGACTTCTAGTAAATGTTGGAACCAATGCCAAGGCTGTTTTGATCATAGAGAATCAAGGCAACGCGGTAATCGCCGAGGACATCGAATATGTTCTGGCGCCTGGTTCATCGCTAAAGGTTATTGTTTTGCAAGAGTGGGATGCAAAAACTGTTCACCTTGGTTCGCATCACGCAATTATTGATCGGGATGCATCCTTTACTTCTCTTATCGTTACGGTAGGTGGATCTGTTGTTCGATTGCTACCAACTGTTGAGTACCGCGGACCTGGTTCAAGCGCTGAGTTGTTTGGCCTATATTTCGCAACGGATGGCCAGCATTTAGAACACCGGATGCATGTAGATCACAACGTTCCAAATGCTAAAAGCCGAGTTAATTACAAGGGTGCGTTATCAGGCGATAAAGCGCGCAGCGTGTGGATCGGAGATGTTCATATTCGCGCAGAGGCCGAAGGCACTGATACCTACGAATTGAATCGTAATTTGCTTCTTTCAGATGGGGCACGGGCAGATTCAGTACCTAACCTAGAAATTGAAACTGGGGAAATCGTCGGAGCCGGTCACGCAAGTACAACAGGTCGCTTTGATGATGAACAACTTTTCTATCTTTCTTCTCGCGGAATACCTGCGCAAATCGCCCGTAGATTAGTCATTCGTGGTTTTTTCTCCGAGATCATCGGAAAAATCGGATCCCAAGAGATTGAAGAACGCCTTATGAACCGCATTGATGATCAACTTGCAAAGGTCGGTGCTTAATGGCCGATCTGCTGTTTGATCAGTTGAAATCTGGTGAACCAAAGAAAATCGAAATTGATGGGACTTCTGTCTGCGTCGTACGTGTTGGTGAAGAAGTTTTTGCCATAGACGATACCTGCAGCCACGCTGATGCGTCGCTATCTGATGGGGAAGTGAGTGATTTCAAGATTGAATGCTGGCTTCACGGTGCCGAGTTCGATCTGCGTTCTGGTGCTGCTCTAACGCCTCCAGCAACACAAGGGCTTGAAACTTTTACCGTAAACAAATCGGGGAATTCCGTAACAATTACCAAGAAAAATGGAGATAAATAGTGAGCACTCTAGAGATCAAGAATCTACAAGTTTCGGTAGCAACCGAAAAAGGATTTACTGAAATTTTGCGCGGCGTTGATCTAACGATCAAATCTGGTGAGACACATGCAATTATGGGACCAAACGGTTCAGGTAAATCGACTCTGGCCTACTCAATAGCGGGCCATCCAAAATACACAATTACAGGTGGATCAGTGACTCTAGATGGTGCTGATGTTTTGGCAATGACAGTTGATGAGCGAGCAAAGGCTGGTCTCTTCCTGGCAATGCAATATCCAGTTGAAGTCCCAGGAGTTTCAGTAACCAACTTCCTTCGCACAGCAGCAACTGCCATTCGCGGCGAAGCTCCTAAGTTGCGTACTTGGGTTGGCGAAGTTAAAGAAGCAATGGCTTCTTTGAATATGGACGCCGAATTTGCAGAACGAAATGTAAACGAAGGTTTTTCTGGCGGCGAGAAGAAGCGCCATGAAATTCTGCAATTGGAACTCCTTAAGCCAAAGATCGCAATCTTGGATGAAACCGATTCCGGGCTTGATGTAGATGCTCTTCGTATAGTTTCTGAAGGTGTGAATCGCGTTAAGGCGAATAGTGATTTAGGCGTAATGCTAATTACTCACTACACAAGAATTTTGCGCTACATCAAGCCAGATTTCGTACATGTTTTTGCGGCTGGACGTATCGTTGAAGAAGGTGGACCTGAGCTAGCCGACAAACTAGAAGATAAGGGTTACGCGGAATACACCACCGCTTAATTTATGACTTCACCGATTGATGTTGCCGCGTTAAAGCGTGATTTTGCGATCTTCGATAAGAAGATGCGTGGCGGAAAACAATTGGTTTATCTAGATTCTGGTGCAACGAGCCAGAAACCTCGTCAGGTCTTGGATGCCGAGCGATTTTTTTATGAGAACAACAATGCCGCCGTGCATCGGGGCGCACACCTGTTGGCTGAAGAAGCTAACGAAGCCTACGAAGGCGCACGTCAAATTGTCGCTGATTTCATAGGAGCTGGTGCCGATGAAACAATTTTCACGAAAAGCGCTACTGAAAGTTTGAATCTAATTGCTTATAGTTTTGGTAATTCAAAACCTGGATCAAAATTCCACCTCAAAGCAGGGGATCGCATTGTTGTCTCAGAAATGGAACACCATGCAAATTTAATTCCGTGGCAACAGTTGGCCAAGCGGACGGGCGCCGAACTTGTTTGGTTTGAAATTACTGAAGAGGGAAGGTTAGATCTCTCTAAAATTGCAGATGTAATCAATAAGAAGACCAAAATAGTTGCAATTACTCATCAGTCGAATGTACTAGGAACTATTAATCCAATCCAAGAGATTACGCAAGCGGCAAAGAAAGTTGGCGCAGTAGTAGTTCTCGATGCCTGCCAATCGGCACCTCATTTTCAAATTGATGTAAAAGAACTAGGAATTGATTTTCTGGCTTTCTCTGGCCATAAGGCTCTTGGACCAACCGGTGTCGGTATTTGTTGGGGTAAAGGCGAACATCTATCCGAAATGGAACCATTTCTTACAGGTGGTTCGATGATCGAAACCGTAACGATGACGGATGCAACTTGGGCGCCGGCGCCACGAAAGTTTGAAGCAGGAGTTCCCAATATGGCACAAGCTGTTGGACTTGCTGCGGCTCTCAATTATTTATCGAAAATTGGGATGGATCGCGTTGCAGAACATGATGCCTTGCTTACCGAGTATGCACTTTCGAAATTGGTAGCACTTCCTGGCGTGAGCGTTATTGGACCACAAAATGGCCTCGATCGCGGAGCGGTTGTTTCTTTCACAATCGATGGCATACATCCACATGATGTTGGTCAAGCGCTAGATGGAAATGGAATAGCAGTTCGCACCGGACACCATTGCGCGTGGCCATTGATGCGTAAATTAAATCTTGTAGGCACAACACGTGCCTCTTTCTATATTTACAATGATTTGCAAGATATTGATATTTTGGTGCAATCAATTGGCGAAGCACAGAAATTCTTTGGAGTACTCTGATGGAACTAGAATCGCTCTACCAAGAAGTTATTCTTGATCACTACAAGCACCCGGCAAATAAGAAACTTAGCCCTGATTACACCGCGCAAGTGCATCATGTAAATACAAGTTGTGGTGATGAAATTACGTTAAACCTTTCACTGAAGGATGGGCTAATCTCGCAGGTTTCATGGGAGGGCGTTGGCTGTTCTATTTCACAGGCAAGTACTTCAATTATGACCGACCTTATGATCGGTAAAAATACCGAGAGCGCGCTCTCAGTATTAGGAGAATTTACCTCCTTAATGCAGAGCAAGGGCTTGGCCAAAGGAGATGAATTAGTCCTGGAAGATGCAGTTGCATTAGCCGGAGTTTCCAAATTCCCAGCTCGGATCAAATGCGCTCTGCTTGGGTGGATGGCTTTTAAAGATGCAATTTCGCAAAGTGTGACTCAACAAGAGAAGTAATTCCAGTAAGATTCCGATTAGAAATCAAGGAGAGATATGAGTGCAAACATAGCTACGATCGAAGATGTAACCGAGGCGATGAAAGATGTCATTGATCCAGAACTCGGCATAAATGTGATCGATCTGGGCTTGGTCTACGACATGCGAGTTGATGAGAACAACATTGCAATCCTTGACATGACTTTGACCTCAGCAGCTTGCCCGCTTCAAGATGTTATCGAAGACCAAACACACCAGGTTCTTCAAGATTTAACGTCTGATGTAAAAATTAATTGGGTCTGGATGCCACCTTGGGGTCCTAACAAGATATCTGATGAAGGCCGCGAACAACTTCGCGCCATCGGCTTCACCGTTTAAGAGGTAGCGCCTAATGTCAATGCATGGCCAGTGGATGGCCCTGCGATCGCTTACTTCAGATCAATCGGTTAAGAATCAGAAACTAAAAGCTGGCACATTTAAAAGAATTTTGGGTTTTGCTGCCCCCTACAAAAAATACCTAATTATTTTCATGATTACTGTAGTAATCGATGCGTTTTTGGTCGTCGCTACGCCCTTGCTACTTCGCTCACTTGTAGACAAAGGCGTAATACCTGGCAATGGTGCTTTGGTAACAAAATTAGCGTTCATTGTGGGAGCTCTAGCTGTAGCTGATGCTGGGTTCAACATGTTGGGGCGTTGGTTTTCTAGCCGAATCGGTGAAGGGCTGATTTATGACTTACGAAGCAAAGTTTTTGAACATGTACAGAAGCAATCGATAGCGTTCTTCACCAGAACACAAACAGGTGCCCTAATTTCACGTATAAATTCTGATGTGATTGGCGCGCAACAAGCTTTCACTGCAACGCTATCGGGTGTAGTTAGCAACTCACTTAGCCTTATTTTGGTTGCCATAACAATGATGACGCTGTCTTGGCAGATTACCTTGGTTTCACTGGTACTGCTTCCGGTCTTTTTAATTCCGACTAAGTGGATAGGTAAGAAACTCCAGGAATATACCCGCCGTTCCTTTCAATTGAACGCTGAAATGTCCTCAACTATGACGGAGCGTTTCAATGTTTCTGGCGCGCTATTAGTTGCCCTCTACGGCGATAAAAAACAAGAGTCCAAGAATTTTTCAGCCAAAGCCCGAAACGTTGCAGATATGGGAATTTCTATCGCAATGTTAAACCGCATCTTTTTTATCGCCATGACTTCGGTAGCTGCAGTAGCAACAGCCTTTGCATATGGGATCGGTGGACATCTCGCCATTAATAAGCAGATTACGGTTGGAACTCTCTTGGCTATCACTGCCCTCTTGGCCAGGTTATACGGTCCGCTTACCGCACTCTCAAATGTTCGAGTAGATGTTATGTCAGCGCTGGTATCTTTCGAGCGGGTTTTTGAAGTTTTGGATCTAGAACCGATGGTTAAAGATTGCGAAAATCCAAAGAGTATTGCTGTCGGCGTTCCAAGCATCGCTTTTGAAAACGTTACTTTTGGTTACCCCAAAGCTTCTGAGATTTCACTAGCGTCACTAGAAGGTGTAGCCAAAGAACAGATACCCGAGAGCGGACAAGTACTCCAAGGACTTAATTTTGTTTGTGCCCCCGGAACTTTTACAGCGATTGTTGGGCCGTCGGGAGCCGGTAAAAGTACGATCTCAAATCTAATTCCACGACTTTATGATGTTACTGGTGGTGCGATCCGCATAAATGGAATTGACATTCGCGATTTGAAGTTGGAAGAACTAAGAACAGCAATCGGTGTAGTGACACAAGACTCTCATATGTTCCACGAAAGTATTCGGGAGAATTTGAAATACGCAAAACCTAATGCAACTGATGAAGAAATCCTTAGCGCTTGCCGGTCAGCACAAATGTCAGATTTCATTGGTACTTTGCCGAACGGGCTCGACACCATTGTTGGTGAACGAGGTCATCGACTTTCAGGTGGCGAGCGTCAACGATTAGCTATCGCTAGGTTGCTACTGAAAGCACCGAGCATCGTAATTTTGGATGAGGCAACGGCCCATCTCGATTCCGAGAATGAAGCACTCGTTCAGGAGGCTTTGAAAGTAGCGCTAGTTGGCCGTACAAGTTTGGTCATCGCGCACCGACTTTCAACGATTGTCGCTGCTGATCAAATTATCGTTTTGGATGGTGGAGTTGTAGTCGAAAAAGGTAAGCACGAAGAATTGGTTGCGAAGCGAGGGATGTATTTTGACCTTTACCAGCGCCAAGCCCTTACCGCTTAAATTCCCTAAATAAGGCAATTCGCCCAATCAAAATCAGAACCGCGAAGGCCAACCATTGAATTGCATATGCATAATGTGGACCGTTGGTAAGTGAGGGCACAGATATTTCAGTAAGCGGCGCGGCCCAGGTCTGATCAGCCTCTATTAAGTCGAGATAAAAATTTGCCGCTTTGACTCCTTGTAAGTTTGAGATGTCAGGCAAGTTCTTTCGACTTGTAGTTGCGAAAAAGGATCCTTGGAGTTGGTGACTCAAGTTTTCTGATCTAATACGTGCGGTTATCGATAATTTGCTTGATTGTAATTCTGGAACCTGGGGCGGGGTTTTCGCATCAGAGCCAGCAGCGACCCAACCTCTATCGATCCAGTAGGCGCGGGTATCCTCACTTCGAAATAGTTGTAGAACTTCAAAGCCATATTTTCCATCAAAGTAGCGATTACGAATCAGTTCCTGATGTGCTAAATCAAAATGGCCAGATAGCGAAACTGTGCGCCATTGGTAGGCAATTGAATCTAGGGGAGCCACTGAGTCGGTTGCATCTAGTGCGGAGAGAGCGACGGTATTGGCCTTTTCATTCTTGGAAATGATCGAGTTCTGATGGCTTTGCCCTTGGCCACGGTGTAGTTGCCATTGCGAGGCAACGAGGCATAAGGCAACCAGTATTAAAGCGACTGCCGATTGGAGGAGTGAGGGAAGATTGAAAAACTTCTTCATGCTATCTAACGTTAGTTACCGATAGATTTTTGTTTGAAATTTGTGGCGGCTGTTCTAATAGTTTCCCGGCCAGCGTTAGCCATCACGACAGCGATATAGGGAAGTAAGACTGCCCCAAGGAGAGTGAACCAGCGATACGGACTTGGAAGAATCACAGTAAGAATAAAACAAAGTGTTCGAATCATCATGGAGATGAAGTAACGTCTCGCTCTAGTACTTTGGTCGCTCGAAAGAGACTCACCTGCCGAAGTAATCGACTCAGTTTTAATCCGAGATTTCTTGGTACGGGCCATGCCCTAACGATAAGCGTAAATCAGCAGAACTTCCCATTGATTTATGCGACCCGAGTACAACCCCGTTAGCGGCTCTTACGTCATTCTTAGGGATACGCCTCGGTAACAAGTATGTTTCTCCCGTGAGCGTCGTATTAGTAACTGGTGGAAACCGAGGGATTGGTTTAGCCGTAGCAAACCGCTTTAAAGCCTCTGGCCACACTGTGGTAATCAGTATGCGAACCGGAATTGCTCCAGCAGGATTGCACGGGGTTGTGATGGATGTGACAGATACCGAAAGTGTGAACGCTGCGATTTGCGAAATTGAAGAGAAGTTCGGCGGAGTTGATATTTTGGTCGCCAATGCTGGAATCACAAAAGATGGCCTGGTGATGCGGATGAGTGATGAAGATTTTGAAAGCGTTTTAGATACCAATTTGATGGGCGCTTTTAGAACAGCCCGCGCCTGTACGCGGGGGATGCTTAAGAAAAAAGCCGGGCGAATGATTTTCATTGGATCAGTTGTTGGATCACTGGGCTCGGCCGGTCAAGTTAATTACGCGGCAACGAAGAGTGGTTTGATCGGAATGGCAAGATCACTAGCTCGAGAACTTGGTAGTCGCGGGATAACCGCGAATGTAGTTGCACCTGGATTCGTAGACACAGAAATGACCGCAGTTCTTGATCAAGAGCGGAAAGATGCGATTATTTCTTCAGTGCCACTGCAACGTTTTTGCACTACCGATGAGATCGCAGGTGTTGTTGAATTCATTGCATCAGATGCAGCAAGTTATATAACCGGTGCGGTAATTCCCGTTGACGGCGGATTAGGAATGGGGCATTAAATGGGTATTTTACAAGGCAAGAATTTGCTCGTAACTGGGGTTTTAACCGAGTCTTCAATCGCCTTTCATATCGCAAAGATTGCTCAAGAAGAGGGCGCAAACGTTCTCCTAAGCTCCTTTGGTCGTGCACTTAGCATCACCAACCGAATTGCAACTCGTCTACCTAAACCGGCACCAGTAATTGAACTCGATGTAACAAACGATGAACACCTCGCCGGACTTGCAGATTCAATCAAGGAACATCTTCCGCACCTGGATGGTTTGGTGCATTCAATAGGCTTCGCACCGGAAGCGGCGCTCGGCGGCAATTTCCTAAATACCGAATGGCCTGATGTCGCTACTGCGGTCCACGTTTCGGCATATTCTTATAAATCATTAACCATGGCTTGCAAGCCGCTTTTCACACAAAGTACTGGCGCGAGTGTGGTCGGTTTAACTTTTGATGCCACGGTTGCTTGGCCTAAATACGATTGGATGGGTGTGGCAAAGGCGGCGTTAGAATCCACAAATCGCTACCTTGCTCGTGATCTCGGATCGGAAAATATTCGCTGCAATCTAATCGCAGCTGGGCCAATCAAAACAATGGCCGCAAAATCAATTCCCGGCTTTGAAGAATTTGAAGATGTTTGGAATGAGCGGGCCCCGCTGCTATGGGATTGCAGCGATCCGATTCCTTCAGCTCAAGGAGCAGTGGCCTTATTATCTTCATTTTTCACCAAGACAACCGGTGAGATCATTCACGTCGATGGTGGCGTGCACGCTATCGGGGGTTAGTCGCGTTAAGCGGACTAGATGGACTCATCGGACTAGCGGGGGCTGGTTAAGAACCTCGATTTCTTGGTTTAGGTACCTATCGGGTAACCTTGCGGGATCAAGTGGAGTTAGTCGCTCCCACCTCATTCGCTAAGCGAATTGGTCAAGTTAGTTCGTAGGGCTGTTCTTAAAGCTCCTATTTGAACCTATTTGAATTTGGTTGCGACGCGCTCCCTTTAATTTTCGAAGCTTTCGAAAATTTATTGCAGGGAGGAGCACATATCAGCACTGAACCTCGAATCAATGATCGAATCCGTGTCCCACAGGTTCGTCTGATTGGTTTCTCTGGTGAACAAGTTGGAGTAGTCGATATTGATGTCGCGCTAAAAATGGCGGACGAAGTTGGTCTCGATCTAGTCGAAATTGCACCCGAGGCACAACCTCCAGTTTGCAAGGTAATGGATTTCGGAAAGTATAAGTACGAAGTCGCCCAAAAAGCTCGTGAGGCCAGACAGAATCAAACCCACATCGTGGTTAAAGAGATGCGACTTCGCCCAAAGATTGAGCCACATGATTATGAAACTAAGAAGACTCATATCGAACGTTTTCTTAAAGGTGGCGACAAGGTTAAGGTGACAATTCAATTTAGAGGTCGCGAACAAGCAAGACCAGAAATCGGTTACCGCTTGTTAATGAAACTCGCAGAAGAGTTGTCCGAAGTGGCGTTCGTTGAATTTGCACCGAAGCAAGAAGGTCGAAATATGACAATGGTTCTCGGAACCAATGTTAAAAAGGGCCAATCAGTTTCGCAGCAAAAAGCGGCAAAGGTTGCTAGTAAAGCGGCGGCAGTGAAAGAAGAGAGTGCAGTAAAGGTAGTAAATAGTGAGGCACAAGAAGTAACTGAATAGTTTTTAAAGCAAGAAATAACTAACTGGGAGGTTAGGAAATGCCAAAGATGAAAACCCATAGTGGGGCGAAGAAGCGGTTCCGTTTAACCGGAACTGGCAAAGTTATGCACGAGCGCGCTGGAAAGCGTCACTTGTTGGAACACAAATCTTCTCGCGTAACTCGTCGCTTAAGTGGCGATTCAGTAGCGAAGGCACCAAATTCATTTACCGCCAAGCGCATGCTCGGTTTGAAGTAGGGGAGGAATAGACAATGGCAAGAGTTAAACGTGGCGTTCACGCCGCCAAGAAGCGTCGTACAACACTAGAACGTGCTGCCGGTTACCGTGGTCAACGTTCCCGCCTATTTTCAAAGGCAAAAGAGCAAGTTACTCACTCATTGGTATATGCCTTCAATGATCGTAAAGATAAGAAAGGCGATTTCCGTCGTCTTTGGATTCAACGAATCAATGCGGGTACCCGAGCAAATGGTTTAACTTATAACCGTTTCATACAGGGACTTAAAGGAGCCGGGATTGAAGTAGATCGCCGCGTTCTTTCAGAGCTTGCAACTAACGATCCAGCAGCTTTTGCAGCGCTGGTTGAAGTTGCACGCAAGCATGCAGCAACTGCTTAATTAATTAGCAGAGGCAGTATGCAAAACTCCCAGATCTCGAGCCTTCAATCGCCGCACGTAGAGCGAGTGAAGGCTCTTTTGGGTCCTCGGGGAAAGAAATTTCGCCAGAGCGAAAAAGCATTTATTGCCGATGGGTTACAGAGTGTTCGTGAAGCTCTATCACCAAAAATTGAATCCGCCCCCAAGGTAGAGAAGCTCTATGTGAGCGAGGCGGGTTGGCAGAAGATTCAAGAGGAAATAGCACCAGAAGTTTTAGCTAGCACAGATATCTTCCCAGTGACCGATCAGGTTATGGCCGAAATGGCTGATACCGAATCACCACAAGGAATTATTGCCCTATGTAGTTATACCCAGATGACTATGTACAAAATTGCTCAGAAAAAACCGATTCGCCTTGCATATTTTTGGGAAATCCAGGATCCGGGTAACTGCGGGACCGTTATCCGCACGGCTGATGCTTGTGGATTCGATGCTGTGATATTTTCTGAAAAATCTGTCGACGCTTATTCCCCAAAGACAGTGCGGGCGACCGTTGGTTCGCTCTGGCATATTCCAGTTGTTGAAAATATTGGTTTAGAAGAAATTATTAACTTTGCTAAAGAGCATGAATTCGCAACTATCGCATTTGCAGGGGAGTCCGAAGTATCGATCTTGGACGCGCAGATCCCAGAGAAATCCATCTTGATATTCGGGAATGAAGCTCGCGGTCTGCCAGAAATTGCTGACTTAGATCAACGGCTCAAAATCCCGATGAAGGGCTTTTCTGAAAGCTTGAATGTTGCAAGTGCTGCGGCTATCGCGATGTTTCACGTCGGATTAAAGTAGGAATTAACGCCTAAAGCCCTCAAATGTTCCACGTCTACGGGCCCAATTAAGTAGAATTCACGATTATGTCGCTTACACCTGCAGGTATTTCCCAAGTTGTAGCAGCGGCTGTTGGTGCCATCAAAAACTGCACCTCGCTTGAAGAACTGAAAAAAATTAAGATCGAACATGTCGGCGATAAGTCACCAATTTCGAAAGCGAGCCAAAGTTTAGGCTCTGTCGCTGCCGACCAAAAAGCTGAAGTTGGTAAATTAGTTGGGGCTGCAAAAGCCGAGATCCAGAAAGCCTTTGATGAGAAATTCAGCCTGCTCGAGTTGGAGCGGGATGCGAGAGTTCTGGTCGAAGAACGTGTCGACGTAACACTTCCTTCTCCACGAATCCCAATCGGTGGCTTACACCCATTAACTATTTTGACCAATGAGATAAGCGATCTATTTCTTGGCCTTGGTTACAAAGTTGCTGAAGGTCCCGAACTCGAATCTGAGTGGTTGAATTTTGATGCGCTTAATATTCCTGCTGATCACCCGGCGCGAACCATGCAAGATACTTTCTTCATAGAACCACTCGAGTCTAAGTTGGTATTGCGCACTCACACCTCACCAGTACAAATTCGGACAATGCTGGAGAATGAACCGCCTATTTACGTCATATGTCCTGGACGAACTTATCGCGCTGATGAATTAGATGCGACGCACACTCCTGTATTTAGTCAGGTAGAAGGCCTAGTTGTAGATCGCGGAATCACTATGGCTGATCTAAAAGGCACCTTAGATTATTTTGCTCGAGCGATGTTTGGTCCAGATGTTAAAACCCGACTTCGCCCATCTTTCTTTCCGTTCACCGAACCAAGTGCGGAAGTTGATTTCTATTTCAATGGACGCTGGATTGAATGGGGCGGCTGCGGCATGGTTAATCCAAAAGTTTTGGAAGTGTGCGGGATAGATACGACGGAGTTTTCTGGCTTCGCTTTTGGCATGGGTTTAGAACGAACCCTTATGGTGCGCCACGGTATTACCGATATGCATGACATTGTTGAAGGCGATATTAGATTTACGCGAAGTTTTGGAAGTGGTGGCCGGTGAAAATTCCACTGTCATGGGTTCGTGAATTTGTTGATCTTCCGAAGAAGATATCTTTAACTGATTTAGAAAACGCATTTGTAAATGTGGGCTTTGAGGTAGAAAATATTGATGTTCAAGGTGAAGGATTATCTGGTCCACTAGTCGTCGCACGGGTGATTGCAATTGAAGAACTGTCCGGCAATAAAAAGCCTATTCGATATGTTGAATTGGATTGTGGCGAAAAAAGTACTCGTTTTGTAATTTGCGGAGCTACGAATTTTTCGGTGGGCGATCTTGTTGTTGCAGCGCTCCCGGGCGCCATCCTGCCTGGTGATTTTGCGATTTCTGCCCGCGAAACTTATGGCAAAACTAGTAACGGCATGATCTGTTCGGCCCGCGAACTAGGAATTAGTGAGGAACATTCCGGGATTATTGTGCTGCCGCCAGATTGTGCCAAAACTGGTGAGGATGCTGTTGCTCTTTTGGAAATCAACGATGTGGTTGTAGATGCCGCAGTAAATCCTGACCGTGGGTATGCGCTATCAATCAGAGGTCTGGCGCGCGAACTCGCAGCATCTCTCGGTTGTAAATACGTTGACCCAATTTCAAAAATAGATACCAGCAAATTTGGAATAAACAAAGAGGGCGTGCAGATTTCGGTAGAAGCTAAGGATGCGCTTTCTGTTGTTTTTATTAGAACTATCGCTGGATTCGATACTCAGATTTCAACCCCACTTTGGATGAGCCGACGAATCGAAAAATGTGGCATGCGCAGCATTTCTCTTGCGGTAGATATTACGAACTACGTGATGCTTGAACTTGGCCAACCACTCCATGCCTTTGACGCCGAAAAGATTGATACCGCGTTAGTTATGCGTCGCGCTGGCGATACAAAAATGATTACGACTCTAGATAATCAAAAACGAAACCTTGACCCGACAGATTTGGTTGTGGCCGATAAGAGTTCTGCTCTCGCACTAGCTGGAGTAATGGGAGGCGCTTCATCAGAAGTAACAGATACAACTTCTAAGATTGCGCTTGAAGCGGCCCGTTTTGATCCTATGACAATCGCGAAGGGTTCACGTAGACACAAACTTTCATCGGAAGCCTCGCGCAGATTAGAACGCGGCGTTGACCCATCCTTGGCTGAGATTTCTTCGGCTCGGGCGATTGGGTTGATGATTGAGCTCGGTGGCGCCACCTATGTTGGTAGTTCCTCATTTGGCGAACCCAAATATGCACCGATAGTTAAATTCAACCCGAATTTTGTTTCCGAGTATTTGGGCACCGAAGTTTCGTTGGATGAAGTTGAAGAAAAGCTAAAAATTGTGGGCTGCGATATTGCTAAGAAATCTGAAACCAATTGGGAGATTGATCCGCCAAGTTGGCGTGCCGATCTATTACTAAGTCCAGATTTTGTAGAAGAAGTAGCCCGAATGATCGGTTACGACCGAATTCCTTCGAAACTTCCGACCGGTTCTGCTGGCGCGACCTTGTCTCCAATGCAGTACCGCAAACGTGGCATCGCAAATCTTCTAGCAAGTAGTGGTTATTCAGAAGTTTATAACTATCCTTTCGTCAATCCCGAGTATGTTGCTTCGCTGGGTTTCAAGGGTGATCGTGCAAAAAGTTTTCGAATAGCAAATCCTATGTCTGAGGAATTTCCTGATTTGCGTACACATCTGCTGCCAGGCTTATTGCAAACAGCGGTCCGCAATTTAGCACGTGGTAGTAAATCCGCCGCGATTTTCGAGATAGGTTCAGTTTTCAGAAACTTAACTCCACTCAAAGCGGTTGCTTCTGTTGCCACAGACAAGAAGCCGAATCAGAAAATTATCGAAGAGATATATTCGAGTGTTCCATTACAGCCTCTTCATGTGGGCGCTGTTGTGGCCGGCAACTTCGGTCAAGCGGGTTGGCTTGGTGATGCGAGTGAATTCACTTGGAATGATGCCATCGGAATGGCTCGGAAAATTATTTCGAACACTGGAAATATTTCATCTACCGTAACATCAGATTTTGCTCCTTGGCATCCTGGTCGATGTGCTGAATTGCAAGTTGATGGAAAACCAGTTGCTCACGCCGGTGAGTTACATCCCAGAGTCATAGCAGCTTTAGGTTTGCCAGAACGTTCTTGTGCATTCGTAGTTGTCCTGTCGGCGCTTCCTTTCCAGAACCCGACCCGCGTCACACCAGTTTGGACAATGCCAGCCGCTGTACAAGATATTGCAATAGTTGTTTCGCAAGATATTCCGGCAGAATCGGTAGCAGCAGCACTCCGAACCGGAGCTGGAGAACTGCTAGAAAGCATCTCGCTTTTTGATAGGTATGAAGCGATAGGGGACGGGAAAGTTTCACTCGCCTTTACCTTGGTATTTCGAGCCCCAGATCGAACTTTAACGGCGGAGGAAGTTTCAACTTATCGCCTGGCAGCCGCGCAAGAAGCAAAGGTTCAGTTTGGCGCCACCCTCAGGGATTGATGTATAAATATGCATAGATTTGCATAAATATACATGAGGCGGTATTCTTCAGATATGAAAACCGGAGTAATTGGAGCCAGTGGTTATGCTGGCGGTGAGCTATTAAGGCTGATCTCATCCCACCCGAATTTCGAACTTTCCTATATAGCAGCAGGTTCGAGCGCGGGTGAATTAATTACCTCGGTCCACCCACAACTACAGAATTTCGCGGGTCAGATATTTGAGCAAACTAATACGAACTTAGCAAATTCTTGTGAACTACTTTTCATCGCATTACCGCATGGCGAATCCGCCAAATTAGTATCGCAATTAGATAGTTCAGTAAAAATAATTGACCTTGGTGCCGATTTTAGGTTAGTGGATTCGAATTCATGGACTAAGTATTATGGGGGAGACCACGCTGGAACTTGGCCATATGGTCTACCAGAACTCACTGGTGGTCGCGAAATAATTGCTTCAAGTACTCGGGTAGCAAATCCTGGTTGCTATGCGACAGCGATCGCACTTGCCATCTCACCAGCTATTGAATCTGGTTTGGTAGCGAGAGATGATGTAGTCGTTGTTGCGGCAAGCGGTACGACCGGTGCGGGTAGATCGGCAAAAATCAACCTAATAGGTAGTGAAGTGATGAATTCGCTTACCTCATACAAATTCGGCGGTGTGCATCAACATACGCCAGAAATTGAGGAGAGCCTGTCCCGAAATAGTAAGGGAAAAGTTAAGGTTTCCTTCACTCCGATATTGGCACCTATGCCGAGGGGAATACTTGCCACAGTCACTGTGAAACTCACTGGCGAATTGAACACAGCGGCTGCGCAAGAGATCTACTCTAATTATTATCAGGATAGCGCCTTCGTAACGATCCTTGAAGCTGGGGCGCTGCCTGCCACTTCTTCAGTCACTGGCACTAATAACGTGCAGATACAGGTTGCCGTAGATAGCCATGCAAATCGTTTAATTGTTTCCTGTGCGATAGATAATTTAGGGAAAGGTGCTGCCGGGCAAGCCATCCAAAATGCGAATCTTATTTGTGGCCTCCCTGAAACTACTGGCCTAAACGTTTTGGGAGTCAAATAAATTGTTAGTCATTAAGTATGGGGGACACGCACTTCCAGAAGTTGGTACTGCTGATCCAGTAATAGAGTTTTTGGCAAAGTTCCATAAGAACGGTAACAAATTTGTTTTGGTTCATGGCGGGGGCCCACAAATTAACGCCGAGCTTGCCATTCACGGTATCAAAACAGAGATGGTCGGCGGTTATCGCAAAACTACCCCAGAGGTTTTCGAAGTTGTTCAGAGCGTCCTTTCTGGCACGGTTCTTCGTACTCTGGTTAATCAATTTATTAGTTATGGGATATCGGCTGTCGGGCTGAGCGCCAGTGATGGAAATTTAATCAGAGCGAAGCAACGAAATACTGAATTGGGATTAGTCGGAGATGTCACGGAAGTTAATGCAGATATTTTGAACGATTTATTGAACAAGGGTTATCTACCAATCGTTTCACCGATCGGAGTTTCCGATACCGGGGTCGGTTTGAATTTAAATGCCGATCTAGTTGCGGGTGCTATTGGTGGCGCTCTTGGATCAAATGAAGTTCTATTTATGACTGATGTAACTGGAATTTATCGGAATTGGCCAGATACCGATTCGTTGATTAATGAGATCTCGTCGGCAGAGCTCAATGAAATAAAGGCAAGCTTTGAAGAAGGAATGGTTCCTAAAGTTGAAGCGGTTCTAAATGCAATTGCATCTGGAGCGAAGCAGGCCCGGATTTTTGATGGCCGAGATGTTCTCAATCTAGAACTTGCTCTTGCTGGTGCGACCGGAACCGTGATTACAAAATGAGTACCAATTCTGAGATGTCTGCCAGGTGGAGCGCTGTAATGCAGGCGAATTACGGCCTACCGCAGATCTCACTGGTGCGCGGAGTTGGAGTTGAAGTTTGGGATGTGCAAGGAAATCGTTACTTGGATTTTCTGGGCGGTATAGCCACAAATATCCTAGGCCATGCCCATCCCGAAGTAGTGGCAGCAATACACAAGCAAAGCCAGACACTTTCTCACGTCAGCAATCTTTACTCACATCCATCTGGAGTGTTACTTGCTGAAAAATTGCAATCTTTTGTGGGGGATCAGAGTGCTCGAGTTTTCTTTTGCAATTCTGGCGCCGAAGCAAATGAATCGGCAATCAAACTTTCAAGATTAACTGGGCGAAAGCGGATAATTTCAACTTTGGGATCGTTTCATGGACGCACGATGGGCGCACTTTCCATTACCGGCCAGGAATCTAAACGTTTGGCCTTCAAACCTTTATTGCGCAAAATTCAATACGTGCCATTTGATGATTTGGCTGCCGCAAAACGGGCGATATCCAAGAAGATTTCTATGTTTATTGTCGAACCAATTCAAGGGGAAAATGGCGTTGTAGTCCCTAAGCCTGGATATCTTCAAGGTTTGCGGGAACTTACAACAAAGCATGGTGTTCTCCTCGCTATTGACGCCGTACAAACCGGAATGGGGCGTACTGGTACTTGGTTCGGGTATGAAAATGAAAAAATAACCCCGGATGTAATTACGTTGGCCAAAGGCTTAGGTGGCGGACTTCCGTTGGGCGCAATGATCGCAATCGGCGATGCTGCCAGTTATTTTAAACCGGGTTCCCATGGAAGCACTTTTGGTGGAAATCCAATCTCTTGCGCCAGTGCGCTAGCCGCTATTTCGGTTTTAGAGAGAGATGGTTTATTGAAACAATGTTTAGAATTCGAAGCGTCGTTGAAAAGAGAGATCGGGCAAATAAATTCCGTACTAGAAGTACGCGGTGCTGGATTACTCCTTGGGATCGTGCTTAAAGAAAATAAAGCAAAAGATTTTGCCGCGAAATTGCAGGCAGCCGGCGTACTGGTAAACGCTGCAACAGAGAGCGTTATTCGCATTGCTCCACCACTAATAGTTTCGCCAGCCCAAGTATCAGAATTCGTCCAAATATTTAGAAAGGTTGCAACTGAAAATGGCTACTAAATCCCCAATTACATCGACGCGTCGGCAGTCCATCGTTTTGACTTTGATCAAGAGCGGTTTGGTTGATTCGCAAATAACCTTGGTAAAGCTACTGGCGAAGGAAGGCATAAAGGTTACGCAAGCGACGGCTAGTCGCGACCTTGAGGACCTGGGGGCCATTCGTACGAGATCTGAATCTGGGATTTTGCGCTACGAACTGGGTCAGATGGATGCCAAAAGCGGAACCTCTGCACAGAACTTAATCATGTCGGTATCGGCAAGTGGGAATTTAGCCGTAGTGCGGACACCTCCGGGAGGTGCGCAGTTATTGGCAAGCGCGATTGATAGAAATAACTTAAATGGAAAATTGAAAACTGCGATCGGAACAATCGCTGGCGATGACACGGTGTTAGTTGTAGCGAAGAGCGCAACTGGGGGAGCGGAATTGGCAAAAGCAATCTTGAATTATGCGCAAAACGAAAAATCAATTACTGGAAAACGGAAGGCAAAATAATGGCGCTTTGGGGTGGCAGGTTTAATTCAGGTCCGGCGCAAAGCGTGGCCAAGTTATCTAGATCGGTTGATTTTGACTGGCGACTGGCTCCTTATGATGTTCGCGTCAACTTGGCACATGTTTCTGCCTTAGTAGCAAATGGCGTAATTACACCTGGGAATGGCGAAGTAATTCGTGCCGGTTTGAAGGCGCTAGCTTCAGAAATTCAATCTGGAGCTTTCACCTTTAATGACACAGATGAAGATGTACACAGTGCAATTGAACGAGGTTTAGTTTCGAAAATCGGTGCTGTTGGCGGTTCTATGAGAGCGGGCCGGTCCAGAAATGATCTGGTTGTCACTGATTTGAAACTTTATTTAAATGACCACATTTTGGAAGTAGCACAATTAATCAGTGATTTAATCGAAGCTTTCGCACTCCAGGCAAAACAATATACAAAGGCGATCGCCCCAGGCTTTACTCATCTGCAACATGCCCAGCCAATAGTTTTCGGGCATGAACTTGCCAAACATTGCCAAGGATTATTGCGAGATCTGGATCGAATTTCTGATTGGATTTCTCGGAATAATGTCTCTCCATTCGGTGCTGGTGCCATGTCTGGATCAGCACTCGTTCCCACGCCGGAGTTAACAGCCCAAGAATTAGGATTTAGCGGATTACTAGAAAATAGTATTGATGCCGTAAGTGACCGAGATTTCGCCGCGGAAGCTCTATTTATTTTTGCGATGATTGGTATTCACTTATCGCGGATTGGTGAGGAATTCACACTATGGAATTCCACTGAATTTGGCTGGGTGACTATCGCTGATGAGTTTTCGACTGGCTCATCCATAATGCCGCAGAAGAAGAATCCAGATATTGCAGAACTAGCGCGCGGAAAAGCTGGCCGACTTGTTGGAAACTTAACTGGACTCTTAACGACTTTGAAAGGCCTGCCTTTCGCGTACAACCGCGATTTGCAAGAGGACAAAGAACCGCTCTTTGATTCAGTGGAAACCTTATTGGTAATTCTTCCAGCACTAACTGGGATGGTAAGTACTGCAACATTTCATCCGGTAAAAATTGCAGCGATGGCAACCCAAGGTTTTACACTAGCGACTGAAATTGCTGATTATTTGGTGGGCCAGGCAGTTCCATTTTCGAAGGCTCATGAAGCGGCCGGTGCCTGCGTAAGAGAAGCTGAAAAATTGGGGATTGAATTGCACGAATTGAATTCCAAATTCCTTGCCGGAATACATCCAAAACTTAGCCAAATTAGTGAAGGTCTTGGCTCGTTATTGACGGCACAAGGCGCCATAGATTCTCGAAAGTCCTCAATCGGTACTTCATCGATCAGCGTTGAGAAACAAATTGCTATGGTTAATGAAGCAACTGCTACGGCTCGTGATTGGATATCCAACGCCCAAGAACGCTTTTCGGGCATGATGAGCCTATGACTACGGCCCTAATAGAGGATCTAGAGTGGCGCGGGTTGATCTCGCAAACAACAGATCGCGCGGCACTCTTAAAAGATTTAAACGCTGCACCGATTAGTTTCTATTTAGGTTTCGATCCAACTGCGCCTAGTTTGCACGTGGGAAATCTGGTCGTTCTACTTGTTATGCGCCGCTTTCAACTAGCCGGCCATAAACCAATCCCATTGGTTGGGGGAGCCACAGGATTAGTTGGAGATCCAAGCGGGCGCAACGAAGAGCGTTCGTTGAATGAAGAAGCAACTGTCGCAGAATGGGTAGCGCGGATACGCAAGCAACTGGAAAAGTTCTTAGATTTTGGGGCTTCGAAAAATTCCGCAGTTTTGGTTAACAATCTTGATTGGACCAAGAAACTTAGTGCTCTGGAATTACTACGCGATATCGGTAAACACTTCAGTGTGAATCAAATGCTCTCGAAGGATTCCGTTGCCACACGCTTAGAAGGTGGCGGAATTTCATACACTGAATTCTCGTATCAAGTGCTGCAAGGTATGGATTATCTAGAACTTTATCGACGTAACAATTGCACCTTGCAAATAGGTGGAAGCGATCAGTGGGGAAATATCATCGCTGGACTTGATTTAATTCGCAAAGCAGATGGTGGTTCTGCACATGCCTTGACAATTCCATTGATGGCCAAATCGGATGGTTCTAAATTTGGTAAAACTGCAGGTGGATCGGTTTGGCTAGATCGGGAGATGACCTCCCCATATGCCTTCTATCAATTCTGGATTAACACTGAAGATTCTGATGTTGAGAAATATTTGAAAGTATTCTCGTTTAAAGATCGCGCTGAAATTGCACGGTTAATAGAAACCGTAAAGGTAAATCCAGGAGCCCGCGAAGCACATCGCGAACTCGCAAGAGAGATCACAACTTTGGTTCATGGTGGCGAACAATGCGCAAATGTTGAAGCGGCGTCGAAAGCACTTTTTGGCCAAGGCGAATTACGCGAACTTGATCAAGAAACGCTTGCAGCTGCGCTCTCGCAATTACCAAATTCAAAGATTTCTGCGAAAGAAAGTTATCCAACTTGGGTAGATTTGATTTGCGCAACAGGTGTTGTTGATTCTAAATCTGCTGCAAGGCGCATTGTTAAAGAAGGTGGCGCATATTTAAATAATGAAAAGATTTCTGGTGAAGATTTTGCACCAACTTCTAAAGATTTAGTGCATGGAAAGTATTTAATTCTGCGCAAAGGTAAACGGGATCTAGCTTCAGTTGAAGTAGAGTCCTAAGAGAGTTTAGAAAGCGTAAAAATAGGTAAAAACGGAACTCGGCCCAGATCTGCGCAAAACCCCGATTTGACCTATTCCCACCCATGGGTTACCTTTCTCTCTCGCTCACGAATTGGACGAAAAACCCTTGAAAATAGGGGAAATAAGGCCAAGTAGCGATGAATTTCCCCAAATTCTATGAAGGATCTACCGGATTTGATCTTCCGTGTGCCTTCCACTAGGTTTGGCGGTCTGCCCTGCAATCGGTGAGAAATCACCCTGAGCGGTGTGCACTCGTACCTTGAGAACTCAACAACGTGCAAAAATCAATACCAAATCAGGCCTGATCCTTTATTGGACAGGTCTAAATTCCTTTGTATTTCCATGACCTCGTGGCCCCTCCCAAGGGCGCTACGGATAGTGGGTACAAAACAGAAACAATTGGTAAAACGAAATAGCAGTAAAACGCTAGTTTTGTTTTTTGCCAGATCACAACTTTCTATGGAGAGTTTGATCCTGGCTCAGGACGAACGCTGGCGGCGTGCTTAACACATGCAAGTCGAACGATGAAGTTCCTTCGGGGATGGATTAGTGGCGAACGGGTGAGGAACACGTGAAGAATCTGCCCTCCACT
>CAIMMQ010000041.1 GCA_903842675.1 uncultured Actinomycetes bacterium
CTATCTAAAGTAGGTGCGCCACTTTCATAAACACTTGAAGGTCCGCCAGATAAAATTATCGCCTTTGGTGATTTTGCCAGCATCTCTGCAATTGGCATTGAAGATGGAACTATCTCGGAATAGACCTGAGCTTGCCGAACTCGCCTGGCAATTAGCTGGGCATATTGGGCGCCAAAATCAACGACAAGTACAGTTTCCAAACTTTTGTTAGGCACGATCAATAACTACCTCGACGCGTTGGAACTCTTTAAGATCTGAATAACCAGAGGTTGCCATTGCGCGACGCAGTGCACCAAATAAATTCATACTTCCATCAGCTGTGTGAGACGGTCCGGTAAGAATTTCTTCGAGCGTTCCGACTGTTCCGACTTGGACTCTATCGCCACGAGGTAATTCAATGTGATGCGCTTCTGAACCCCAGTGCCAACCTTTTCCTGGTGCTTCCTTAGCTTTCGCCAGTGGCGATCCCATCATTACGGCATCGGCACCGCAAGCGATTGCCTTTGCAATGTCACCGCTGCGTCCAACAGAACCATCAGCAATAACGTGAACATAACGGCCGCCAGATTCATCCATGTAATCACGACGAGCAGAAGCAACTTCGGCAACAGCAGATGCCATAGGAACTGCAATACCAAGAACTGTTCGCGTTGTGTGTGCCGCACCGCCACCAAATCCAACAAGGACTCCGGCAGCACCGGCGCGCATTAAGTGAAGTGCACCAGTACCGGTTGCACATCCACCAACGATTACTGGGACATCTAATTCATAGATAAATTTCTTCAAATTTAGTGGTGCATTTGCCGCCGCGACGTGCTCGGCGCTCACAGTTGTGCCACGAATAACAAAGATATCGACGCCAGCATCAATCACACTCTTGTGAAGTTCGGCGGTACGTTGTGGTGAAAGCGCAGCAGCAACGGTTACGCCCGCAGCGCGAATTTCTGCGATTCGAGCCTTGATTAATTCAGGTTGAATTGGAAGTGCGTATAACTCTTGCATCCGACGAATTGCTTGCTCTTGTGGAAGTGAGGCGATCTCGCCCAGCGGAATTCTTGGATCAGCATGTCTAGTCCAAAGTCCTTCTAAATCTAGAACGCCTAAGCCACCAAGTTTTCCAATTGCAATTGCGGTTTCCGGTGAAACAACAGAATCCATTGGCGCCGCCATCATTGGAAGAGCAAATTTATAAGCATCGATCTGCCAATTAATTGATACATCTTCGGGATCGCGAGTTCTGCGACTTGGAACTATTGCAATATCATCAAATGAATACCCGACACGGGCGCGCTTACTTGGCCCAATCTCAATTTCATTCATGGTTATTTTCCTTTACCTATGTAGTTCGGTGCATCGGCAATATCCATTACATCGTGCGGATGACTCTCTTGGAGTCCGGCCGCAGTAATTTGAATTAAGAGCCCATTGCGCTGCAGATCTGCAATTGTTGGAGCGCCGGCATATCCCATTCCGGACCGAAGGCCACCAACTAATTGATGAACCGTATCGGCAACGCTGCCACGATAGGCAACTTTTCCTTCAATTCCTTCGGGAACTAATTTATCTTCAGATAACACATCGTCTTGCATGTAACGATCTTTCGAATAAGATTTTTGTTCGCCGCGAGATTGCATCGCACCGAGTGAACCCATGCCGCGATACGCCTTGTATTTGCGACCACCAATTTCCACTAGGTCACCTGGTGATTCATCACAGCCGGCAAGTAGCGATCCCAGCATCACTGAATCTGCGCCAGCAACAATCGCTTTGGCAATGTCACCTGAATATTGCAGACCACCATCTGCGATTAGTGGAATGTCAGCTTTCACGCATGCCTTATGTGCTTCCATGATTGCAGTAATTTGTGGAACGCCAACGCCAGCAACAATTCGAGTTGTGCAAATAGAACCAGGACCAACGCCAACCTTTACCGCATCGGCACCAGCGTTAATCAGCGCTTGGGCACCAGCGCGTGTGGCGACGTTTCCGCCAATAATTTCAATTTCCGGAAATTCTTTTTTGATTCGGGCAATTGCATCAAGAACAGCGCGGTGATGCCCGTGTGCAGTATCTACAACTACAACGTCGACGCCAACCTTAATAAGAGCACTCGCTCGAGCAAAACCATCATCCCCAACTCCGACGGCAGCGCCTACTAGGCCATGCTTCTTCGCTTCAACGACACTTTTAACTTGCTCTTCGATTGCTAAATTTCTATGAACAATTCCGATACCGCCGGCCCTAGCCATAGCAATCGCCATTTTCGCTTCAGTAACGGTATCCATTGCAGATGAAACCAGTGGAATATCTAACGAAATATTGCGCGTTAACCGAGTTTTGGTATCAACTTCACTTGGAACGACATCCGAGGCATCTGGAAGTAACAGGACATCGTCATAAGTCAGTCCCAGCATTGCGATTTTCTCGCGGCCACCTTCGAGCATTGGGAAAGTCTAGTGGGGCAATTAAGCGCCGATCGCCCGCATAATCTCCTCGCGGGCATGCTGTAAACCTGCGGAAAAGACTGCATTTTCGCAGGGTTTACCGCTCCACCCCGGTCCACCCAGAATAATTCTTGGGGCTGGGCGGGTAACTGGAATTTGCGAAACGAATTCGATCTGCGCATTTTTCTTAAGTTGTGCCCAGAGAAATATTGCAGGTGGTGCGGATTTGCGAACTACCTCGTTGAGCGCCTGTTGTGGTATCCGTGCACCTAAGAACGTTGTTGGGATGCCAGATTCGGCGAGCGCGGCAGCAAGCGCCTTGATCGCCAGCGAGTGGCTCTCTTCACCGACACAGGCCAGAACTACTGGTCGACACTTGTGCTTATTTTTCTGATCTGAGGTGTGCTCGCTCAAACTAATCATAATAATTTCTGACAACAGGTGCTCAACTTCAATGCCATCGCCAGTACTTGCCCAAAGAGCTCCTACTTCTACTAGGACTGGAACAAGTAAATTTTCCCAAGTTTGCGCAACGCCATTTTTCTTGAGTTGTAGTCGAATCTCGTCTTGAATGGTTTCTTGATCAAAACCCTTTGCCGCTGCCAATAATTTTTTAACAATATCGGCCTGCTTCTCGATAGGAGCGAGAACCTTCGCGACTGAAATTTTTCCATTGTATGCACAAGCCTTTGCGGCTGCATCGGCTGGAGTCATACCAGCGACGATTAAGCGGCGCATGACCGTAAGTCTCAGTAGATCAGCTTCGGAATATTTGCGATGTTCGCCGGCGTTATGACTAGTAGGACCAAGTCCGTACCTACGATCCCAGGTTCGAAGTGTTGCTGCTGCAACTCCCAGTCGTCTGGCCACAGCGGCAACGGTGTATTCAACCTCGGGCTCTTGGGAGGAAGCGCTGGTTCGGGCCATGTACCAATCCTTGCGCCTATGCCTGTGATTTGCCACTCGAATCGCGCCATACCTTGGTCAGGGGCTTGAACAACTTATGAAACGGTTGTAGCATCGGGCTAGTCAAAAGCAAATATTTCAGGAGGAAAAAGATGAACGTAGTTCAACCTCGACCAATCGCTTCTGATTGGGACTGGCAGGAAAGCGCTGCTTGCCGAGAGTTGCCTAGTGAGATGTTCTTCCACCCGGAAGGTGAACGTGGGCCAAGACGAAGGAATCGTGAAAATGCGGCGAAGGCCGTTTGTGCGACCTGCCCAGTATTGACTGCCTGTCGCGAACAAGCGCTACGTCTTGCTGAACCCTACGGAATCTGGGGCGGTTTAAGCGAAGATGACCGACTAACAATTATTGATAATCGCAAACCACTAAGCGCAGTTTCTTTCTCTACAGCCTCGTAAGGGTCCAAGCTCTAGCGCCACCCATAATTCCTGCAGCATTCGGAACAATTACAACATCATCGCCAAGGGCTTCAATAACTTCTGGGCGAATTCGGCGTGAGTTTCCGCCACCTAAATAAAGTCGGTCCCACAAAAATACTGGGCGCAGGTCTGCCACCATCATGCGAATTCGACGCGACCAAAAAGAGTCACCGAGGCGGCGGCGTTCATGTTCACCAATCCACTCGTCATAAATAGTTGAGCGACGTACTGGTGCATGAGAAAGTTCAATATGCGGTGCCAGCTTTCCGCCATCAAATACCGCACAACCAAGTCCGGTACCAAGAGTGAGAACAACTTCAAAGCCGGAACCAGCAACAACACCAGCGCCATGAACTTCAGCATCATTTAAAACCAAGGTTGGAACACCAAACTTAGCCAATACCGCGCTCTGTAAATCAAAGCCCTTCCAAGCCATAAATAATTCTGGATCAACCTTGGTCCGAGGGCCTTTAGTATTTATGTAATGCGGGGTATGAACTACTACTCCATGTCGAACCATGCCCGGAAAACCAATCGTTAAGCGATCCGCCTTCGGTAGTTGGGCTGCAATATCGCTAAAAATCTCAAGCAATCTAGTTGGTGATAGTGGGTAGGGAGTTGGGACGGCAACCGATTGGGCATGCATAGTGCCTTCGTCATCTAATACGGATGCTTTGATACTCAAGCCACCGCAATCGATACTCAACGTTAAATTTGCCATAAGTTATTTTAGCAACAAAAAGGCCCCGAATTACCGGGGCCTTTTGACTTTATTAGTGTGAATGTCCGCCTGGGCCGTGGCTGTGACCACTTGCGCCAGCTTCTTCTTTCTTATCTTCAGGAGTCTCAAACACAAGAGCTTCTGTAGTAATGAACATTGCAGCAATTGATGCAGCATTTGCAAGTGCGGAACGAGTGACCTTCACTGGGTCGATTACTCCGACCTTCACAAGATCTTCGTAAACTTCAGTACCAGCGTTAAAGCCTTCATTTGGTTTCATTGTGCGCACTTTTGCAACGACAACATAACCTTCATGTCCAGCATTTTCGGCAATCCAGCGAAGTGGTTCATCACAAGCTTTACGAACGAGACGAACACCAACAGCCTTATCGCCTTCGAAGCCCAGATCGCCATCAAGTGATGATGCAGCATGTACAAGAGCCGCGCCACCGCCAACAACAATTCCTTCTTCAACTGCAGCACGAGTTGCAGAGATTGCATCTTCAAGACGGTGCTTCTTCTCTTTTAACTCAACTTCAGTGTGTGCTCCGACCTTGATAACGCAGACGCCGCCAGCGAGTTTTGCAACGCGCTCTTGGAGTTTTTCGCGATCCCAATCAGAATCAGTGTTCTCAATTTCATTGCGGATTTCGGTAACTCGAGCGGCTACTTCCTTCTTATCGCCAGCACCATCAACGATCGTGGTGTTGTCCTTGGTGATAACAATTCTGCGAGCGCGCCCAAGAAGATCAACAGTTACCTGCTCGAGTTTTAGGCCAACTTCGGCAGTAATAACTTGACCACCTGTAAGGATCGCGATGTCTTGGAGCATTGCCTTACGGCGATCACCAAAGCCCGGCGCCTTAACAGCGGCAGAAGTGAAAGTTCCACGCATCCGGTTTACAACCAAAGTTGAAAGGGCTTCACCCTCAACATCTTCGGCGATAATCAGAAGTGGCTTTCCAGCCTGGGATACCTTCTCTAGAACTGGAAGAATTTCGCTAAGTGCCGAAATCTTTCCGCCAGAAATAAGTACATAAGCATCTTCTAGAACAGTTTCCATCCGATCAGAATCAGTTACGAAATAAGGTGAGATATAACCTTTGTCGAACTGCATTCCTTCGGTGAAATCTAGTTCAAGTCCAGTAGTTGAAGATTCCTCAACGGTGATAACGCCATCTTTGCCGACCTTATCCATTGCTTCTGCAATGAGATCGCCAATTGCTTTATCTTGGGCTGAAATGGTTGCAACATCTGCAATCTGAGACTTGCCACTCACGGCAGTTGAGTTCTTGCGAAGCTCTTCAGTAACAGCTTTAACTGCGGCTTCAATTCCAAGTTTGATATCCATTGGTTGGGCGCCAGCGGCCAGGTTACGTAGACCCTCTTTAACCATAGCTTGTGCCAAAACAGTGGCAGTAGTTGTTCCATCACCGGCAACATCGTTGGTCTTTTCCGCAACCTGCTTTACAAGCTGGGCACCCATGTTTTCGGCAGGATCTGAAAGTTCGATCTCCTTGGCAATTGTCACACCGTCATTAGTGATTAGCGGTGCGCCATAAGACTTGGCGATTACAACGTTACGACCCTTTGGTCCAAGCGTTACTTTTACAGTGTCAGCGAGAATATTTACGCCACGCTCCATCGCGCGACGGGCCTCTTCATCGAAAGATAATGTTTTACCCACGGGCGATTACTTCTTCTCAATAATTGCTAGTACATCGCGAGCTGAGAGCACTAGGTACTCCTCGTTGTTGTACTTAACTTCAGTTCCGCCGTACTTGCTGTAAAGAACGACATCGCCAACCTTTACATCCATTGGAGTACGAACGCCATCATCAAAGCGACCTGGTCCAACTGCAATTACGGTGCCTTCTTGTGGCTTTTCTTTTGCAGTATCTGGAATTACCAAACCTGAAGCAGTTGTGGTTTCAGCATCATTTGCTTTAACGACTATGCGATCTTCTAGCGGTTTAATGGCTACGGCCATGATTGCTCCTTTTTATATTGGGTCTAACTTTTACTCGTCTTTACTTATAAGGGTGCTGCCATTAGCAGACTGGCCCCTAGAGTGCTAACAGTAATAGAGCCCGTCGGGGCGGTCAAAAGATAGGTCGGTCGATCCCGCTGCTCGAATTAGCGCCAAAACCAAGCCCAGATGGGCTTATTCCGCCCTGTACTGCGAGGGCGCCGAGCGCTGCAACCATGGCGCCATTATCGGTACAAAGTGCCATCGGTGGAATCCGAAGCGCAATCCCCGCCTTGGCTGCTCGCTGTTCTGCCAATTCGCGCAATCTGGAATTTGCGGCAACTCCACCAGCGATAACAAGTCGATCGATTCCAGTTTCAGTTGCTGCAGAAATCGCTTTAGTTAACAGGACATCAACTACCGCTTCTTGAAAGGAAGCTGCAACATCAGCTCGGATAAATTTAGGGCTCGCTTGTAGATATCTGGCGACCGAAGTCTTCAGGCCAGAGAAAGAAAAATCATATTTATGTGCGGCTAAATCTTTATTCAAGGAGAGCCCTCTTGGGAAGTCAATCGCGGTGGGGTTGCCGCTTTGTGCTGCTTTATCAATAGCAGGACCACCTGGAAATGAAAGCTCAAGAATACGCGCAATTTTATCGAAGGCTTCTCCGGCCGCATCATCGATCGTGCTACCAAGTGTTACTACATCATTTGTCAGATCATTAACTTGCAAAATTGAACTGTGGCCACCACTTACTAAAAGCGCAATTGTTGGTTGTAACTTCTGATCAGATTCCAAAGTATCAACCGCGATATGCGCGGATAGGTGATTCACGCCGTACAGCGGTTTACCTAAAGCTAAAGCCAAACCAGAAGCACTGCTAGTTCCTACGAGTAAAGCACCAATCAAACCAGGTCCTGCGGTTACCGCAAATGCATCAATATCTGAAATCTTTAACTTGGCATCCACAAGGGCTTGGGCGATTACACCGGGCATCGCTTCTAAATGTGCTCGGCTGGCGATCTCTGGAACTACTCCGCCAAATCTGGCATGTTCATCAACGCTAGATGAGATGACATTTGCAAGCAGGTTGCGGCCACGAACAATTCCAACCGCGGTCTCATCACATGAGGTTTCAATACCTAAAACAACAGCCTGCGAGTTAATCATTGCAACTCCTTGCGCATAACAATTGCAGTTTTGCCTGGCCCGTAATAGTTAGCGCGTCTAGATATTTCAATGAATCCAAATGACTCATAGAGCGGCATCGCCTCTTCATTTCCAACCCGCACCTCTAGCATTATGGCTTCACATTTTTGAGTTCTGGCCCAGTCGATTAGTCGTCGCAACATTTCGCGACCGATCCCCTTTTTACGGTGTTCTTCGGCAACCGAGAGCGTCAAAACATCACACGTGCCCGCGAGATTCACCGCACCTGCGTAGGCAATTAAGGCGCCACCAAATTCTGCAACGAGGTAAGTGCGATCCTTTGCCGCAAACTCTTCTTTAAATTGCGCCATCGTCCAGGCATCACTTTTATATATTGACTTCTCCAACGCAAAAGCTGGCACCAAATCTGGTTGAAACATCGGTCGAAATTTCACGCCGGTTGGTGGCGGATAAGCATCGGGGCGGCGCACATAAACTGGTGCGCGGTAAGTTAATCCGCTTTCCGCAGTTTTTGCTAAACCTAATGCGCTCGGAAATTCACCAGTTGCTTCACCAAAAATTGGAATTGCAATTTTTATCAGTTGCGATGGTTGGGCGACGCCAGGTTCTGTGCTGCGAACACCAGCTACGTAGCGGGCAAAAAATACTTCTTTTCGGCGGGCATCGATCGCTACAAAAAATTCTGGAACGGAAATTTCCGACGCAATTGCATCCAGGCCACAAACCCCAACCCAAGGTATGCCTCGGGCAAATGCAAAACTTTGAGCAAATGAAATTCCAACTCGCAGGCCAGTAAATGGACCTGGCCCCATTCCTACAATTACTGAATCAATTTGTGCATTATTTGCTAGCGCTTGTTGAACAAGTTTTGGCAGCGCTTCCCCGTGTCCCAACGGATCATCATGATGGGCTTCAAACAGTAAAGCTCCGCCCGAAACTATTCCGACAAGTGTTCGATTAGTTGAGGTATCTATCACCAAGGCATTGCTCATAGGGCTATCGCATCCCAACGAGCTCCATGTTTCATGATTTCAATAATTCGTTCGTTTTCGCCCACACCAAAACTTAACTTTAACTCGAGAAATGAATCAGAAATCCGACTGGCCAAACCTTCGCCCCATTCAACAACGGTTACGCTGGTTTCTAAATAGCTCTCTAAATCCAAATCATCAAATAGCGCCGACTTATCACTTTGATTTTCTTGCATTCGGTAGGCATCGACGTGGACCAATCGAATCTTACCTTGGTGAATTCTTGAGATAACAAAGGTTGGCGAAGTAACTCCAGTTATGCCAAGTGCACGGCCAATGCCTTGAGTTAGCGCTGTTTTCCCAGCCCCAAGTGGACCAGAGAGAAGTATCAAGTCGCCAGCTCGAAGCTGATTTCCAAGAGCCGCACCAAACTCGTGCATCGCTTCAATTGAATTAACTTCTACTTCTTGGCTCACGGGATCAGGGTACTAGTTAGGGAAAAGAAAACAGGGCCCGGTTTTCACCAGGCCCTGCCTCTGTTATTCGATTATTAGTCTGGTATCAGTCCTGATACTTCAACTCAGCTGGCTGATAATCAGGATCCGTATTCATATTTGGATCCCGGCCTAAGTACAAGTCTGTGTACTTCTGTGATGGAAGTTTTCCGATCTTTGCAGATTGTGCCAAGATCTTTACCCATGACATAGTCTGCTTTTGTGTGAAGGATTGATGTCCAACACCTTGAAGGGTGCGCGCTATTCCATATTTATGAAGTTCGTGAGGTTTCGGGAATTTGTGGTTGCTTCGTGCAGAAGTAAAAATTCCAGAAGTCGGAGTTACCAGCCCAGAAATTGAATTAAAGAGTGTTGTTTTGCCAGCGCCGTTCGGTCCAATTAATCCGACAATTGAATTTGCTGGTACATCGATTGAAACATCAGAGAGCGCTTGAATTCCACCAAACGAGACACTTAGTCCCGAGATAGAAAGAATGGAATGCTGCGTTGCGCTCACTCGTAGATTCTAGGCACGCGGCTGGCGATTCGTGTAACAATTTCATAATTAATGGTGTTGGCCGCACTCGCCCAGTCATCAATTGAATAGCCCGCCCCACCAAAAACGATGGCAATGTCGCCAGATCTAGCGGTTGAATCTGGACCGAGATCCACAACAAATTGGTCCATCGAAACGCGGCCAATAATTGGGGCGCGCTTGCCTGCAACGTAAACGCCAGCCGCCTTTGATGTATTGCGCGGAATTCCATCTGAGTAGCCCATCGCAACAATTCCAAGTTTGGTATTTGCACTTGTGATTGCCGTTCCACCATAGCCCACACTTGATCCGGCTGGTACATCTTTAACTAGATGTAATTCAGCGTTTAGCGTCATTGCTGGCTGTAGTCCCAATGATTTGCCGGAACCCATAATTTTTACATCAGGAGATAGGCCATACATAGCAATACCCAAGCGCACAATGTCATTGTGTGATTTCGAATTCGTAAGTGTTGCCGCTGAATTAGCAAAGTGCACATAGGTTGGATCAATACCTACGGCGCGCAGCTCGGCTAGGTGTTCGCCAAAAACTTTAATTTGTTGCGCGTTAGCGTCTTGCTCTGGTTCATCGGCTCGAGCAAAGTGCGACCAAAAACCTATTACGTCAACCTCGGCAGATTTGATTACAGCTAAAAACTCTTGCCATTCATTTAACAAGCCACCCCGGGTCATTCCGGTATCTACTTCAATGTGAACTCGTGGTCGCATTCCAACTTTCTTGCCGGCAGCTTCTATCAGTCTTAAATGAGTTATGGATGGCACCGATAAATCAATATTAGATTTAACAGCGCCCACAAAATCAGTACTAGGTGGCGTAAGCCAAGAAATAATCGGCACAGTTACGCCGTTATTGCGAAGTGCCAGTGCCTCATCTAGAAGTGCGACACCAAGCCATGCCGCTCCCGCATCAACTGCCGCCTTCGCTACTGGTATCAAGCCATGACCATAAGCATCGGCTTTCACAACAGCGAGAATTTCGGAATCAGTTTGGTTCTTGATGGTGCGAATATTTTTTGCAATTGCTTTCAGATCAACTTCAACGAAGGCTCTCATTGTTAAACCTTCTCTACGATCACCATGGCCGATGCAATTCCAGCATCGTGCGAGAGTGTTAAATGAACCGTGTGGCCCTCGAGTCGGACCTTCATTTCACCAGAAAAAACAAAGTACGGTTTGCCGCTCACCTCGCTGAGAATTTCAGCGTCTTGCCAACTAAATTCTGATTTAGCATTTAGCGCTTTGGCCAGCGCCTCCTTTGCGGCAAAGCGCGCAGCGAGCGATGAAATCTTTAGCTTGCTCTCGTTCTCAGTAAAAACCCGCGCAAGTAAGCCCGGTGTGCGATCTAGTGATTCTTTAAATCTATCGATATCAACTACATCGATTCCGATTCCAGTTATGGCAGCCATTAGGAAGGCTGCTTATCTGATGGGATAAAACGATCAAAGGCGATTATTGCAACCAACAGCGCACCGCCAATAAAGACGCCCCCAATTAGATCGGAGAACCAATGGGTTTTACGAATTAGAGAGACCGTGCAAACGGTAAGCGTTATTAAGCCAACAAAGGGGTACAACCTGATTCCATTAAACGGGGCCCGGTTGGTGTAACGATAAATTAAATAAGCAAGTAAGCCCCAAGAAATTACCGCGTTTGAGGCATGTCCACTTGGATAAGACATTCCATTCGCATGCAGTGCATCCACATAAAGTCTTGGTTTAGTTCTGCCAATTATCAATTTAGAAATTCCAACCACGCCATTTAGAGACAGTAAAGCAAGAATTGAAAGATTGAAGGGGCGAAATGATTTGAAACGCCAACCAATGAATGCCGCGCTTACTAAAAGAACTGTTGCAGTAAACCAACGAAGTCCGAGATCATCCATAGCAAGCAATAGGTGACTCGACATGCCCCGGAAGGTTGGATGTTTCAACGCTTCGATATTGTGGTCGATTCGATAGATCCAACCACGCGTTAAAACTTGTTCGGTAACAACAATAAAACCTAAAAATAATAGCCCGGATACGCGTAGTGCGTGAAACATTTCATTGCGGCGCAATTTTTCTAATTCGGTCTTCATCTCACTCAACCGTTACTGATTTTGCCAGGTTTCGCGGCTGATCCACATCATTGCCTCTTGCGACAGCCATTTCATATGAAATGACTTGAAGCGGGACAACAGCAAGGACGGGCTGTAAGAATTCGTGGGTTTTTGGAATGCGTATCAAGTGATCTGCCGCCGCAAATGGCGAATCGGCAATCGCAATGACAACTGCGCCGCGCGCTTTAACTTCTTGAATATTCGATGCCATCTTTTCGGCAAGCAATGAATTCTCTGCGGGCAGAATTGCAACGACTGGGGTTCCTTTTTCAATAAGTGCAATTGGTCCATGCTTTAGTTCGCCACCCGCAAATCCTTCAGCATGCATGTAGGCCAATTCCTTTAATTTCAAAGCACCTTCCAGTGCAGTAGGAAATCCAACATGG
The DNA here is from genome assembly GCA_903842675.1 of uncultured Actinomycetes bacterium. Taxonomy (GTDB): domain Bacteria; phylum Actinomycetota; class Actinomycetes; order Nanopelagicales; family Nanopelagicaceae; genus AAA044-D11. Next base: position 12,195 of record CAIMMQ010000041.1, read on the forward strand.
CGGCCAAGAAATAGCATTGACGTTGCATCTTTAAATTCGCGCGTTAATGCACGTAGTGGTTCAACGGTTTCAAGTATTTGTTCAACCTTTGCTGGCAGTTCTGCAAGTTCGGCTTCGATTTCTTTTGCCAGTTTGGCGTCAATCGTGCCGCGCACTCGACCGAGGTGAAGGCCAATTAGGTACATCGCAATGAGCTGAGTTTCGAAGGCTTTTGTCGATGCAACAGCAATTTCTGGGCCAGCATGCGTATAGAGAACTGCATCAGATTCGCGTGGGATAGTAGAACCATTCGTGTTACAAACAGCAAATACGCGGGCGCCGCGCTCCTTGGCATAACGCATTGCCATCAGAGTGTCCATGGTTTCACCAGATTGGGAAATAGGAATTAGAAGTGTTTTGTTATCAACGCTTGGTTCGCGATAGCGATATTCAGATGCCATCTCTACATCCACTGAAATATTTGCCCACTTCTCGATTGCATACTTTCCTACGAGTCCGGCGTGAAATGCCGTTCCGCAGGCGATGATTACAACCTTGTCGATGCCCTCTAAATTAATTCCTTTAGTAACGCTCTCATCAAGTCCACTAACCCGACCAAGCAGCGTGTCAGAAATTGCCTTTGGTTGCTCGAAAATCTCCTTAAGCATGAAGTGTTCAAACCCACCGCGCTCTGCTGCGCTGGCATCCCAAGAGATTTCATATTCATTGTGAGGCAGTACTTTTCCAGCGAGATCAGTAATAATTATGTTCGACGCGGTGATATCAGCGATCTCATCTTGGCCAAGTTCTAGCGCGCGCTTGGTATGAGAAATAAAGGCAGAAACATCGGATGCCAAGAAGTTCTCACCATCACCAACTCCTACAACCAAAGGTGAATTTCGTCTTGCTCCCACAATTCGACCTGGTTCATCAGAATGAATTGCGAGCAAAGTGAATGAGCCCCGTAGTTCGGCGCAAACCTCGCGCATCGCAGCAGCCAGATCGCCATTGTGTGCTTTGCGGGCATCACTTAATAAATGTGCTACTGATTCAGTGTCAGTCTCTGATTTAAAGGTATGTCCACGCTTTTCCAGATCTGCACGAAGTTCTACATAGTTTTCGATGATTCCATTATGAATAACGGCAAGCTTTCCTTCGTTATCTAAATGTGGATGGGCGTTGCTATCAGTTGGACCGCCATGTGTTGCCCATCTGGTGTGGCCAATACCGCTATGAGATTGTGGGATCGAATTTCCGAGAATCTCTTCCAGGTTTCCAAGTTTGCCAGCACGCTTTTCAATCCAAAGTTTTTCTCCGGCTCCAAGAGTTAACGCAATTCCAGCAGAGTCATATCCGCGATATTCCAGACGATGCAGGCCTTCTAATACCGGCGTTAGCGCAAGTGCCTTTCCGGTGTAACCAACGATGCCACACATGGAATTAGGCTCCTTAGGTAATTTTGAAAAGCGCTACTTGAGTTCTGATCTTACTATTGAAGCAAGTGCTTGCGCGATCTCCTCGGCGGTATCCAGGCTTTGTGCTTCAAC
>CAIMMQ010000042.1 GCA_903842675.1 uncultured Actinomycetes bacterium
TCCAGCAACTGCGACAACTAAATCTTCTGGTTGGTAGCGCTTCTTATAATAATTAAATACTGAACTTCGAGACATTCCAGTAATCGAATCAATACTCCCCAAAATTGGCCGCCCAAGTGGGGTATCTCCGTAATAAGTTTCCAGATAAAGATCATGAATTAGGTCGGAGGGATCATCATCACGCATTGCGATCTCTTCCAAAACTACGCTCCGCTCAGAGTCAACATCACTCTGTTTGAAGTTGGATGAGGTAATCAGATCCGAAACCACATCGATCGCCAACGGCAGATCGGTATCAATAACGCGGGCATAGAAGCAGGTGTATTCCTTGCTTGTAAATGCATTCATCTCGCCGCCAACGGCTTCAATGGAGGAAGAAATCTCCATCGCAGTCCGGCTCTTTGTTCCCTTAAACAATAAATGTTCCAGAAAATGCGAAGCTCCCGCGACAGATGGTGCTTCATCGCGAGAGCCAACATTGACCCAAATTCCTACCGCAGCGGAGCGAACCGTACTAACTTCTTCAGTAACAATTCGCAGTCCGCTGGGAAGAACTGTTTTACTCATTAAAGCTACTTATTCAGATTTCTCAGAACCAGTTGCGGCTGAAGAAAGAGTTCCATCAGGCATGACTGCTACCAAAGAGAACTTGCCCTTTGGATCAATCTCTGCGATTTCAACTTCAATCTTCTCGCCAACCTTCATTACTTCTTCAAGGTTTTCAATGCGCTTTCCACCGTGCATCTTGCGAATCTGCGAGATGTGGAGCAAGCCATCTTTACCTGGAACGAGTGAAATGAACGCACCAAATGTTGCAAGCTTTACAACGCTACCGTTGAAACGCTCGCCTACCTTTGGAATTACTGGATTTGCAATCGCATCAATCATGGCCTTGGCAGCTTCTGCTTGTGAGCCCTCAAGTGCGCCGATGTAGATAGTTCCATCATCTTCGATGGTGATATCTGCGCCAGTTTCATCTTGAATCTGATTGATCATCTTGCCCTTAGGTCCGATGATTGCACCGATCAGGTCAACTGGGACCTTGATCGAAATAATGCGTGGTGCCAAGAGGCTCATTTCATCTGGTGCATCAATTGCTTGATTCATGATTCCAAGAATGAATAGACGAGCTTCTTTAGCTTGAAGTAACGCAGCAGCCAGAACTGAAGCTGGAATTCCATCCAACTTAGTATCTAGTTGTAGCGCGGTTACGAAATCTTTAGTTCCGGCAACCTTGAAGTCCATGTCGCCAAATGCATCTTCGGCACCGAGAATATCGGTGAGTGCGACGTATTCAGTCTTGCCATCTACTTCATCAGAGATCAGACCCATTGCAATACCTGCAACAGCAGCCTTCAGTGGAACACCAGCATTGAGCAGCGACATGGTCGATGCACAAACTGAACCCATTGAAGTTGAACCGTTAGATCCAAGAGCTTCTGAAACTTGGCGAATTGCATATGGAAATTCTTCGCGTGTTGGAAGAACTGGAAGTAATGCGCGCTCTGCAAGTGCACCGTGGCCGATTTCGCGACGCTTTGGTGAACCAACACGACCGGTCTCGCCTACTGAGTATGGCGGGAAGTTGTAGTTGTGCATGTAACGCTTGTGATTCTCTGGGCTCAAAGTATCGAGCTGTTGCTCCATCTTGAGCATATTCAAAGTTGTAACACCAAGAATTTGAGTCTCGCCACGTTCGAAGATTGCTGAACCGTGAACACGTGGAAGTACTTCTACTTCTGCTGTGATCGCACGGATATCGCGAAGACCGCGACCATCAATACGAATCTTCTCACGAAGAACACGCTGGCGAACTAGCTTCTTAGTAACTGAACGAATCGCTGCAGAAATTTCTTTCTCGCGGCCTTCAAAATCAGTTGCAAGTTTCGCCTTTACGGCTGCGCCAATTTCATCAAGCTTTGTTTCGCGATCTTGCTTTCCGGCGATAGTAAGCGCCTTGGCTAGATCAGCGTTTGCAGCAGCATCAACTGCGGCATAAGCATCATCTTGGTAATCCAAGAAGACTGGGAATTCACCGGTTGGCTTTGCAGCAACCTTAGCGAGTTCGATCTGAGCTTCGCAAAGAATTCGAATGAACTTCTTAGCTTCTTCAAGTCCAGCACCAACAAGCTCTTCAGTAGGAGCCTTAGCGCCATCTTTGATGAGATTAATAGTTTGAGTGGTGGCTTCTGCTTCAACCATAATGATTGCAACATCGGCGCCCTTGATTGAACCAGCAACAACCATATCGAATACTGCTTTATCCAAATCAGAATGATTTGGGAATGCAACCCATTGACCTTCGATGAGTGCAATACGCACGGCACCGATTGGACCAGTGAATGGCAGACCAGCAAGTTGTGTTGACATAGATGCCGCATTGATTGCGATTACGTCATACATATGATCTGGGTTCAACGCCATAACAGTTACGACAACTTGAACTTCGTTACGAAGTCCCTTGACGAACGCTGGGCGTAGTGGCCGGTCGATTAAACGACAGGTAAGAATCGCATCTTCTGAAGGACGGCCTTCGCGGCGGAAGAATGATCCTGGGATCTTTCCGGCTGCGTACATGCGCTCTTCAACATCCACTGTAAGTGGGAAGAAATCGAATTGGTCTTTAGGTGACTTTCCAGCAGTTGTTGCTGAAAGCAACATTGAATCATCATCTAGATAAACAACTGCAGTTCCTGCAGCTTGTCGTGCTAAGCGGCCGGTTTCAAACCGGATTTCGCGCTTTCCATATTTGCCGTTATCGATTTTCGCAACGGCGAACTTCACATCTTGACCTTCCATAGGTCGCTCCATTTCTTTAAATCTTCACATCAGGAAATGGATCTTCGATCGAAGCCCGCGGACATAATTTCCGAAAGCCACTACCGAGGACCGATTAACTGATGAAAGGGTTTTACTTTATTAGCGGCGAATACCGAGCTTTTCGATAATCGCTCTGTAACGTGTTACATCGGTCTTTGCGAGATATTGCAAAATACGACGACGCTTACCAACCATCAAAAGTAGACCACGACGGTTGTGGTGATCATTTTTATTAACTTTTAGATGCTCAGTGAGTTCTTCAATTCGCTTTGATAGCAACGCGACCTGAGTCTCAGGACTTCCCGTGTCAGTAGCGGAAGTTCCGTATTGTGCAATTATTTCTTTTTTCTGTGCTGGTTGCATTGCCATGTGGCAACTCCCTTGTCTGTCACGAGGGCCTCGGTGTGAATCACGAAGGCTCGCTTGCTCGCTTATTGTGAGGCAAGGTTACCAGCGGGCTTGGATGAGGCGAAATCGGGTGAGAATCGAGCGGGAATTAGACAGATCTTGTTAGCTCTGCTGCCTTCTGGCAATCGAGCTTCATCTGAATCAATAGCTCATCGAGAGAATCGAATTTTAGTGTGTCTCGCAATCGCCAAGTAATTTCAATTTTTGCAATCTGGTCGTATAAATCCAAATCAACTTGATCAAGTGCATATGCCTCAACTTGGCGGCCACGGACTCCAGGAAATGTTGGATTGGTACCAATCGAGATCGCTGCTGGCCAACGATGTGAACCAACGCTTAACCAACCTGCATAAACACCATCTGCTGGAACGCAGGCAAGAGAATCTAGACCTAGGTTTGCCGTTGGATATCCGATTGTTCGACCACGCTTCTCGCCGTGGACAACAGGCCCTACTAAGTAATGACTTCGCGTAAGTAATTCATTAGCACGCTCAACATCACCATCCATAATTAGATTTCTAATTCGAGTTGAGGAAACCGGAGTTCCACGATTTTCTTCAAGCTTTACAATTGTGGTCTTAAAGCTCTTTGAATCTTGTAAGTATTGCGCGGTCCCTTGTGCTTTATGACCGAAGGTGAAATTAGACCCCACAACAACGTGATCGGCCGCTAACTTATTTACAAGAATATCTTTAATAAATTCATCTGGGCTTAAATCGGCAAACTCTCGAGTAAATTCCAAAACAACAACTTCATCCGCGCCGCACTCTTCCAAGATTGCTACCCGATCATTTAGTGGCAGCAACTGCATTGGTGTGCGTTCGGGCGCTACAACTGAGGTTGGGTGTGGGTAGAAAGTAAGTGCAATTACCCGGCCGTGATTCTTGGCAATGTTTATCAATTCTTGATGACCCTGATGGACGCCATCAAAGATTCCAATTAGAACGCAATTGCTCATGGCTTATTCTTTCACGCTTACCAAGATTGGCGTTGCAATTTCTTTCCCAGCTTCGGTTTTATTAAGAAGCAGAGCCACAAATTCGCCACTGGAATCCAGCGCTGCAATTGGGCCAGCACTTTTACTTGCCGAAATTGTGCGGCCAAATGAAATTTCAATTTGCTCATTGTTATCCAAAGTTCGTACTTCCAAGATTCTAGAAATTCCTTCAGCCACTGATATCGGTTCCGCAAGTTCTAGGGTTTTGCACTCAGCCAACGAAAATGGCGAGACCAGGGTTCGGCGAAGTGTCGTTAGGTGTCCCCCAACTTTAAGTGCTTCACCTAGATCGCGAGCAATCGCACGGATGTAGGTGCCGACCGATGCATCGACGCTGACTTCGATATCTACAAATTGTGCTACCCGCGAAATACTTTTAACTTCAATTCTGGTGATAGTTACTTCGCGCGCCGGTATCTCAAACTCTTCGCCATCGCGAACTCGCTGGTGGGCAGTTTTCCCAGCAATCTTGATTGCAGATACCGAACTCGGACGTTGCATAATTGTTCCAACAAATTGCTTCAGGGCATCTGTAATTTCTAGATCGGTTAAATTCTGGGCGTCGTTTGTAGTTAAAACATCACCTTCAAAATCATCAGTGTGAGTGCTCTGACCAAGTCGAATTGTTGCGTCGTAAGATTTGCTGCCATCTGTTACATATTGAAGAAGTCTGGTCGCACTCCCGATACCAAGTACCAGAACTCCGGTTGCCATTGGGTCGAGGGTTCCAGCATGGCCAACGCGCTTAGTTTCAAAACGCTTACGCATCTTTGCCACGACATCGTGACTGGTCATTCCACTGGCCTTATCAACCAATAAAAAACCGTTCATAGATTATTTAAATTATTCTTCGCTGGTTTTATATGGATTTGCTTCGCCGGCCGGCTTGGCGCCTTGGCGTGCTTTTGCGAGTTCAGCATCTTTTCGAGCAACTTCAAACATTAAATCATTCATCGCAGCAGCAGTTTCTTGTAAGCCGTCGGCAAAAAATTCAAGTGATGGTGTGATTCGAAGACCAAGTGCGCTTCCAACTTCGGCGCGCAGCATGCCACGTGCTGAATTCAGTGCAATCGCGGTAGCGGTGCGTGCCTCTTCATCACCAAGAACGGTGTAAAAAATTGATGCTTGCTGCAGGTCGCCAGTAACTCGAACATCGGTAAGTGTGACAAAGCCAAGGCGTGGATCTTTTACCCGCGTCTCAAGAGCATTTGCCACGATCTCTTTAATTCGATCGGCAACTTTTAGTGCCCGATTTGATGCCATGAATTAAGCCCGCTTCTTCTCGCGCATCTCATAGGTTTGAATGGTGTCGCCAACTTCTAGCTCTTTATAAGAACCGAGTCCGATACCGCACTCATAACCATCTTTAACTTCGGTCGCATCATCCTTGAAGCGGCGAAGTGATTCGATTTGAAGATTTTCTGCAACAACTACGCCATTGCGAAGTGTGCGTGCTTTAGCATTTCTGCGAATGACGCCATCAAGTACCAAGCATCCAGCGATATTTCCGAACTTGCTGGAACGGAAGATGTCGCGAACTTCGGCGCTACCAAGTGTGATCTCTTCAAACTCTGGCTTGAGCAAGCCCTTGAGTGATGCTTCGATCTCTTCGATTGCTTGATAGATCACGGTGTAGAAACGAATTTCTACGCCCTCTTGATCAGCAAAGATTGCAGTTTGAGGCTCTGGCTTAACATTGAAACCAATAATGACGGCAGTTGAAGCAGATGCCAGCGTGACATCGCCCTTTGTGATTGCGCCAACGCCACGGTGGATAACACGGAGATCAACTTCGCTACCAACATCAAGTTGTAGCAGAGCATCTTCCAAAGCTTCGACCGAACCAGAAACGTCACCCTTAAGAATGAGGTTAAGTGTTGTGATCTTGGATTGCTCCATGAAGTCTTCAAGTGAAACCTTCTTGCGAGTCTTAGCAAGCAGAGCATTTCGCATTGCAAGTTGACGCTTCTCGGCAATCTGACGGGCCGTGCGATCATCTTCGGCAACGATGAAGGAATCACCAGCACCGGGAACAGAGGTAAATCCGAGAACCTGAACCGGTCTTGATGGACCAGCTTCTTCAACGCTATTTCCATTTTCATCCAACATGGCACGTACGCGACCAAAAGCGCCACCGGCAACAATTGAGTCACCAACATGCAGAGTTCCACGTTGTACCAAAACAGTGGCAACTGGGCCACGTCCCTTATCAAGATTTGCTTCGATAGCCACACCACGTGCCACGTCATCGGCAATAGCGCGCAAATCGATTACTGCATCTGCGGTAAGCAGGATTGCATCGATTAGTGCATCGATGCCCTCACCAGATTTTGCAGATACGTTAATAAACATTGTTGTGCCGCCGTACTCTTCGGCGATCAAGTTGTATTCAGTTAATTGCTGGCGGATCTTGTCTGGGTTTGCACCCTCTTTATCAACCTTGTTAACTGCAACAACGATTGGAACATCAGCAGCTTGCGCATGGTTCAACGCTTCGATTGTTTGCGGCATAACACCATCATCAGCAGCAACAACTAGTACTGCGATATCCGTTACCTTGGCACCACGAGCACGCATAGCTGTGAAAGCTTCGTGACCAGGTGTATCGATAAAGGTAATTGCCCGTTCGGCACCTTCGTGAACATGGTGGATTTGGTAGGCACCAATGTGCTGAGTAATTCCGCCAGCCTCACCGCGTCCAACTTCAGTCTTGCGAATTGCATCTAGCAAGCTGGTCTTACCATGATCAACGTGACCCATTACGGTCACAATTGGCGAGCGCACAACAAGATCAGCGTCATCAATATCAGCTAACTCTTGCTCAAGGTTAATGTCGAACTCTTCTAGAAGTTCGCGGTCTTCATCTTCTGGACTTACAACTTGAATTACATAACCAAGCTCGGAACCAAGAAGTAAGAAGGTATCTTCATCAACCGATTGCGTTGCAGTAACCATTTCACCTAGGTGGAAGAGCGCTGAAACTAGTGCGGCTGGATCGCCACCAATCTTTTCTGCGAAGTCCATCAGCGAAGCACCGCGACGTAAGCGAATTTCTGACTTGCCATCACCGTGTGGAATTACTGCGCCACCAAGTGATGGTGCCGCCATATTGTCGAATTCTTCACGCAACGCTTTCTTGCTCTTGCGTCCCTTGCGATTCTTACTTCCCTGTTTTCCAAATGCACCAGCAGCGCCGCCACGTTGTTGACGTCCGCCACCTTTACCGCCAAATGCAGGAGCGCCTGTAGTTGGTGTTGAAGGAGTGCGATAAGGCGAATTAGAAGGAGCACCAGAAGTTCCACTGGGACGAGATGACGGTGCACCTGTTCCGGCTGCTCCAGGTGGACGTGCTTGTTGTGGGCGCGCGGCAAATCCAGGTCTTACTGAACCAGGACGTGCACCTGACATCGGTGGACGTTCACCAGGCTTGATTGGTCGCTGTGGCGTTGTTGGTCGTGCGCCACCTGGAGAACCAAAAGGATTATTTCCAGCGCGTGGTGGTCTTGGCATCGCTGAAGGTGCACCAGAACCAAACGGATTATTTCCAGACCGTGGTGGTCTTGGCATCGCTGAAGGAGACGAAGGGCTTGAAGGGGATGCGGCATCTGATGGGCTAGTTGGCGCGGAAGGTGATTCCTTTGGTGCTTCGGCAATTTCATTTTGTGCTTTTGTTATTTGGCCAGTTAATTGTTCGCGAGTTGATTCAGGTAATTGTGCGAGCGCGGCTTCAATTTCTTCGGCGGAAGGTGCGGCCGCTTTCTTGGCAGCGGTCTTCTTTGCAGCAGCTTTCTTGGCAGGTTTTGGCGCGGCTTCAACCGGCTTCATATCTGGGAACTTGTCCATCAACTTTCGGAGAACAGGTGCTTCGACAGTGGATGATGCGGATCGAACGAACTCGCCGACTTCTTGTAACTTCGCGAGAAGTTCTTTGCTCTCTAAACCGAGCTCTTTCGCTAATTCGTAAACGCGGACCTTTGCCACAGTTGCCTTCCTGTCTCGGCCCCACGTTTGTGTTGGAGCCTAAATAAATGCCTTACTCATGAGCGCTGGGTGCTCATGATTACTTGGTGTTCCTAGATGTAGCGCGCATTGCTTTCGCTCCTTCTAACTAACTAAATGATCTATTTAGTTACCTTTTATAAAACTTTCAAGGGATTCAATTCGAAGCGGCTTATCCGTCCGAAAGGCCCGTTGAAATGACCGTCGCTCCTGGGCTAGATCGAAACAATTTCGATGGAGCCAAGCGCCTCGACCACTCTTGATTCGATTTGGATCGGGAGTTACCTGATCTTCAATCAGAACCACACGAAGTAGTTCGTGCCAATCTGTCGGCTTTCGACAGGCAATGCAGCTCCGAATTGGAATCGGCATTCTCGCCCCTCGCACTTTCAAACTAGCAAGAGCAAACCTTACCCGCTAGAGCGCTGGAAACGTAATCCCCCGCATCAGGCAGGCGTTTTAAGCCAGATCCTGCGAATTCGCCGCATCGGTTGGTTCCACAGATTCTTCGTCTAAAGCAACTTCGGGCTTAGGTTTCAAAATACGTTCAACCGGATTATCGGGATGGATATCAATGCGCCAACCAGTTAAACGCGCTGCCAATCTGGCATTTTGTCCATCTTTTCCAATTGCTAGTGAAAGTTGATAGTCGGGAACAATGACTTTTGCTGATTTACTTTCGAGATCAACTACTTCGCAACTTGTAACTCTTGCCGGGGCAAGTGCATTTGCAACATATACCGCTGGGTTTTCAGAAAAATCCACGATGTCAATCTTTTCGCCATTTAGTTCATCCATCACGGCTTTTGCGCGTGCACCAACTGGGCCAATAAGTGCACCTTTTGGACTTACGCCAACTCGATGCGAGCGAACTGAAACCTTGCTTCGGTGACCAGCTTCTCTTGAAACTCCAACAATTTCCACCACACGATCTTTAAGTTCTGGAACTTCTAGGGTGAATAACCCTTTAACTAAGAGCGGATGCGTACGCGAGAGCGTAACTTCTGGCCCCTTCAACCCTTGCTTTACTTCAACAACGAAACACTTAATGCGGTCACCATGATTATAAGTTTCGGTAGGAACCTGTTCATTTGGTGGAATTTTTCCTTCAACTCGTCCGAGATCTACGTAGACAATCGTTGCATCTCGTCCTTGTTGAATAACGCCAGAAATTACTTCGCCCACATTTGCCGAAAATTCTTCGACAACGCCCGCATCATTTGCAGCGCGCATACGTTGCTTGATCTCCTTGCGAGTAACCGATGCAATTACTTGATCAAAGCCTTCTGGACTATCGGTAACGGTCTCCTTGTAAATGCCCTCTTCATCAAAAATTGGGACATGGATCTTGATATCGCCGGTATCCCGATTAAGAACTGCCCGGCCCTGTGGCTTTGCTACTTCAAGTTCTAAATACTTTTCGGTAACAGCATTTTCGATTGCACTGATCATTTTTTCAAGCGGAATCGCTCGTTCAACTGTTAGTGCGATTAACGCTGAAACATCAACGCTCATTCGCTAGCTTCTTCATTTGAATCGCCAGTGTTGATTGATTTGAATTCAATTTCAATCATCGCCTTGGCAATATCGCCATACGCAATTTGGGTTTCCCCGATACTCGTAGTTGAGTCGGTACTTTCACCAATGCGACCCTCTAGAGTGCTGCCATCCTTAAGGCTTGCCTTAACTAGTCGACCTTTGTTCTTGCGCCAGTGACGTGGCAAGGTGAGTGGTCGATCAACACCGGGCGAAGTTACTTCAAGAGTAAATGGCGTATCTCCGAGAATTTCTAAAGTTTCTAAGGCTTCTGAGATTGCCTTTGTAACCACGGTAACTTGATCTAAATTTAAGTGTGAATCACTATCCACTATTACGGTGAGCATGCGGCGCTTGCCCGCAGAAATAATTGTGAGATCTTCTAAGTAATTACCAGTTGCTTCAATTAACGGCCGAATAGCGGCTGCAACTTCTTCATTTAATGACATGACTAGCCTTTCCGATATTAAGTTTTTTTAACTACGAGCCCAATCATAACCCACTTTTGCGATCAGAATTGTCGTGACTATCAAGAAGACCTTTCGAACTAGGGGCGATCCGCCGCGAATCGCAAGCCGTGATCCAAATATGGCGCCCGCCACATTTGCAAAGGCCAGCAGCAAACCAAGGCGCCACCAAATATGCCCGGTGAGTTGGAAGGAAAAAATGGCACCTAAATTAGTGGCGATGTTTACTAATTTTGCCGTCGCGGATGCTTTTAGGAATGCATAGCCAACAACTCCAACTAAAAGAAAGACTAAGAAGGTTCCAGTTCCTGGGCCAAAGATCCCGTCATAGAAGCCGATAACGAAACCTAGAATGGCAACAATTAGGTGACGTCGCTTTTGCGTGAACTTAAGCGTTTCATTCATACCGAGTTGTGGGCGACGCCAGGTGTAGAGCGCCACCGCAATCAACAAAGTAACAATTAGCGGCTGGAAATATGCTTTGGGAAATGATGCTGCGAGCCGGGCTCCCCCAATTGAACCTATAAATGCCGGGGCTGCCATAAAGGCGGTAACTCTTAAATCGGGCTTTACCTTACGAAAATAATTAAATGCCGCAGAACTTGTTCCAAAAACTGAGGGAATTTTATTTGTACCAAGTATTAATGGAATCGGTTTATCGGAAATGCCAATCAGTAGCGCAGGAAGTTGAATGAGCCCACCACCACCGGCAACTGCATCTACAAATCCAGCAAACCCCGCGGCAAGCGCCAAGAAGATCGCGGTTTCGACAGACATCGAATTACGATTTAGTTACGGTGTTAAATATTTCTGTAACTGCATGAAGTAGCGCAACTTCACTCTTCTCACCAGTTTTACGGACGCGAAGCTCGACCTTGCCATCTGCGAGGGCTTTTCCAACAATAACTATGAATGGAATTCCAATCAGTTCGGCATCTTTAAATTTAACGCCTGGGCTTGCATCTCTGCGATCATCAAGCATTACTCGCAGACCTTTTTCCTCTAAATCTTCGGCCAAGGTAAGGGCGGCTTTAAATGGCTCGTCATCTTTTCCAGTGGCAACGATATGTACATCTGCTGGTGCAATTTCTCTTGGCCAACAAAGGCCGATCTCATCGTGAGTCTGCTCGGCAATCGCTGCAACTGCGCGGGATACGCCAATTCCATATGAACCCATTGTTACAACGCGCGATTTTCCATCTTGATCTAA
>CAIMMQ010000043.1 GCA_903842675.1 uncultured Actinomycetes bacterium
AACCAAGTGCATCGAACCCGGGGCAGTAAGCAATAACAAAGGCATTAACTTGCCAGGTGTTGCAGTTTCAGTTCCAGCCCTATCCGAGAAGGACCGCGATGATTTGCGTTGGGGGTTACGTGCTGGCGCAGATTTCATCGCACTTTCCTTCGTTCGAAGCGCGCAGGATATAAACGATGTCCATGCAATCATGGATGAAGAAGGAATTCGACGTCCAGTAATTGCAAAGATTGAAAAGCCACAAGCGGTTGAAAATCTCGCTGGAATCGTTGAAGCATTTGATGGCATTATGGTTGCCCGCGGCGATTTAGGCGTAGAAATGCCCATCGAAGAAGTTCCACTCGTACAAAAACTTTGTGTGACCCTGGCACGTGAAGCTGCCAAGCCAGTAATTGTTGCAACCCAGATGCTGGATTCAATGATTACAAATTCTCGCCCAACTCGTGCCGAAGCAACTGACTGCGCTAATGCTGTATTAGATGGCGCCGATGCTTTGATGCTCTCCGGTGAAACAAGCGTTGGAGAATTTGCAATTGAAGCCGTTACAACAATGGCTCGCATTATTGAACGTACCGAAGAAGCCATGTTGGATCGAATTCCTGCTTTATCTCATTCACCTAAGACTAAGGGTGGTGCTATAACTAAGGCAGCTACCGAAGTTGGCGCCATCGTTGACGCGAAATATTTGATCGCATTTACGCAGAGCGGTGATTCAGCACGTCGTATGTCTAGATTGCGTTCGCCAATTAACATTTTGGCACTTACGCCTCAAACTGAGGTCTATAACCAACTCGCACTTTCTTGGGGAATTGAACCGATGATTACACCAATGGTTTCGCATACCGATGAAATGGTGAAACAAGTGGATGCGATCCTCATTGATTCTAAGCGAGTTTCCAAAGGCGAGAACGTCATAATCGTTGCCGGATCACCTCCAGGAATACCTGGATCAACTAATGCAATGCGGGTTCACCGAGTAGGCGATGCTGTCGAAGGAATTGCTCCCGCCTATCGCAAGTAGTTCCAGCAGTTACATCCTTAGTTAGACCTCAGTTAGACTTGCCCCAACGCCTCGGTACTCCAACGGTAGAGAGGGCGGACTCAAAATCCGCACAGTGTCGGTTCAAATCCGACTCGAGGCACATGACAACAAATTCAAAACCAGCCCGCATTCTTGTTGCGGAAGATGAGGCGTTGATTCGCCTTGATCTGGTTGAGATGCTTACCGAGGCCGGATATGAAGTCGTTGCACAAGCAGCAAATGGAATTCAAGCGATCGAATTAGCAAAAGAATTTAAGCCTGATCTAGCAATATTGGATGTAAAGATGCCAGAACTAGATGGCATTTCTGCTGCAGAGCAAATAATTGAAATTGCGCCAGTGCTTATGTTGACCGCATTTAGTCAGAAAGAACTTGTTGAAAGAGCAAGAGATGCTGGCGTCATGGCATATGTTGTTAAACCTTTTAGCATCGACGATTTAACACCGGCAATTGAGATTGCGATGAGTCGTCATTTGCAGATGCGATCACTTCGCGAGGAAGTCGCCGATCTACACGAGCGATTAGAAACTCGAAAAGTTATTGATCGCGCGAAGGGGATTCTTATGGCAGCTCTTGCCCTGAGCGAACCAGAAGCATTCAGTTGGATCCAGCGGGCGGCTATGGATCGACGTATCAGTATGAAGGCGGTTGCCGAGGCGGTTATCTCGCCAGATGCGGCCTTAGATCGGTAGAGATCGGTAGAGATAGGTAGGGCTAGGTAGGGACAGGTAAAAAACGCCAGTTCGGCCCAAATTTCCCGCTCAATTCCCCTGTGTAACAATCGGGTTAAGAGTTCAAAAATGGGTCGATTTAGGTTGAGTTAACCTGCCGTTAACCTATAGCCTTCAACCCTCCCTTTCCCGGGAAAGCAACACAAAACAGGAAGGTCTAACCAATAAATATGAACAAAAATACAAAGCGCATTCTTGGTGTTGTTGGTGCTGTAGTTCTATCAGTTGGAACTCTAGCTACATCAACTCAAGCTGCATCTAAATCTGTATCTCTAGTTTTCCAAGGACCGCTTTCTGGCGGAGACGCTCTTGCCGGTCAAGATGAACTTCTTGGAACACTCACAGCTCTTCAAATGTACAACGATTCAAACCCAACCGTAAAGGTGAACTTGATTAAGGCAGACGATCAAGGAGATCCATCAGTTGCAGGACCTGTCTCTCAAGGTATTGCATCTAACAAGAGCGTTGTTGGAATTGTCGGTAGTGCGTACTCAGGTGCAACGATCGCTTCATTCCCTGCTTACAAGGCAGCATCGATTCCGATGGTTTCACAATCAGCGACTCGTGTAACTCTTACTGATCCAAAGGCACCCGACAACGGCTTCCCAATCTTCCACCGCGTCGTGCCACCAGATTCAGTTCAAGGTCCAGCACTAGTTCGTTGGGCATCTGAAGGAGTTACATCTCCTAAGGCATACGTCGTTGACGATCAACAAACATATTCAACTGGTCTTCGTGATTCTATGAAAGCAACATGGGCAGCAAAGAAGATTTCCGTTACCTACGGTCAACAACCAAAGGGAACAACTGATTACACATCAGAAGTTTCAAAGGTATTGGCTTCAAAGGCAAACATCGTTGTTTACGCTGGTTACTATGCAG
>CAIMMQ010000044.1 GCA_903842675.1 uncultured Actinomycetes bacterium
ATGAAGCGAATCCTTGCCCTCGTTATTTTGCTGAATATTGTCTTGCCAATAAGTGCTAATGCTGCGGCCCAATGCGTAACAAAGGTATGTATAAAAGTTTTTACCGATCCCAAAACTGGCGCAGTTGTTATCCAAGCGGTACAAAATGCGCCAGGATCATCAGCAACACCGAGACCAAAGCCACCTCGAACTTACAAGCCCCGGCCATATACGCCAAGGCCAAAGCCGGTTGTACCCCGAACACCGAAACCATATGTTGCACGAAAATATGTACCCAGGGCTGTGAAATCTATTAAGCCCAAGATAGTTACTGCGATCTCGTTGTCGGATCAACTGACGCAATTGATTCCGATGCGCGAGATTTATTACCAGCCCAATCCAGGCGCCCTGACACAAGTGCCAGTTAATTTCTGGACGACAACAAACCCAGTCTTTAATACATCGGTAATGATTTTAGGGATTCCAGTTTCAGTCTTTTTAAAGCCGACTTTCGAATGGGATTTTGGGGATGACAGCAAACTAACAACGAGCAATCGGGGTGGCCCATATCCAAATAACTCAGTAGCTCATACCTATACGTCCGCTGGAAATTATTCGGCGTCGCTAACGGTTTCATGGGCCGGAACTTGGATGGCAGATTTATTGAGTTATCCAGTTCTTGGAAATGCGATTGTTCAGCACATGGTGGCAAATATTGCGGTGCATGATGGACCAACGAAGTATTTGAAATAACCACAGGCCCGGGATTTCCACAATTATTTTTAGCGCCAATTAATCTGATCCCTGATTCCACAAGTATTGCTCGCATGACAACACTTACCTCACCTCACGATTTACTAGCCGCAGTTCCATTTCTAGTTGGCTACCACCCACTCAATTCCTTGGTCGTTATCGCCCTTAAAGAAGGTGCGATGGGGATGGCGATGCGAATCGATTATCCAGATGACCAAGATCCAAATACTGCAGAGCAGATCGATACCTTGGCCGAACACCTAGTGCGAGAGGGCGCCGATAGCGCGTTAATCGTGGCTTATTTGCCAGATGCGACCGTCGATAGTGAATATCTTTTGGATCCACTGCGCGAGGCGATTGAATTTCGCGATATCAAGTTGCGCGAATGTTTAACAGTGCAAGCAAATCGTTTTAGGTCGGTGCTCTGTCATGACGCGACCTGCTGTCCACCCGAAGGTACCTTGATGCCAGTAATTGAAGAATCAAGAGTTGCCGCCGAGCAAGTGGCTAATGGCAAAGTGCTACCTTTTAAATCAGTAGTTGATCTTCGGGAATCAATATCAGCACAACCAATTGATGCCGAACTATTAAAGGCCATTAAGAAAGTAAAACCAATCGATTACAAAGCGCAGCGTCCAGTATTGATTCAGCGAGCTGGCGCACTTGCCCTAAATGATTTAACTGATGAATTTGCCCAAAAGGGTTTTAGCGATGATAAGAATCGGATTGCACTTGTTTTAGTGCGGCTGCAAGATCTACAAGTGCGAGATTATGCGATGGGAATTACAGATAGCGAAAATATTGAAACGCTATGGTCGATGTGGCGCTGGCTACTTCGAATTGCCCCAACTGGTTACATCGCGCCGGTGGCAGCGCTATTTTCAGCAATAAGTTATGAGCGAGGAGATGGTGCACTTGCCGCACGCGCACTTGAGCGTGCTTTCACTGATGATTCAAATTATCCGCTGGCAAAGTTACTAAGACGCGTTTATGCCGCAGGCTGGCCACCTGAGAGTTTTGCCAACATGCGCCTAGAACTTCATCCAAAAATCTGTACCGCACTCTTTTCGGAGTAGTCTGAATTCATGATTGTAGGAGTCCCAAAAGAGATTAAAAATAATGAATTTAGAGTTTCTACTACCCCTTCAGGTGTTCATGCTTTTGTAAAAGCTGGCCACACCGTTCTAGTTGAAAAGGATGCCGGGCTTGGCTCGGCAATTACAGATGCCGACTACCAACGTGCTGGTGCCCAGATTATTGAGACCAGTGATGAAGTTTGGGCCAAGGCTGATCTGATTGTTAAAGTAAAAGAACCAATCGCAGTTGAATATCCCAAGATGCGCCGTGGCCAGATTCTCTTCACCTATCTGCACCTTGCCGCATCACGCGAATGTACCGATGCGATAATTAAATCGGGTATTACTGCGATCGCTTTTGAAACTGTAGAACTAAATGGTCAACTGCCGCTTCTTGCCCCAATGTCTGAAGTGGCCGGACGTATGTCTATTCAAGTAGGCGCAGCCGCACTTCAAAAACCATCCGGTGGTCGCGGTGTTCTACTTGGGGGAGTTCCTGGCGTTGCCCCGGCAAAAGTTGTTGTTCTTGGTGGTGGCGTCGTTGGAGTTTCCGCAGCAACGATTGCCCACGGTATGCGAGCAGATGTAACAATCCTCGATCTGGATTTAAATAGGCTACGCCAGATCGATGAGATGTTTTCTGGTCAAGTTAAAACCATTGCATCATCTGCATATTCGATTGAAGAGCAATGCATGAGCGCTGATTTAGTTATTGGTGCGGTTCTTGTTCATGGCGCCAAGGCGCCAAAGTTAGTTAGCGATGCTCTAGTTGCAAAGATGAAGCCAGGTTCGGTTCTGGATGATGTTGCGATCGATCAAGGTGGCTGCTTTGAAGGATCGAAGGCGACAACGCATACCGATCCAACATTTGCAGTTCACAATTCGCTTTATTATTGCGTTGCAAATATGCCGGGCGCAGTTCCGGCAACATCAACTGCGGC
>CAIMMQ010000045.1 GCA_903842675.1 uncultured Actinomycetes bacterium
GCCCCGACCGTAAAGGCCACGCTAAATGAATCCCGCTTAACCGCCACGCCGATATTGTGCCGTAATCCGAGGGTATGAGTGCAGAGTTATATAGGGTCGCCACCATGAGCGCGGTTGAAACTGAAAATAACGAAGAGACCATCCATTCGATTCAATTCCGTGAAGAAATGACGGTCGAGCTAGTTAAAGCTAGCGCGAGTGATGCGGATGTGATTTGGGCGGCCCGAGTTTCTACTGCGGGTGAGACCACACTTGAAACTGTTGGCAACTCTTCAGAACGAGATGCCGGATTGATTAATTATCTGGCACGAGAGCGTCACGGAAGTCCCTTCGAACACACATCAATGACCTTCTTCGTTTCGGCACCGATATTTGTTTTTCGGGAATTTATGCGTCACCGGATCGCTTCATACAACGAAGAGAGTGGTCGTTATCGCGAACTTCGCCCAGTTTTCTACGTGCCAAGTAAAGAACGTAAATTGGTGCAAGTTGGTAAAACTGGCGCCTACACCTTTATTGATGGCACAACCGAGCAGTATGAAATTACGGTAAATGCAATAAAAGAGAGTTGCACAGTTGCTTACGAAAACTATCAAAAGATTCTTGCATCAGGGGTTGCAAGAGAAGTTGCGAGAGCGGTTCTACCAGTGACTCTCTATTCATCAATGTATGTCACCATGAATGCTCGAGCTTTGATGAACTTTCTATCGCTTCGTACATCCCGCGATGGCTCACATTTTCCGTCATACCCACAGCGGGAAATTGAGATGGTCGCCGAGAAGATGGAGCGCCATTTTGCCGAGCTAATGCCAATGACTTACGCTGCCTTTGAAAAGTCTGGTCGCGTCGCCCCCTAAGCAGGGTAGCCTTAGCGCATGAGCATTAACGCACCATTTGGTCGCCTACTGACGGCGATGATTACGCCTTTTAAGGCTAATGGTGAAATCGACTGGGCTGGTGTTGAGACTTTGGCGCACCATTTAGTTTCTACCGGGCACGATGGAATTGTTTTAAATGGCACAACGGGTGAAGCCCCAACTACGAGTGATGATGAGAAAGATCAGATTGTTTCGCTCGTTAAGAAATTAGTTGGCGATAAAGTAAAGATCGTTGCTGGCGCAGGAAATAATGAGACTTCGCATTCAGTTGAACAAGCACGGCGAGCAGCAAAGGCTGGTGCTGATGGCCTACTTGTTGTTACTCCTTATTACAACAAACCACCCCAAGCTGGAATTGCAGCACACTTTCGTGCGATGGCAGATGCAACTGATCTTCCAGTGATGATGTACGACATTCCAGGCAGAACTGGCGTTGAAATAGAGAGTGACACGATCGTTGCACTCGCCGAGCACCCAAAGATTGTTGCGCTCAAAGATGCCAAGGGAAATCCAGCAGCAACTTCATGGGTAATTAAACGTTCTGGTATTCCGGTTTATTCTGGCGATGATATTTTGAATCTTGCACTGCTCTCAGTTGGCGCAGTCGGATTCGTCTCCGTTTGTGGTCATACTGTTGGAAAAGATTTACGTGCCATGTTAGATGCTTGGTTCGCTGGCGATTCGACTAAGGCACTTGCGATTCACCAAAAATTATTACCGGTATTCACCGGAACCTTCCGCACCCAAGGTGCGATATTGACTAAGGCCGCACTAAATGCGATGGGCCTACCTGGCGGATTTACTAGATTGCCACTTGTCGATGCCACCGAAGCGCAGATCGCGCAATTGCGGGAGGACCTACGACAAGGCGGAGTAACACTTACCTAATGAACCATCCTCATCCAGATTTACCCTATCCCGCAAAACTTGCTGCAAAAACTCTTCGAATAGTTGCACTAGGTGGGCTAGGTGAAATTGGTCGTAACATGACCGTTTTCGAATATGAAGGCAAGCTTTTGATTGTTGACTGTGGCGTTCTTTTTCCTGAAGAGAGCCAACCTGGTATTGATTTAATTTTGCCGGACTTCTCGTACATTATCGAGCGACTAAATGACGTTGAAGCGATCGTCTTAACGCATGGCCATGAAGATCATATTGGCGCCGTCCCATACTTACTTCGCGAAAAGCAGGACATCCCAATTGTTGGTTCGAAGTTAACGCTGGCATTTATCGGGGCTAAATTAAAAGAGCGTCGGATTACCGCACCACAAATTGAGGTTAAGGCTGGAATGATTTCAGACTTTGGTCCATTCAAGTTGGAATTCATTGCAGTGAATCACTCGATTCCTGATGCGCTTGCTGTTGCAATTCGCACACCTGCCGGACTTGTTCTTGCGACTGGCGATTTCAAGATGGACCAACTTCCACTTGATGGTCGCATCACCGATCTTCCTGCCTTTGCCAGATTAGGCGCAGAAGGCGTTGATTTATTTATGGTCGACTCCACAAATGCTGATGTTCCAGGTTTCACCACTCCAGAACGAGATATCAGTCCAGTATTAGATCGAGTTATCCGACAGACCGAACGCCGAGTAATTGTTGCCTCATTTGCTTCACATGTTCATCGAGTTCAGCAAGTTATTGATGTTGCTGAAAGCCATGGTCGCAAGGTTGCACTTGTAGGTCGCAGCATGGTTCGCAACATGAAGCTAGCCGAGGATATGGGTTACCTAACTGTTCCGGCCGGACTAATTATTGATGCAAAAGATATTGATAGTTACGGCGATCGAGTTGTACTCATCTGTACTGGATCACAAGGCGAACCACTTGCCGCACTCTCTCGAATGGCCAATGGTGATCATCAAATTCGAGTTGGTAAGGGTGACACAGTAATTCTTGCTTCTTCACTCATTCCCGGTAATGAAAATCCGGTTTATCGAGTTATCAATGAACTCACAAGATTTGGCGCAAACGTTGTTCATAAGGGTAATGCGATGGTGCACGTATCTGGCCACGCTGCCGCTGGCGAACTTCTTTACTGCTATAACATCGTTAAGCCCAAGAATGTCATGCCAATCCATGGTGAATGGCGCCATCTTCGGGCAAATGCTGAACTCGCAATTAAGACCGGAGTTCCTCGCACAAATACCTTGGTTATTGAAAATGGAATTGTTGTTGATATGACCGATGGTTATGTTGATGTTGCCGGAGCCATTCCAGTTGGATTTGTTTACGTAGATGGTCAGAGCATTGGTGAAATTACCGAAAGTTCCCTGAAGGATCGGCGAATTCTTGGTGAAGAAGGATTCATTTCCGTTGTGGTTGTAATCGAATCTCAAACCGGAAAAATTGTTGCGGGTCCAGACATTCATGCGCGCGGATTTACTGAGGATAACGAGCTATTCAAAGAGGTTACGGTGATGATTGAAAAAGCGCTGGCCCAAGCGGTTGGTAATGGAATCAATGGAACGCACCAATTACAACAAGTGGTTCGTCGAACTGTTGGAAGTTGGGTCGGAGATAAGCACCGCCGCAAGCCAATGATCGTTCCAGTTGTAATAGAGGTATAACGGCG
Organism: uncultured Actinomycetes bacterium; assembly: GCA_903842675.1. Classification (GTDB taxonomy): domain Bacteria; phylum Actinomycetota; class Actinomycetes; order Nanopelagicales; family Nanopelagicaceae; genus AAA044-D11. Next base: position 3,454 of record CAIMMQ010000045.1, read on the forward strand.
CGCCTGCCCTTATACCTTCTAGTAATTCTTTAAGGTTAGACATTATGGCGGCACGTAAATCTGGAAAGAAAGCGAGTTCGAAATCCACTTCAATTTTTGGTGGAATCACTCGTGCATTTGGCGCGCTCTGGCGCCTGCTTGCGCGCGCCCTTGGAAGTTCTATTCGTTTTGTTTTTCGCGGTGCAAAAGAATTGGATCCAGTACATCAACGTGATGGGGCAGCATTTTTAGTATTTATATTTGGCTTAATCGCCGCGGCTGGGGTCTGGTTTAATTTACAAAATGTTGTTGGCCGGGGAATTTATGCCTTCCTCTATGGTGGCATTGGGCGATTGGCTTTTGTTTCGCCATTGCTCTTTATTTACTTTGCCTTTCGATTATTTCGCACACCTGAAGAGGGCTCGGCAACTGGGCGAATAACTATTGGAACTCTCGTGCTACTAATCACCACGACGGGCCTAATTCATATTTTCAATGGCTCTACTGGTACCGGACAAACCGCGATGCGAGACGGTGGTGGGTGGATTGGTTATGGTGTTGCAACACCGCTGATCGCTCTCGTCACAAATATTTTGGCAATCCCAATACTTTTGCTCCTCTTTTTCTTTGGCCTATTAGTTGTTACTGCCACACCAGTTTCCCAAGTAGGAGCGCGAATCAAATCGCTCTTTAGCTGGGGTAATTCCAAAGTTTCTGACGCTAGAGCTGCTCGCGTAGCCGCACGAGATTTTGAAATAACCGATACCCCTCCATTTGAAACGCCTCTGGTTCAAGGTTTCACCCAAGATCAGTTAGAACCTATGGATAACGAGGAGTTGGATGAAGAGAGTTTTGACGAAGAGTTCACAGTAGAGATCCCAAGAGCTGTTCAGCAAGTACCGACGACAAAGAGTTCAACTCCTGCAAGAGCGCAACAGATGCTCTTAACGGGGGATAGCAAGTATGAATTGCCTCCAATGGATTTGCTACGTGCCGGACCTGCTGCGAAAACTAAATCAAAAGCGAACGACACCGTTGTCGCTGCACTTACTCAGGTCTTCGACCAGTTTGGTGTTGAATGCCGAGTAACTGGTTTTATGCGTGGACCTACCGTAACTCGCTATGAAGTCGAACTCGGAAATGGCGTAAAAGTTGAAGCCATTACTGCGCTTGCAAAAAATATCTCATATGCAGTTGCAAGTGGCGATGTTCGAATTCTTTCGCCGATACCAGGTAAGTCTGCGGTTGGTATTGAAATTCCTAACGTGGATCGCGAAATAGTTGCCCTTGGCGATGTGCTGCGTTCATCAGTTGCAACCGGTGAACCACATCCAATGGTTATTGCACTTGGCAAAGATGTTGAAGGTAATTTCATCTGCGCCAACCTGGCAAAGATGCCGCACTTACTAGTAGCTGGCGCTACCGGTGCTGGAAAATCTTCAATGATTAATTCACTCGTGGTTTCAATTCTGATGCGAGCTACTCCCGATGAAGTTCGCCTAGTTATGATCGATCCAAAGCGGGTGGAACTAACAAGTTATGAAGGCATTCCACATTTAATTGCCCCAATTATTACCAATCCCAAGAAGGCGGCAGATGTATTGGCTTGGGTTGTTCGAGAAATGGATATGCGTTACGACGACTTATCTGCCTTCGGGTTCCGACATATCGATGACTTTAATAAGGCGGTACGCGCTGGCAAGTTAACTGTTCCAGAAGGTAGCGAGCGAGTCCTTGAACCGTATCCATACTTACTAGTAATCATCGATGAGCTAGCCGACCTAATGATGGTCGCGGCCCGCGAAGTAGAAGAGAGCATTGTCCGCATCACCCAACTCGCACGTGCGGCGGGAATTCACTTAGTTATTGCAACACAGCGCCCAAGCGTCGACATTGTTACTGGATTAATTAAAGCAAACGTCCCTTCCCGCCTGTCTTTTGCAACTTCAAGTCTTGCTGATTCCAGGGTTATTTTGGATACGCCAGGTGCTGAAAAACTTGTTGGCCAAGGCGATGGGCTATTTCTTCCAATGGGTGCCAGCAAAGCTGTTCGTATTCAAGGAGCATATGTTTCCGAACGAGAGACTGAGGCAATTGTTAATCATGTGAAGGAACAACTTCAACCGGTATATCGCTTAGATTTAAATGCACCAGTAAAAGCCCATGTAATTGAAGATGACATCGGAGATGATTTAGATTTACTGTTACAAGCAGTGCAACTAGTTGTTTCAACACAATTTGGTTCAACTTCAATGTTGCAACGTAAATTACGAATTGGTTTTGCAAAAGCTGGTCGGTTAATGGATTTAATGGAGAGTCGCGGAATCGTTGGGCCAACCGAAGGCTCCAAGGCGCGAACCGTGCTAATCAATGCCGAGCAGATGCCAGATGTCCTTGAGTCACTTCAGGGCAACCTCTAAAACTTGTAATTCAGCGTGATGGCTGGATGCTTGCCATCAATTTAGGGGTCATGCCTGGGGTGAGTTCACCTGCTGTTCGCTCAACCCAACTTGTTCGAAAGGCCACCTGCGCTTTACCATTAGCCTCTGCTTAAAGCTCGAACCCCCCATTTGAGATGTGAAAAGGTAACTAAGAAATGTATTTAGAAAATCAAACTATCGGATCGGTACTTTGCGCTGCGCGCAAAGCTGCTGGTTATTCGATAGATGATGTTTCTTCGCAAACCAGAATACGCGCCGGTTTAATCCGCGATATCGAAGGAAATAATTTTGAAACTTCTGGGGCAAATGCTTATGCGCGTGGCCACATCAGAACAATTGGAAAATTCTTAAATCTTGATACTGATGCTTTAGTTGAACTTTTCGCAGTTAGTACTGGCGACTTTGATCGTCCGATGATCGATCTGCTCACCGACAATAATGTGGTTGCTCCTAAGCGTGAACTTCCAAAAATTTCTTACAAAGTGATGGCATCAGCTGCCGCTGCGATTGTCGCACTTCTAATTGCTGTCCCTACAGTGGGCGGAATGATTTCCTCAAATAAGACTGCTAGCCAGAACCCGTCAGTTCCGGCACAAGCAGCCCCTTCAACAACATCAAATGGCGCCACGGTCGTTGCGACTAAGACATCAGATGTATCAGTTGTTGTGACAGGTACCAACGGTAAATCTTGGATAGGAATCCAAGATAGTTCGGGTGCCCAGGTATTCAGTGGCACGATTCACCAAGGTGAGTCGAAGTCATTTGGCGATGCAACACAATTACAGGTAACACTCGGTAATGCCGGCGCAGTTTCACTTAATGTAAACGGACGAGATATCGGAACTACTGGCGCTGCTGGCGAAGTTGTTCACCTCTCATTCGAGCCAGACGCAGCCGCTAAGGGCTAATTAAAGAGCGAGCTTGTAATTAGCAGGTAATATGTGCCAGTGAGCACATTAAAAACGGATGTTAGTAAATCCAGAACTGTTGCTCTTGTAACTCTTGGCTGTGCCAGAAATGAAGTTGATTCCGAAGAACTTGCCGGCCGCTTGGCAGCCGATGGTTGGACCTTGGTTGGTGATCCTGCACTTGCACAAGTCGCCGTTATAAATACCTGCGGTTTCATAGAAAGCGCGAAAAAGGATTCGGTTGACGCCCTACTTGAAGCTCACTCGTTAAAAACAAATGGTGTTACCCAAGCAGTTGTTGCGGTCGGGTGTATGGCTGAGCGATATGGAAACGAGCTCGCTTCTGCACTTCCAGAAGCCGATGCCATATTGGGTTTTGATGACTATGTAGATATTTCAGCCAGGCTTCAAACAATTCTTGGTGGTGGATCAATTGCGGCGCACACGCCTAAAGATCGCCGGGCGCTGCTTCCAATCGCGCCGGCAGAGCGCCAAGCTAAAAAATTATCTTTAGTACCTAGTGGAGATTTGGGCGCAGCAGGTCAAGTCGGTCAGGGTGCCCGATTACTTCGTAAGCGTCTTGATAAATCGCCCGTGGCTCCACTTAAAATTGCATCAGGATGCGACCGAAGATGTTCATTCTGCGCAATCCCGATGTTTCGTGGCTCATTTGTTTCTCGTCGGCCGGTCGAAATAATCGAGGAGGCTCGTTGGTTAGCCGAGAGCGGCGTCTCTGAAATATTTTTAGTCAGCGAGAACACAACTTCCTACGGCAAAGATTTTCGAGATATGAAGGTATTAGAAAATATGTTGCCAGAGCTCGCAGCGATCGAAGGCATTGAGCGAATTCGCCTTTCATACCTGCAACCCGCCGAGATGCGTCCATCATTGATTCAAGCGATGACTTCAATCCCCAAGGTAATTCCTTATTTCGATCTCTCATTCCAACATGCGAGTGGCACGGTATTGCGACGCATGCGCCGCTTTGGCGATGGCGAAAAATTCCTACATTTAATCAATCAAATCCGAGTACTAGCTCCTGATGCTGGAATTCGCTCAAATGTAATTGTGGGATTCCCAGGGGAAACTGAGGCCGAATTCGCTGAATTAGTTGACTTTATTTCCGAAGCCCGACTAGATGCGATTGGTGTCTTTGGTTATTCCGATGAAGATAAGACTGAAGCCCTAACTTTGGAAGACAAGGTCGAACAATCCGTTATTAATTCCAGGGTTGAATCGCTATCGACCCTGGTTGATGAATTATTGATGCAACGCGCTGAAGAGCGAATCGGCTCATTGGTTCGCGTAATGATTGAAGATGCCGAGCTGCAAGAGGGCCGCGCGGATCATCAGGGCCCAGAAGTAGATGGCTCAACTTTCATAAAGTCTCGGACAAAATATAAAATCGGTGAATATGTTCAAGCACTTGTCAGTGATGTAGCCGGCGTTGATCTAATTGCGAGTCCAATCTAGTTCCATGAAAATCTACAATCTTCCAAATTCCTTAACCATCTCGCGTCTTATCGCCCTCCCATTTTGTGCCTATGCACTCTTTAAGAATGGTGGGGATGATTCAACTTGGCGCATCATCGCTTGGACCGGTTTTTTCCTGGTTGGACTTACCGATTTCTTTGACGGAAAAATTGCTAGGTCTCGAAAGCAAGTAACGAGTTTTGGCGCCTTCCTTGATCCAGTCGCCGATAAGTTCGCGATCGGAACCGCAATGGTTGGCTTATCAATCCAAGGCAGGTTGTGGTGGTGGGTAACAATTCTTATTTTGGTTCGCGAGGTTTCAGTGACTGTACTGAGGTTGGCTGTGATCCGAGGCGGAGTAATTTCAGCAAGTCGGGGCGGGAAAATTAAGACAGCCTTTCAGGGCTTTGGTGTTGGTTTTTACATTCTGCCACTTCCACATTGGGCGCTGTTGCCAAGAGATATTTTTATGGCAGTTGCAATCATCCTGACGATTCTTACAGGTATTGATTACTTCAAGAAGGTTTTTCAAAAATGAAGAAAGATTTGCTGGCCGAACTTGTAATTAAACAACTTAAGAAATCAGGTAAGACGCTTTCGGTTGCCGAATCTATAACAGGTGGTGGCTTAGGTGCAGCCCTGACAAGTATTCCTGGCGCCTCAGAGGTGTTTCTTGGAGGAGTAATCGCATATAGCGATACATCAAAATTTAAAATTCTTGAAGTTGCTAAATCAATTCTGACAAAGAAGAGCGCGGTTTCCGAAGAGGCAGCAAAGGCAATGGCGGAGAGCGTTCGCATAAAATTTAAATCTGACTATGCAATTTCAACTACTGGCGTTGCCGGTCCTGGAAAGGCATATGGGCAAAAGGCGGGGACGGTTTGGATTGGGATTGCCAGTAAAAAAGAGGTGGTAGCCGTCGCGTTAAATCTGAATGGCGATCGGGGCGAAATACGAAACGCGACAATTGAGAGCGCATTTGCCACCTTTTCGCGTATCATTGCACCATGATCGCCACACCATTACTTCGTGCCCAAATTGGTGGCACCCTGCGCGCAAGCCGCATTTCGCAAGGACGTACCCTGCGTGATGTAGCTAAGTCAGCACGAGTATCACTGGGTTATTTATCTGAAGTTGAACGCGGCCAAAAAGAAGCATCATCAGAACTTCTAAATTCTATTTGCCAGGCCCTCGAATTAAAACTTTCATCGGTGCTTAGTGATGTAACTCTGCAACTTAAAGCTCTCGAAACCCCAACTCTTGTAGTAGTAGAGGATGCCGCTTAGCTTTTATCCGTATCGCTAACGCCACCTAATAAAATGGCTCTACAACAAAGATCTCACATCGCAATTCTTGCTGGGGCCAAGACCGTAATTTCCGAGGTTGGTTCCTACGAATCAAACATGATCGATATCGCGGCCCGAGCCGAAGTTTCAAGAGCAACTGTTTATAACCATTTTGCAGATAAAGAAGAGATGATGCTGACACTTCTAGAGTCAGAGATCCAACGATTGGCCGGTCTTGCCCAAAAGTCAGCGAGCCCAAGAGATGGCCTTATGACCCTCTCGGTGGAAATATCGAAGGATCCAGCCCTGCGCAAGATGGCGGAAACTGATCCGACCGATATTGCTAAATTTGTAACTGTTAGCGAGCACCCACTTTGGTCCTTGGTTCAAGAATCACTCACCAAGATTTTTGGGATTGATAACGCCGGGCTGATCCTTCATTGGTTGCTTGGACAGATTGCCTCGCCTCTCACCCCAGCGCAATCAAGCCATCAGGCAGATCAGCTGGCTCGAGCACTCGCTTAAAAATGCGAATCACCGAACTTCGCTCCCGAATCTCTGACTATTTTTCTGACCCAGCCACCTATTCCAAAGACACGGTGCATTCCGAACTTGGTGGGCGCACGGTCGAGCAAGCACTTGAAGATGGCTTAGAGCCAGGAGATATTTGGAAAGGGATCGTCGCACATAATCCTGCGATGCCAGCCAAATTCCGCTAGTTCGTGGTTATTATTCTCGGAATTAAGTTCCGTTGAAGCCCACAGAGCTCAGGCAGGAGTCGGTTTGAAGATTATTTTCAAACGAACAATCGCATTCGCTCCATTAATTGCGATAGTTTATTTCAGCACTTCTGGTGGCGCTTATGGCCTAGAAACTGCGGTCTCCTCATCTGGCCCAGGAATGACGTTAATACTTTTATGTTTGATGCCTTTTTTACTTTCAATTCCGATGGCTCTCATGAGCGCAGAACTCGGTGCGGCGCTACCGCTCGAAGGTGGCTATTACATGTGGGTAAAGATTGCACTCGGGAAATTTGCCGGTTATATGGAGGCAGTTTTTAGTTGGATGGCATCATGGTTAGACACCGCGCTCTATCCGGTAATTTTTGTGGACTACCTTTCGGTTTGGTTTCCAGGTATTGCACGAGGAAAGCATCTCCTCTTCTCGCTCTGGAATGGCGGCTTTGAAATAGATTTACATTGGTTTATCGCCCTTTGCATGATGGTTCCAATTGCAATATTAAATTCCAAAGGAACCAAATTTGTTGGAAAGTTTTTGATGTTTAGTATGGCAATCGTTTTAGTCCCAATCGCAGCCCTTATTGTGATGGCCTTTCCGCATTTATTTGGAAATCACAACGCACATATTTTTACGCCACTTACGCTGGCTCACCAAAGTATCTGGGGTTCTGCTACGGCAGGAATTGGCCTGATGATCTGGAGTTATGTGGGATACGACGCTGCTTCAACTACCGGGGGAGAGATACAAAACCCAACTAAGTCTTACCCCAAAGCCTTGCTCTTCAACGTACCATTTGTGGTAATTGGATATGTGCTCCCAATGATTGCTGGATTAAGTTCTGGACTTCACGGTGGCAATTTTGGTGCTTGGCAAAACGGTGACCTGGCAAGCGCCGGTAGCATTTTGGGTGGCAGCCTATTAAAAAATGCTTTGATATTTGGCGCGCTATTTGGACAGATTGGTCTCTTCTCATCTTATGTCCTCTGCGTCTCACGACTGCCACTCGTTCTTGCTGCTGATAATTTTTTGCCACGCGGAATAGCAAAGTTGAATTCCAAGAGTGGGGCGCCCTCTCGGGCTATTTTCTTAAACTGTGGCATCTTTGCGACATTCGCGGCTTTGAATTTTCAAACCTTGGTCGACTCCGATGTCATCCTGACTCTTTTCGGACTGATGTTGGAATTCATTGCGCTCATAGTTCTACGTAAGCGCTTTCCAAATATGCATCGGCCATACAAAATACCTTTGGGCTGGTTTGGCGTAATTGGTGTTACAACACCCCCAGCACTTTTAATGGTTTGGATGCTTAAAGGTTCTTATACGGACGAGCCAATTGCATTTTGGATTGGGATCGGGTTAGCGGCTATCGCGGCGCTCGCATATGTATTCACTGTTCGCTTCTATAAGAAAGATAAACCCGATGCCGAATTCGATACTGCGGGGATTGATTTTGGTGCTGGGATAGCGAGTGGCCAACTAATTTAGGAACTGATTTAGGAGCCGATTTAAGAGTCCGTTAGCCCCGCCAGCTCGGGCTAAAACCACTCTCGGCGTGTTGGGGCCAAATTCGCCCTTCGAACAGATGTTCGGCTATCATTACGCCAACCGGTAAACGCCGGTTATACCCAACCTGAGCGGTTCCACACTTCCGCAGGGAGCTTGCTCCCGCCGTCGGTGGCCTTCCGTACCTTCAGGACCGAGATACGACGAACGATGAAAGGTTCAAAATGGCTAAAGAACAGCCCGACAAACTAACTGAGAAGCAATCCTCAGATCGCACAAAAGCCCTAGATAGCGCCCTTGCCCAAATCGAGCGTCAATTCGGTAAGGGATCAGTAATGAAGATGGGAGATCGCGGCCCACAAGTTATGGAAGTTATTCCAACTGGTTCGGTTGCACTCGACATCGCACTTGGAATTGGTGGACTGCCTCGCGGTCGCATCGTAGAAATTTATGGCCCAGAATCTTCAGGTAAGACAACTGTTGCACTACACGCGATTGCAAATGCGCAACGTGCTGGCGGTATCGCAGCATTTATCGATGCCGAGCATGCACTTGATCCAGAGTATGCCCGCAAACTTGGTGTTGATATTGATGCACTTCTTGTCTCACAGCCAGATACTGGCGAACAAGCACTTGAGATTATGGATATGTTGGTTCGTTCCGGTGCTATCGATGTAATTGTCGTTGACTCCGTTGCAGCGCTAACACCTCGCGCAGAAATTGAAGGCGAGATGGGTGATTCACATATGGGTCTCCAAGCTCGTTTGATGTCACAAGCTCTCCGCAAAATTACCGGTGCCCTTCACCAATCAAATACCACCGCGATCTTTATCAACCAGCTTCGCGACAAGATTGGCGTCTTCTTCGGAACACCTGAAACAACAACTGGTGGAAAGGCACTCAAGTTCTACGCCTCAATTCGTCTAGATATCCGTCGTATTGAAACTCTTAAGGACGGAAATGACGCAGTCGGAAACCGTACCCGCGTCAAGGTTGTGAAGAACAAGATGGCTCCACCATTTAAGCAAGCAGAATTCGACATCATTTACGGAACCGGAATTTCGCGTGAAGGATCACTTATCGACCTTGGCGTTGAACTCGGGATTGTAAAGAAGTCTGGTGCTTGGTTTACCTACGAAGCCGATCAACTTGGCCAAGGTAAAGAGAATGCCCGTACCTTCTTGATCGACAATCCAGATCTTGCAAACGATATCGAAAAGAAGATTCGCGAGCACTATGTTCCAGTAGTAGTGGACGCTGAACTTGTCGCAGCAATTGACGAAGCAACCGCTGAGGTTGATTTCTAAAGTTGTCCAATTTGCCAAGATCCAAAGAAGTAGAAGCTGATCCCTACTCTTTTGCACTAACGAGTGCTTATCATGCACTCGCTCCGCGCGCTAAGAGTAGGGCTGAGCTTCATGCCCACTTGAAGAAGCGGGGCGTGGAAGAGGAAATTGCCAGCGCAGTATTAGATGAATTAGAACTGCAGGGCCTATTAAACGATTTAGAATTCGCACAAATTTGGTCAGAATCCAGACAGCGTCAAAAGAAATTATCTAAGCGGGTTATTGCCCAAGAGCTGCGCGTTAAAGGCGTAAGCGCAGACATCATCGAAGAGACAATTGATGCAATTGATGACGAGGCTGAATATCAGATGGCTTTCCAACTTGCGGATCGAAAATATCGCTCGTGTTCCCATCTGGATCCCGACGTTGTTTATCGAAGGGTGCATGGCTTGCTCTCCCGTAAGGGTTTTAGCCATTCAATAACCTCGCGCATTATGCGCGAATTGCTCGCCTCTTAACGCCGACTACGATTGGCGCATGAGCCAGGCAACTGCAACAAGAAATGAATCGAGCACCAGCGCGCGCTCATTTGTAGTTGAAACCTATGGCTGCCAAATGAATGTGCATGACACCGAAAGAATTGTTGGCTTATTGCTCGAAGCTGGTTATGTTCAAAGCGTAGAAGGTAGCGAACCAGACTTAGTTGTCTTTAATACCTGCGCAGTGCGTGAAAATGCGGATAACAAGTTATATGGCAATCTCTCATTCTTAGCGCCACGCAAGAAGAGTGATCCAAACTTCCAAATTGCAGTTGGCGGTTGCATGGCTCAAAAAGACCAAGCAAATATTCAAAAGCGTGCGCCATATGTCGATGTTGTTTTCGGCACCCACAATATTGGTTCACTTCCAACTCTTCTCGAGCGGGCCAGAATTGAAGAAGAGTCTCAGATTGAAATAAAGGAATCACTCGAGCATTTTCCATCGACCTTGCCAGCTCGCCGCCACTCTGCATTTAGTGGTTGGGTTTCAGTATCAGTGGGTTGCAATAACACCTGCACATTTTGCATAGTTCCATCACTACGTGGAATCGAGAAAGATCGTCCAGCCACCGATATCTTGAATGAAGTTAAGGCGCTAGCCGATCAAGGCGTAATTGAAATTACTTTGCTTGGCCAAAATGTAAATGCTTATGGCGTTGAGTTTGGTGACAAGGGTGCCTTCGCCAAGTTACTACGCGAGTGTGGCAAAGTTTCCGGACTCGAACGTGTGCGCTTTATGTCACCTCATCCAAGAGATTTCACAGATGATGTAATTGAAGCTATGGCTGAAACTAAAAATGTTATGCCACACCTGCACATGCCACTGCAATCGGGTTCCGATCGCATCCTGCAGGCAATGCGCCGCTCGTATCGCAGTGATCGCTATCTAGGAATTATCGAAAAAGTTAGAATTGCTATGCCTAAGGCAACGATCACAACGGACATAATTGTTGGGTTTCCTGGCGAGAGTGATGCAGATTTTGCACAGACAATGGATGTAATGAAGAGTGCAAAATTCCTTGCTGCCTATACATTTCAATATTCCAAACGTCCTGGGACACCCGCCGCAGAGATGGCCGATCAAATCTCACCAGCGGTAATGAAAGAGCGTTATGACGCTTTGCATATTTTGCAACAAGAGATTTCCCTTGGCGTAAACCAAGAGGTACTTGGCGAAAGAGTTGAAGTTCTTGTTGCTGACCATGAGGGTCGACGCGACGCTGGCGCCGATCGCATGAGCGGGCGCACACCTGATTTCAGATTGACTCATTTCAGCGTTGATCCTGCTAATACTCCTAGACCAGGTGACGCCGTAACTGTTGAAATAACAAAAGCGTCACCCAATTTTGTAATCGCCGAAGGTTTGCCAATTTCAATTCGTAAAACTGTTGGTGGAGATGCAAGTGAGGCACGGAGTAAAGAAGCTGGGCCACAGCCACTAATGGTTGGTATGCCAACCCTGATGCAACTAAAAGCCCGAAACTAACCAAATAATTATGCCGCGCTTAATTGTTATTTGCGGAGCAACCGCAACTGGGAAAAGTGATCTTGCCGTAAGTGTTGCAAGTGAGATTGGCGCCGAAATTATCAACGCCGACTCTATGCAGCTCTACAAGGGCATGGACATTGGAACCGCAAAGATTGCTTTCGCCGAGCGCCAGGGGATCCCACATCATCTACTCGATGTTGTTGAAGTAAAAGATGATGTAACTGTTGCCTGGTATCAAGAGTTAGCGCGTTCGACAATTTCGCAGATTCACGCACGTGGTAGCGATGTCGTTGTAGTTGGCGGAACGGGCTTATACATAAAAGCTATTTTGGATGACTTAAATTTTCCAGATACCGATCCCAAAATTCGCCAGGAAATTACCGATGAAGCGGAAAAACTCGGTGGTGATGCCATGCACGAACGCCTTGCAAAACTTGACCCAGCCGCTGGCCTCGCTATTCCTAAGGAGAATGTTCGAAGAGTTATAAGAGCACTGGAAGTCATTGCCATAACTGGTCAACCTTTCACGGCGAATTTGCCACGTAAAGATTCGACCAAATATCCAGAAGCCCAGCAATTTGGCCTGGTGATGGAACGCAATTCGTTAAATGAACGGATCGATCTACGAGTTGAAAAGATGTGGCAGCTTGGTCTCGTAGATGAAGTAGAAGAGCTAATTAATAATGGCTTGCTAGAAGGTAGAACAGCGCAGGCAGCACTGGGCTATGCCCAAATAATTCGGATGAAGCACGGGGAGTGCACCGAGATAGAAGCAAAAGAAGAGACCTCGCGGGCTACTCGGCAATATGCCAGACGACAAGAAACATGGTTCTCGAAAGATCAACGCATCACTTGGCTGGCGCCGAATAGCAATTCAGAGCGCCGGGATAAGCTCCTTCACGCTATTCTGAAATCATGATTGGTACCTATGGGCACGGGACGGAGAATGATTTCGTTCTTGTTTATGACCCAGAAAATGCAATTGATTTTAAGCCGGAACAGGTTCAACGTATTTGTGATCGCACAACTGGAATTGGAAGTGATGGACTAATTCGAATCGGCAAAACCGATGGCAAGTGGTTTATGGATTACCGCAATCGAGATGGGTCAACGGCTGAAATGTGCGGAAACGGCATTCGGGTAATGGCACGTTATTTAGTTCAACGTGGACACCAAGGTGCTGGCATCTTTCCGATTAACACAAGAGATGGAATGAAATACCTTGCAGTTCCAGAAACCGAAGATATCTCAGTAAACATGGGCAAGGTCGGTGAAGTCTTTGGCGAAATCACCGCAACTTCCAATGGTAAAACTTGGACTGGCTACAACATAAATGTCGGAAACCCCCATGCAGTTGTCTTTGTTGAAGATATGGTTCAAATTGGAGATTTGAAGAGCGCACCACTCGTTTCCCCTGAAGATGAATATCCAGATGGCGTGAATGTTGAGTTTGTTCAAGTACTACCTAACGGTGAGTTAAAGATGCGAGTTCACGAACGTGGAGTGGGCGAAACACGTTCCTGCGGTACCGGAACTTGTGCAGTAGCACTTGCCGCAACTTTGCACGCCGGTAAGTCGCTCCCAGCGAAGTGGATTATTAATCCACCAGGAGGTCGGTTAACCGTAGAAATTGATGGTCACAGCAATGCAACTCTTACCGGTCCTGCTGTGTTGATCGCAGATCACGATCTCGGCAAATACTTGTGATTGATTTCTTATGAGTGAAATTGATATTGATGCACTGCTAAAAGAATCTGCCCAAGCCGCTGCTGATTTTGATGCCGCTGAAACTAAACAAGAGGATTGGGAGAGCAATCAAGCCGATCTCCAAGATCGCCAGGCACTACGCCGAGTCGCTGGACTATCGACCGAACTGCAAGATATTTCTGATGCTGAATATCGCCAACTTCGAATTGAAAAAGTCGTACTTGTTGGAGTTTGGACCGAAGGCACTATCCAAGATGCCGAGAACTCTTTAAAGGAACTTTCTGCGTTGGCCGAAACCGCCGGCTCGGAAGTTTTGGATGGTTTGATTCAACGAAGAGATCGGCCTGATCCAGCAACATTTATTGGTTCTGGAAAAGTTGCTGAACTTAAACAATCAGTTGCCGCAACTGGCGCTGACACCGTGGTATTTGATGGCGAGCTTTCACCCGCGCAATTGCGAAACTTAGAGTCAAAGGTAAAAGTAAAGGTAATTGATCGAACTGCGCTAATTTTGGATATTTTCGCCCAGCATGCAAAGAGTCGCGAAGGTAAGGCACAAGTCGAACTCGCGCAAATGACTTACCTACTTCCAAGACTTCGCGGTTGGGGTGATTCACTTTCGCGCCAGGCCGGTGGAATCGGTGGACGTGGTCCCGGTGAAACAAAGATTGAAACTGATCGCCGCCGCATCAATGACAAGATGGCGAAATTGCGTCGTGAAATCAAAGAGATGAAAACTTCTCGAGATACCAAGCGACAGGAGCGCCGCCGCAATAACATTCCATCAGTTTCGATTGCGGGATATACAAATGCTGGCAAATCATCGTTGATGAATCGGTTGACGAACGCCGGAGTCTTAGTCGAGAACGCACTCTTTGCAACCTTGGATCCGACGGTCCGAAAATCTACAACAGCCGATGGTCGTATTTATACTCTGTCAGACACAGTTGGCTTTGTTCGCCACCTGCCACATCAATTAATCGAAGCATTTAAATCTACCTTGGAAGAAGTTTCTGAGTCAGATTTGATCGTTCATGTTGTTGATGGATCACATCCAGACCCAACAGAGCAGATCAGGGCAGTGCGCGAAGTAATTAATGAAATTGGCGGCGGGGATATTCTAGAAATTATTGCAATAAATAAGGCTGATATCACTCCGCCAGAAACTTTGATGAAGTTACTTCGCCTAGAACCAAATAGCTTTGCCTTTTCGGCTCGTACCGGATTTGGAATTGAAACGCTGGTTAAAGCTATTGAAACTGCACTGCCGCGTCCACGGGTGGAAATCAACGCGGTAATTCCATTTAGTAGAGGCGACCTAGTCTCTGCCATTCATGAGCGCGGTGAGATTATCTCCGAGGATTACCTACCCGAAGGCACCGCAATTCATGCAATGGTTGATGGTGCTATTGCGCAAGCAATCTCTAGCCTAAAGTAACCCTGTGGAAGCCGTTGAAGAGCTAGCAAGTTTTGCCAATGCTATTGCAGCGGGCGAGATCGTCGTCGTTCCACTCGAACATAGTTATGCCTTTGCCTGTGATGCCTTCAACCAAAGCGCTGTTGCTCGGATGCACGAGATTCGCGGCGCAGCTATCGGCACAGCGGCTCAAGTACTAATTTCAAGTAGTGATACTTTGGCTGGTGTTGCACATTTTGTACCGGATGACATGGCGAAATTAGCTAAGCGGTTTTGGCCTGGTGAATTAACGCTGCAAGTTGCGCCAAACATTTTTCTTAATTGGGATCTAGGTGATGCTGGTTCACTTGGTGAATTTGCCGTGCGCGTTCCTAAATCGGATTTTGCATTAGCGCTCGTAACTAAGACCGGCCCACTTGCAATTGCATCACTCGCTGGCGCGGGCCAACCGGCACTGCGCGAAATTGCTTCAAACCTGGCGCCCGAAATTTCACATATTTTCGATGCTGGCGTTCTGCCGGCCGGGGAGGCATCGACCGTTGTACGGCTGCGAGTGATCGGCACAGATTCGGGGCTGGAAGTGCTTCGTGTTGGGGCGATCACACTTGAGCAGCTTCGGGAAGTTCTTCCTGAAATTAGCGAAGCGACACTCTAGGCTAGCCGTATGAGCGAAACTTTTTACGGCCCAGATTTTCAAGCCCTATCGGCACAAGATCCAGATATTGCAGCGGTTTTGTTAAGCGAACTGGAACGTCAACGCACCAACTTGCAACTTATCGCAAGTGAGAATTTCACTTCGCCGGCAGTGCTAGCAACTATGGGTTCAACACTTTCAAATAAGTATGCCGAAGGTTATCCAGGCAAGCGTTATTACGGTGGCTGCGAGGAAGTCGACAAGGTAGAAACGATTGGCATAGAACGTGCCAAATCTTTATTTGGCGCCGAGCATGCAAACCTACAATCACATTCTGGCGCAAGTGCAAATGTTTCGGTTTATCAAGCTTTCACCCAACCAGGCGATACCGTTCTTGCGATGTCACTTCCGCACGGTGGCCATCTAACTCATGGTTCAAAAGTTAACTTTTCTGGAAAATGGTTCAACGTTGTTTCTTATGGCGTGCGCCAAGATAATGAATTAATAGATTATGACGAGCTGCGCGATTTAGCAAAAGCAAATAAACCTAAAATGATTTGCAGTGGTGCGACCGCTTACCCAAGCCTGATTGATTTCGCCAAAGTTCGGGAAATCTGCGATGAAGTTGGTGCGATTATGTGGGTTGATGCCGCACATTTCATTGGCCTAGTTGCCGGTAAAGCAATTCCATCACCGGTTCCTTACGCGGACGTAGTTTCATTTACTACCCACAAAGTTCTTCGTGGACCGCGCGGCGGAATGATTCTCTCCAAGGCTGAACATGCCGCGGCAATTGATAAGGCAGTCTTTCCTGGAATGCAGGGTGGGCCGATCATGAGCGCTGTTGCTGGAAAAGCTGTTGCACTTAAAGAAGCAGCAACACCTGCTTATCAACAGTATGCCAAAGATGTAATTGCAAATTGCCAAGAGTTGGCCGCAGGTTTGGTTGAAGAGGGAATGCGCGCTGTATCAGGCGGTACTGAGACGCACCTTGCCCTAATCGATATCCGCGCAAGTGGCGTAAATGGCAAAGTTGCTGACGAACGTTGTGGCGCAGCAGGAATCGTTCTCAATAAGAATTCGATTCCTTACGATCCCGAGAAGCCTGCAGTAACTAGTGGCATTCGAGTGGGTACAGCAGCAACTACAACCCAGGGGATGGGAAAGCCAGAAATGCGCGAGATTGCATCACTTATTGCCCGCGCAATCAAGGATGGTGGCGATGCCACCAAGGCAGAAGCAATTCGGAGCGAGGTTCACACGCTCACTGCCAAATTCCCAATTTATGCTAGATAATTAACAAGTGCGCGAGTATTTATTAACGATCGCTTTAGCGGCGACTTTCTGTTTTTTAATAACGCCATTTATTAAAGATTTAGCCATGAAATCTGGCGCATTTATGCAATTGCGCTCTCGCGATGTTCACACCTCGGTTACACCAAGGTGGGGCGGACTTTCAATGTGGCTAGCAATGTGCTTAACCTTCCTTGTTGTAAACCATTTGCCACTAGTTGGAAAATCTTTTGGCCGTGAGACAACGGGCATCTTTCTTGCCGGAACTTTCATTATGGTTCTTGGTGCACTCGATGATATTTATGACTTGGATTCGGTTACTAAATTTGCTGGGCAAGCCCTCGCTGGTGGCATCCTTTTGTTACATGGTGTTCAGATACTTTGGCTTCCGATTAATGGCATTTACACCCTTCCGGCGAATATCGGCCAGCTACTAACTATATTTTTTGTAATGGTTGTTATAAATGCCGTGAACTTTGTTGACGGCTTGGATGGACTAGCGACCGGAATTGTTGCAATCTGCGCTGGTGCATTCTTTGGATTCTCGTACCTGCTAGCCGTTGTTAACGGGTTCAACCGCGCTGGCGCACCATCGCTCATCACTGCTGTTGTAATTGGAATTTGTCTTGGATTCTTGCCTCATAACTATCACCCAGCACGAATATTTATGGGGGACTCTGGTGCGATGTTCCTTGGGCTGCTTCTATCTGCAGCTGCTATAACTCTGACTGGGCAAGTGGATGCGAATGCAATTACAAATCAACGCTCTGGCTCCACTCTATTACCGCTTCTTTTACCTTTCACAGTTCTTGCGATCCCGCTTCTTGATTTAGGCATGGCAATTGTTAGAAGAGTTAGGGCAGGTCGTTCACCATTCGCAGCAGATAGCGAGCACTTACATCATCGTCTTTTGGTGATGGGTAATTCACATCGCCGTACTACCGCAATTCTCTATTCCTGGACCGCAATGTTTGCCATTCCAACAGTGGTTGCGGCATTCGAGCCACTCTGGGTCGCAGTGCTTGTAGGGATAGCGATATTTGGTTTCTCCGTCTGGTTATTGAAGGATTCTTGGGAAAATAGGCATAGTTCACCAAAAAAAGTACAATTAATGTCGAGTGGATGACGCACAAATATATTTAATATGAGAATGTTGGATTAATCGTTAGATTATTTGAATGGGTGGTAGTTATGGCTGGTAATGAAGAGGGCGCTCTTTGGTCGATCTTCGGCTATCTAATTTCTGGTCTTGTAATCTGGGGCGCGATTGGTTGGGCTCTTGATCATTGGCTCCATTCTCACTTCTTCTTACTCGGCGGTCTGCTATTAGGTGCCGGAGCTTCGCTCTATTTGGTTTGGTTACGGTTCGGCCAAAAATAATGGAGCGCTCGTTTGAATCAGATTTAGGCAAAGGTGCAGTAATTCCGGCAACTATTGTCGGCGTGATTGGAATAATTATTGCTGGGCTTTGGCGTGGTAAATCTGGAATCCTGGCTGGTTTACTAGCACAGTTTATAGTTCTTCTCTTCTTTGCGATTCACTTATTGGTTGCAAAAATTTCTAATAAGTTAGATCCAATAGCCGTAATGGGCCTGGCGATGTTCTCCTATTTCGCCAAGGTAATTGTCCTAGGAGTTTTCCTACTTGTGGTTGTTGGCAGAATCGATCCAATCACTTTAGATCGAACTAGTTTCGGAGCCATCGCAATTGCAGTAACAGTTGCTTGGCTTGGTGGGGAGATCCGAGCATTTTTAAAATTGAAATTACAACTACCTCTTCCCAAGCGCAAGGAATAATTCATCAATGGCGACGAGTGAAGAAAGTGCTTTTTGGACGATATTCTCTTATCTAATCGCCGGTTTACTTCTTTGGGGTGGGGTTGGTTTGCTTGCCGACCATCTCTTGAAAACGCATTTTTTAACCCTGCTGGGTATGGCTGCCGGGATGGCCGCTAGCCTCTATTTAATCTGGCTACGTTTCGTCAAGGCCAAGTAGCGGGTAGTTTTTTGGGTCTTTAGTAGGGATGTGGGAAATTTGGAAATTCCAGCAATTTACCTCTAGGGTAAGGCGTTCCCTGAATATGAGAAGTACCCCAAATTTGTACGGAGCTAGAGGAGTTGGAATTTGATCAAGCTGTTGGAAGCTGCGCAACCTGGCTTCAAGCCTCCAGGCAGCGGCGATTTTATTTTCCAACCAATTTTCGGCCACAGCCTGTTAGCAACAAAACCAGTCGTACTACTTTTTTTCTCAGTTATTTTGATTTCTACTTTTTTCATCATCTCAGCCAGAAAAGCCGCCGTTGTTCCATCTAAATTACAATTTGCTGGCGAAGCGGTCTACGGATTTGTTCGTGATGGAATAGGTAAAGATGTAATTGGTGAAGAATTTCAAAGATTTGTTCCATTCTTATTTACTATCTTCACATTCATTCTGACCAATAACCTTTTCGGCGTTATTCCATTGATGCAATTCCCAACGATGTCGCATATTGGTTTTCCAGTTTCAATTACGATCTTTGTATATTTTGTTTATCACTACGTCGCGATAAAAAAGCATGGCCTTGGTAAATACCTCAAAGATATGTGCTTCATGCCGGGCATTCCAAAGCCGATGTATATTCTCCTAGCGCCTCTCGAGTTTTTAACTTATTTTGCAATTCGCCCACTGACCCTGGCAATGCGTCTGTTTGGAAATATGTTTGCAGGCCACTTACTGCTGATGCTCTTCACTTTAGGCGGTGAATATCTGCTAGGAAGCGCTTGGTTCTTAAAGATATTTAGCGCAATTTCTTTTAGTTTGGCCGTTGGATTAAGCTTCTTTGAAATGGGAATTCAGTGCCTACAGGCGTATATATTTACGTTGCTTGTGGCGCTGTATATCGCTGGCGCACTCGCTGACGAGCACTAAAACTAGATTTGACCCGGCACCGGTCTGGTCAATAGCTGAAAGGGAAAAGATATGACAGGCACACTCAGCATCGTGGGCTTTGGTCTTTCGACCATTGGACCAGGTACCGCAACTGGTTTGATATTTGCCGCCTACATCAGTGGCGTAGCTCGCCAACCAGAAGCACGTAGCATCTTGCAGCCAATTGCGTTCCTTGGCTTCGCACTTGCTGAAGCTTTAGCAATCTTTGGTCTGGTACTAGCTTTCGTCTTGAAGTAAACCAAACACAACTTTGATACGGATTAGTTACGGAGCGATATAAATTATGAATACACACTTATTTATTAAAGCAGCGTCCGAAAGCGGACCGAGCCCGGTAATTCCCAAGCCAGCAGAAATTGTTGTTGGACTTATTGCGTTCTCGATACTATTTATGCTGCTGCGCACCAAAGCTGTTCCAAGATTTGAAAAGGCTTATAGCGAGCGAACAAATGCAATTCAAGGTGGATTAGAACGCGCCGAGGTTGCCCAACGTGAAGCCGAGATTGCACTTCAAAAGTACACAGTCCAACTAACCGAAGCTCGTGGTGAAGCGCAGAAAATTCGTGAAGATGCCAGAGCGCAAGGCGCCGTAATAATTGAAGATCTTCGTGCCAAAGCACAAGAAGAGGCAGCACGCATCACTGCGGCCGCAGTTGCTTCAATTGAATCAGAACGCCAACAAGCGATTAATGCTCTTCGTAATGAAGTAGGCGCGCTGGCTACCGAACTTGCTTCCAAGATTGTTGGCGAAGCCCTTGATGATCAAGTCCGCCAATCTCGCATTGTCGACCGCTTCTTAACTGATTTGGAGAAGAGCAACTAAATGATCATCCTAGGTGGAAGTAGTCGCCAATCTTTGGTGGCACTTCGAGATGCACTCGATGGCAAGCTCAATGGAGCTTCTGCCACTGATTGCTCTGCCATCTCTGCCGATCTATTTAAAGTACTTGATTCGCTAGATTCTTCGATTGGTTTACGCAGAGCCCTAACTGACCCTGCCAGAGATCAATCTTCAAAATCCGCTCTCGTTTCAGATCTGTTTGCAAAGTCAATCGGTGGCGCGGCTTTGGCATTGGTCGCGAGTGCAGTGTCGCTTAGATGGTCAAGTTCTGGTGAATTTGCAGATGCAATTGAGCAGATTGCTGTTGAAGGGCAAGCCGCAGCAGCTAACGTCACAAATGAGTTAGATAAGGTGCAACGTGAAATTTTTACTTTCTCACAATTGCTTATTGAGAATCCGGGACTTCGCCAAGCACTCAATACAAGTTCGGATTCCATAGCTCATAAACAAGAGTTATTGAAGAGCATTTTTAGTTCTAAATTTTCAGCCTGCACTTTGAGTCTGTTAAATCAGACAGTCTCAACTCGCCGCAGTCGCAATATCGAGCGGACCGTTGTTGCGTATTCACATGCGGTGACTGCTCGCCGAAATCGGGTAAATGCCCACGTTAGAACGAGCATCGCATTAACCGAAGCTCAGACAAAGAAGTTGAACGATTCACTCACAAAGCAGATCGGTCAGAGCGTTCATTTAAATATTGAAATCGATCCAACCGTAATTGGTGGGATTGCAATTCGATTTGGTGATGAAGTAATAGATGGAACCATATCTAGTCGCCTTGCAGAGGCCAACCGGGTGTTGGTTTCGTAATTTAAAACAGGTTTCAGGACTCATAAAACGTGAGCCTGAATTAGTTGAAGGAGAGAAAGATGGCGGAACTCACGATCCGGCCCGAAGATATTCGCGACGCGCTTGCAAAGCACGTTGCTTCATATAATCCGGGAGCCGCAGCACGCGATGAGATCGGCACTGTTACCGAAGCTGGCGATGGTATCGCCCGTGTCGAGGGCCTACCTTCGACAATGACCAACGAACTTTTGAAGTTCGAAAATGGAACTTTGGGACTGGCGTTGAACCTCGATGTGCGCGAAATCGGTGTTGTTATCCTCGGTGAGTTCACTGGAATTGAAGAAGGAACATCAGTAAGTCGCACTGGCGAGATTCTCTCCGTCCCAGTCGGCGATGGTTTCCTCGGTCGCGTTGTTGACGCACTTGGTCGACCAATCGATGGCAAGGGCGATATTAAAGCCGAAGCGCAACGTGCTCTCGAACTTCAAGCGCCTTCAGTAGTACAACGCCAACCAGTTAAAGAACCAATGCAGACCGGTATAAAGGCAATCGACGCAATGACTGCCATTGGTCGCGGACAACGGCAACTCATTATTGGCGATCGCCAGACTGGTAAGACTGCGATTGCAATCGACACAATCATCAACCAGAAAGAGAACTGGAAAAGTGGAGATCCCAAGAAGCAAGTTAAATGTATTTATGTTGCTATTGGCCAAAAAGGTTCAACAATTGCATCTGTAAAGGCATCGCTTGAAGAAGCTGGCGCTATGGAATACACAACGATCATTGCATCACCTGCATCAGATCCTGCTGGGTTCAAATACCTAGCACCATACACTGGTTCTGCTATTGGTCAGCACTGGATGTACAAGGGTGAGCACGTCCTGATTATTTTTGATGATCTTTCAAAGCAAGCTGAGGCATATCGTTCCGTCTCGCTGTTGCTGCGCCGCCCACCAGGCCGCGAGGCTTACCCTGGCGACGTCTTCTACTTACACTCACGCCTGCTAGAGCGTTGCGCAAAGTTATCTGATGAATTAGGTGGCGGTTCCATGACTGGTCTACCAATCATCGAAACAAAGGGAAATGACGTTTCAGCATTCATTCCAACCAACGTAATTTCTATTACTGACGGTCAGTGCTTCCTTGAAACAGATTTGTTTAACGCGGGCGTTCGTCCAGCAATTAACGTAGGTATCTCGGTATCTCGTGTTGGTGGGTCAGCACAGACAAAGGCGATAAAGAAGATTGCTGGACGTCTACGTCTTGACCTAGCTCAATATCGCGAACTCGAAGCATTTGCTGCTTTCGGTTCTGACCTTGATGCGGCATCAAAGGCGCAGCTAGAGCGCGGTGCACGCATGGTTGAATTATTGAAGCAGGGTCAGTACTCACCTTATTCTGTAGAGCGCATGGCTGCATCTATTTGGGCCGGCACGACTGGAAATATGGATTCTGTACCAGTTTCTGATATCCGTCGCTTTGAATCAGAATTTCTTGATTTCATTGGTCGCGAACGTCCAAAGATTTTTGAAGTTATCTCGGCAACTCGTGAGTTAACCGACGACACAGTCGCATCACTCCAAGAAGCCATTGATACCTTTAAAACTCAATTTGGTGCGACTGCTGCAACGACAGGCGGCGCTAAGTAACTCATGGGTGCCCAACTTCGTATTTATCGCCGACGGATGCGCTCCGTTAAAGCGACCAAGAAGATTACGAGAGCGATGGAGTTAATCTCTGCCTCCCGAATCCTCAAGGCGCAGCAACGCGTTGCAGCCTCTTCGCCGTATGCCACGGAGTTAACTCGAGCTGTAAGTGCAGTAGCAACCTTCTCAAATACGAACCATGCATTAACTCGGGCTTCGGAAAATCCACGTCGTGCGGCTGTACTCGTAATTACAGCCGACCGCGGAATGGCTGGCGCTTATTCAAATGCTGCCATCAAGGAGGGTGATCAATTGATTATGCGCCTTCGCGAACGTGGCTTATCAGTGGAGTCATATCTTGTTGGCCGTAAGGCAGTTAACTTCTATCGCTTCAGATCCCGTGCTGTCGCAGGTTCTTGGACAGGTTTTTCTGATAACCCAACTTTCGACGATGCTGTTCTGGTTTCAAATGCTCTGGTGAATGCCTTTATTGCCGATAGTGAAAGCGATCTAATCGGTGTTGATGAGTTGCACATTGTTTATACCGAATTTAAATCAATGATTACCCAAATCCCAATTGCGGCCCAACTTTTGCCCTTAGAAGTTAGCGCTGAGGAAGTCCCTGCTGGGTTGCTTCCCATGTATGAATTCGAACCAAATGCCACCGAGATCTTGAGTTCGCTCTTGCCTCGTTATGTTGAGGCTCGAGTCTTTAATGCGATGTTGCAATCAGCGGCTTCAGAACACGCTGCTCGTCGTCGCGCAATGAAGTCAGCAACTGACAATGCTGATGAGTTAATTAAGTCCCTAACCAGACTTGCAAACGCGGCTCGTCAAGCCGAAATTACCCAAGAGATCAGTGAAATCGTCGGCGGCGCAGATGCGCTCGCCTCAGCTAGCGCAGGGAGCGAATAATGTCTCAGGCACAACTAGACAAAACAGGAATAGGTCGCGTTGCACGCGTTATTGGACCGGTGGTGGATATTGAATTCCCCGTTGGCCAGATGCCCTCGATCTTTAATGCGCTACATATCGATGTAACGCTAAGCGGCGAGAAGCGCATGCTGACACTAGAAGTTGCCCAGCACATTGGTGACAACCTAGTTCGTGCGATTTCGATGCAACCTACCGACGGTATGGTTCGCGGCGCTGCCGTTTCAGATACCGGAGCACCAATCAGCGTTCCAGTTGGAGATGTAACAAAGGGCCACGTGTTCAACACACTTGGTGAATCTCTAGATGTGCCGACCTCATCACTTGATATTAAAGAACGCTGGCCGATTCACCGTACTGCGCCAGCATTCGATCAACTTGAATCCAAGACCGAGATGTTTGAAACTGGTATCAAAGTTATTGACCTACTAACACCATATGTAAAGGGCGGAAAGATCGGTCTATTCGGTGGTGCTGGAGTAGGCAAGACAGTTTTGATTCAAGAAATGATTTACCGTGTTGCCGAAAACTTCGGTGGTGTTTCGGTATTCGCTGGAGTTGGCGAACGTACTCGTGAAGGTAACGACTTATTCCTCGAAATGACAGAGACTGGCGTTATCAATAAGACCGCCTTGGTCTTTGGCCAGATGGATGAACCACCTGGCACACGTCTTCGTGTTGCGCTATCTGCGCTGACCATGGCGGAGTACTTCCGCGATGTTCAAAAGCAAGATGTGCTTCTATTTATCGATAATATTTTCCGTTTCACACAGGCAGGGTCTGAAGTATCAACGCTGCTAGGCCGTATGCCTTCAGCTGTGGGTTACCAGCCAACACTTGCTGATGAGATGGGCCAACTACAGGAGCGCATTACTTCAACTCGTGGTCACTCAATTACATCAATGCAGGCAATTTATGTTCCTGCCGATGACATTACTGACCCAGCTCCACACACAACGTTCGCGCACTTAGATGCAACAACGGTGCTATCTCGTCCAATTTCCGAACTTGGTATTTATCCAGCAGTAGATCCGCTTGACTCAACTTCGCGTATTTTGGATCCTCGCTACATTGGCGAGCACCACTTCCGCGTTGCAAACCGAATCAAGCAGATCCTTCAACGTTATAAGGATCTGCAAGACATCATTGCGATTCTTGGTATTGATGAACTCTCTGAAGAAGATCGTATTCTTGTTGGACGTGCCCGTCGCATCCAGCGCTTCCTTTCTCAGAATACTTTCGTGGCAAAGGTCTTTACCGGCCTAGATGGTTCATTCGTTCCGCTCTCTGAAACTATCGAAGCTTTCGAAGCGTTGGCAGATGGCAAGTATGACCATGTTCCAGAACAGGCCTTTTTCATGTGCGGTGGTTTAGCAGATGTAGAACGTAGGGCTGCTGAATTGGCAAAGAGCTAAACAAATGTCAGAGAATTTAACCGTCGAGGTTGTTTCGCCCGAAAAGCGAATTTGGTCTGGTGAAGCGAAGATGATTTCTGCGCGCACTTTGGATGGCGCTATCGGAATATTGCCTGGCCATATTCAATTATTGGGCGTCCTCGTCGACGGTAAAGTTTCTATCGATGCAGTAGATGGAAGTAAGCAAGAGTTTGAAATTCATGGCGGCTTTCTATCGGTTGCAAAGAACCGCGTCTCAATTTTGGGGCAAAGCGCGGATTAAATTCGCTCTACCTTTGCGCCTAGAGCGCGCAGCGATTCAACAAAGCCCGGATAACCACGATCTACGTGGAAGGCATCTTCAACAGTTGTTTCACCTTCGCTGACCAAGCCAGCAAGTACCAAACCAGCGCCAGCACGAATATCAGTGGCGGCAACCGGGGCGCCTGATAGCTGGGGAATACCTGTAATCGAAGCATGATGGCCATCGATATGAATATCAGCACCGAGTCTTTGCATCTCATTTACAAACATAAAACGTCCTTCAAAAACATTTTCAGTAACTATGGAATTTCCTTCAGCAATCGCATTCATTGTTATAACGAAGGGCTGTAGGTCAGTAGCAAAGCCTGGGTAGGGGAGTGTTGCGACATCAACTGCAATTGGTCGCTTCGTCATTTTTACCCGAAAACCATTTGGAGTTTTAGTAACAACTGCGCCAGCCTCGACCAATTTATCTAGCGGTACTTCCAAATGTTCTATCCGACCACCATTAATGGTGATATCTCCTTGAGTTATTGCGGCGGCAAATGCCCAAGTTCCAGCCACGATTCGGTCAGCAAGAGTTGCATGTGTGGTTGGCTGCAATTGACTTACGCCAGTAATTTTGATCGTACTTGTTCCGAGTCCTTCAATCTTTGCGCCCATACCAATTAAGAATTCGCCTAAATCAACCACATCAGGCTCGCGAGCTGCGTTATCGATTGTGGTTACACCTTTAGCGAGTACTGCAGCAGTCAAAAGATTTTCAGTAGCACCCACACTTGGGAAATCTAGGAATATATCGGCGCCAATTAAGCCGCTTTGCGCGGTTGCAATTACATAGCCATGTTCTGAATGCGCTTCGGCGCCCAGATCTATTAGCCCTTTTATATGAAAATCAATTCCTCTTGACCCAATAGCATCGCCACCTGGAAGTGCCACTTCAACTTTTCCAATTCGGCCCACAAGTGGACCTAGAACATTTATTGATGCGCGCATCTTTCGAACTAAGTCATAGTCAGCGCGATGACCAGGGACTTCTGGAACAAGTATTTTCATCGTGCCAGTTTTCGCATCGAAAGTACAGGTACAGCCAAGACGCGTTAATAATTCAGACATGATGTGGACATCGGCGATATCCGGAATATTTGTAATTGTGCTTTCGCCTACCGCCAGCAAAGTTGCGGCCATTAATTTCAGTGCAGAATTTTTAGCTCCGGTTACATTTACCTCGCCGACAAGCCGCGTACCGCCTAGAACCCGAAACTGACTTGATGCTTCTGGCATGTAAGTCACCTCCTGTTCATTATCTGGACGTTTTGCCGATGTTTGTTTCCGAGTAGTCAGAGTGTAGTTCGTCTTATAGGCTTCTACACATGGTTAATCTAACGCGAATTTATACGAAGACTGGTGACGACGGTACGACCTCCCTTGGCGATATGAGCCGCACCTCAAAAAATGACCCACGTTTAGAGGCGTATGCAGATGTTGACGAAGCTAATTCATCCATCGGAGTTGTGCTGGCTCTTGGTCAAATTTCAGATCCACTTGTAACTAAGTTACTTGTAAGAATTCAAAACGATTTGTTTGACGTTGGCGCCGACCTTTGCACACCGGTCATCGATGAGCCAAAAATTGAACCACTGCGGGTTCTCGAGTCTCAAGTGACTTTCTTGGAAGAACAGATTGATAAATTTAATGCTGATCTTAAACCCCTCCAGAGTTTTATTTTGCCTTCCGGAACACCGGCTGCAGCTTTGCTACATGTCGCTAGAACTGTCACAAGACGGGCTGAGCGAAATACTTGGCATGCGATTCACCAATTTGGTGGCGGCGTTAATTCACTAACTGCGAAATATCTGAATCGGCTTTCAGATTTACTTTTCGTACTTGCTCGCCATGAAAACAAGGCAATTGGTGATCAGTTGTGGGTACCCGGAGCTAATCGTTAACTAGCGGTTTGCAACAGGCGTATAGATATTAGCTGGGATTTTTTCAGTCCCGGCCTGCGACCAACATTTAGCAATAATTCCACCAACGCTAACGCCATCACCAAGTGGTTCTGGGCTGATTAAAAGAATTGGCTTGATGGATTTGGCATTCGTTGCTGGCGCGAGTGTGCGAAGTGAGCCATAAGGAGTTCTAATTGTTGGATCGGCAGAACTTGGTCCGGAGACAACTGAATCAACCTCCCACCAAACACAAGAAGTTTCTGATGCAACAATTACGGCGCCACAGGTATTCGCTTCACACTTCTTGAGGTCTGCAGTTAGCGTGGGTGAATTTGATGCCATTCCTTTTAACTCTTCAAATGAGGGAATCTTCGCGTAGACGGTTCCGTCCTTTTCATGGTTGAAGTTGGCAGGTGGCCACTTTGGTGATGGTGAAGGTAGCGTCGGAATCTCCTTACGTACAGAAACTTTTCGCTTCTTGGCCACAGTCTTTTTAGCAGCGAGTTTAGTAACAGGTTTGGCGGATGGTTTAGCAGCTGGTTTAGCTGCTGGTTTAGCTGCTGGTTTAGCTGCTGGTTTAGGGGATTGCTTTGGAGACGGCGTTGCAGCACTGGAGATAGTTGGGAATAACAGCCCGATTAGTGTTACCAAAACTATTGTGCGTCTCATTTTTCGGACCACTTAAATGTTCTAAGCGAAATCAAAATTCCAGCAACCAGCCAAATAATTAATATGGCTGCAGTTCGAGGCGTTTCCCAACTGTGAGCCACCTCTTGCGAGGCGAAACCATCTGGCAGAAATACTGAGCGCATCCCTTGCGTAAGCCATTTGAGCGGGAAGAGCGCGGCAAAATCTTGCATCCATTTTGGAAGTGTGGAAAAAACAAAGAAGACTCCGCTAAAGAACTGCAGAATAATCACAATCGGTGAAACAACTGCAGATGCCCCGCGACCATTCTTTGGCACCGCAGAGAATGCAATACCGAGGATTGCAGAGCAGATGCTTCCTAGTAGAACTAGCCAGGTAAATTTCAACCA
Organism: uncultured Actinomycetes bacterium; assembly: GCA_903842675.1. Lineage (GTDB taxonomy): Bacteria > Actinomycetota > Actinomycetes > Nanopelagicales > Nanopelagicaceae > AAA044-D11. The sequence continues at coordinate 31,934 of CAIMMQ010000045.1, forward strand.
CTTATCGACGGTGGTTGGCAGGTTCAACCCAAATAGCAGAACACCAAATAAAAGTAAGGCAGCGATTTGCACGATCATTGAAGTGAAGACCATGATCATTTTCCCGATGAAATAGGAGATCGGCGAAATTGGGGTTCCACGAAGTCGCTTCAACGTTCCAAAGTCGCGCTCGATTGGGATCATGATTGCGAGTTGTTGGAATCCGGTATTAACCAACCCAGAAGCGATCATCCCTGCCAAGAAGTACTGACTAAATGTTACGCCGGGCGCAACCTCGCCCTTGAAAACTGAACCAAAGATAAATAGCAGAAGAACCGGAAATAGAAGAGTGAAGACGACGGACTCGCGTTGACGCATGAACTGCTTTATCTCAAGGCCACCGCGCAAGAATCCAACTCTTATGATCTTCGACATTATTTACCACCGATCATCTCTAGGTAAATGTCTTCCAAAGTTGGCCTATGAACTGCAAGTTCGGGAATTTCCCCGGTAAAGCGTTGTGCGATAACCGATATTTCTTTCGTTGGGTTATCAGTTAGAAGTTCGGCTCTGACACCGTTCTCTAACCAAGAAATACGAGCCTTCGCGTTATTTCGCCCACCTAGATTACTTGGGGTAGAAACTTCGATAATTTTTCCATCGACGATGACGCCCACTCGATCCGCCAATGCTTCGGCTTCATCAAGATAGTGAGTAGTCAATAAAATTGTGGTTCCTTGGGCGCGCAAGTTACGAATTAACTCCCAAAATGCTCGGCGTGCTTCGGGGTCAAAGCCAGTAGTTGGTTCATCTAAGAAAAGTATTTCTGGATTTCCAATTATTCCAAGTGCAACATCTAGGCGCCGGCGTTGGCCCCCGGAAAGAGTTTCAATTCGCTCGCTGGCTTTCTCGGTAAGTCCAACAGCTTCGATAACCTGATCGGCATCTTTTGCATTTGTGTAGTAGTTAGCGAAGTGATGTACAACTTCGGCAACACTTAAATCTTCGGCATCCTTAGTGGATTGCAGAACGATTCCGATGCGATCGCGCCAATTGGCCGCGCCGGCGCCGAGGTTTCCCGGGTCGGATCCGAGAACCTTGACCGAGCCGCCATCGCGATTTCGATAGCCCTCAAGGATTTCTACCGTAGTTGTTTTACCAGCACCGTTTGGGCCTAGAAGAGCAAATATTTCGCCGAGCCTTACATCGAGATCAATTCCCGCCACCGCAATTTTCTCGCCAGCGGCCTTACTTGAATAACGTTTTACGAGTCCGCGAACTTCGATAGCAAGTGGCGAATCTGTAACGGCTGACACGGTTATATCTTGCCCTAAAAGGCTTCGAATACGAAAGAATACATCTGTGAGCCCGCGTAGAAATCACCCAAAGAGATCGCCTCGACCAAAGCAGAACGAGGAAGAGCGAGATATCTCCCTCTCAAGTGAATCGATTGAAGAACATTCTGAAGGTATCTATCGCGTGCGCAGAATTACCGGTTCAACTTCTACAAAGCCTTACAGATGCCCCGGATGTGATCAATTAATTCCAACGGCAACGCCACATACAGTTGCCTGGCTAGAAGAAGATGTTGAATCACGCAGGCATTGGCATACGGTTTGTTGGACCAAGCGAAATGATCGTAAACCGCGAATTCTTAAATCTAAAACTGCGCCTCGTTACTAAGTTATTAGTGCAGAATCCGCATTGCTAGTTTAAGGAACTTGTCAGCAAAGGCTGTCCGCTTAAAGGTCGTGAATGCAATTGGAATGCTAAACATCTGCTTCACCACAGTTCGCGGATAGGTGAATTCAAGCAAGCCTTCTGGACCATGAATTCGGCCAGAACCACTGTCTTTAATGCCACCAAATGGAACTGAAGCAATACCAGCAAAGGCGATCACAGAATTAATCGAGACCATGCCGCACTCGAGTTGCGCCGCAATCTTGTTGCCACTTCGCTTGGAGAAAACTGATGCGGCTAGACCGTATCTAGTGGCATTGGCTAGCTTGATAGCTTCTTGGATATTTGGAACTCGATTGATTACCAAAGTAGGTCCAAAGGTTTCTTCAGTAACTGCGGTTGAATTTTCCGGAACATCAAGCAGAATTACTGGCTCAACAAATGGTGGCTTTACCGAGTCGGAGCTTCCAACTAAGAATTTTCCACCTTTTGCTACAGCATCATCGATATGGTTTTGAATTACATTTAGCTGAGAAGGCATGGTCGCTGGTCCGTAATTACCGTTGGCCCCTGGATGAATCTGCAGGGCCATCTCCTTTATCTTTGCGATAAAGCGATCAGCAACATCTTCAACTACGTAAACTCGCTCGGCTCCGATACAGGTTTGTCCAGCGTTAGACATCGCAGACCAGAGGGCATACTCAGCGGCCTTATCTAAATTGGCATCAGAGGCGATTAGAACAGGATCCTTGCCACCACATTCCAAAACAACTGGAACCATGCGCGCGCCACAAGCAGCCGCAACTTTCTTCGCTGTGCGAGTGGATCCAGTAAAGGAAATCTTGTCTACGGCGCTCTCAGTAAGGGCGATTCCAGTTTCTGGAAGTCCAGTAACGGTTGTGAAAATATCTGCAAATGGTGCAACCTCTGCAAAGCTTGATGCAAGGTATGCGCCAACACCTGGTGTGTATTCACTCGGCTTAAAGACAACTGTGTTACCGGCCGCAAGCGCATAAGCGATCGAACCTAGTGGTGTGAAGATTGGATAGTTCCAAGGTCCAATTACTCCAACAACTCCCATTGGAGATCTTTCAACATGGGCACGCATATTGAACAACAAAAGCCCGGATGGGCGACGCTGCTTTGCCAAAACTTTCTCTGAATTCTTTGCAGCCCAGGCAATGTGACCAATTGCTAGTGATGTTTCTAGAGCAGCATCACTTCCTGGTTTCCCAGTTTCATTGCGCACAACGGCAGCAATTTCATCCAAATTATTTGAAAGTAAGTTGCACCAGGCAAGCAAGACTTTCTTTCGTCCGGAATAACCAAGTGCTCGCCATGCTGGCGCAACAGCGTGAGCTCTTGCGACTGCGGCGTTAACTTCAGATGGAGATGTGTTTGGGAAGTTTTGGATTACTTCACCAGTGGTCGGATTGTGGCTTGGAAAAGTCGTTTCGCTCATGGGTTAAGACTAAACTTATTTCGTGCCAGAGTTAATACGTCCAAGTACTATTTTGTCGGCGATTCGGCGTCCCATCACAATTCACACATCTGATGGGCTGGATTTGATCGGGGAAGTGGCAACACCGACCTCGGATCGTGCGGCCTCAATTCTTTGCCTGCATCCGCTGCCAACCGCTGGCGGGATGATGGATAGTCATGTATTCAAAAAAGCGTCCAGTAGATTGCCAGCACTGGCTGGTATCGAAGTCATTCGATTTAATACTCGTGGCACCGAAAGTGCGGCTGGGAAAAGCGCTGGTGAATTTGGGAATGGTGAAACTGAAAAGTTTGATGTAGAAGCCGCGATAAATTATTCATTTGACTCATTGGGAGTTACCAACCTTTGGGTAGTTGGTTGGTCTTTTGGAACCGACCTTGCACTTAAATTTGCTCGCGATCCCAGAGTTAAAGGTTTGATCTTATTAAGTCCACCTTTTAGAACGAGTGAACCAAGCGACCTAGATTTTTGGGCGAAGGATGGCAGACCAATTACCGCGCTAATTCCAGAATACGATGACTACTTAAAACCAAAAGAAGCAGCGATTACCTTCGCAAGAGTGCCGCAAATTAATTTGATTCCAGTCGATGATGCCAAGCACCTATGGGTTGGCGAACCTGCTGTTTATCGCGCCCTTACCGAGATAGTAAGAGTAGTTGCACCAGATGCATTGCCGTTGCCAGAAGAGTATTAATTAAGACTTGTCTGCCCTTGGATAAACAACTTCATCGAGTATCAAAAGTACCGCAGCTGCGATCGGCACCGAGAGTATTCCGCCAACAATTCCCAGCAAACTAGTTCCGATCATCACGGCAATAATTGTGACAAGCCCTGGGATCGAAAGTGAATGCTTCATTATTCTTGGCATAATTAAATAGTTTTCAATCTGTACATAAATTAAGTAAGCCAAGAATGCGATGATTGCAGCGGTAGGGGATTTGCTGAGGGCTACAAGTGTCACGATCGTTATTCCCAAGAAATGTCCAACCAACGGAATAAGTCCACAGAATAAAACAACCATTGCAAGCGCCGCTTTGTATGGGAGATTGAGAGCAAATCCAAGAACTAATGCAAATATCCCAGCAATGAATGCGACGGATACTTGGCCACCTACGAAGGCGCCAACTCTAAAAATGATTGCATCGCTGATTTTTGATACCCGAGCGCGACGTGTTGCAGGAACAATTCGGTAGGCAACTTGTGTAACGCTAGGAAGTGAGGCCAAGAAATACAGAGTGAGAATCAAAATAGTTAGCGTGGCGACTGCGCCAGAGAGCACGGCTTTTCCAACACCGATCACGCCACCAAATGCTCCAACAACTAGTTGGCCATCTTTAATCGAAGCCGAAACTTTCTTCTGAATTGAATCGATGATTCCATAGTGGTCATTTAAATAATTTAAAGTTGAATTGCTTTTCAAGTCCCCAACAATTGTCGGTGCATTAGCAATCAGCGAGTTCACTTGGTCAACCAATGGTGGAATAGCAATCCAGATAAACAGTGCAACAAATCCGATTACTCCTGCTACGACGGTGGCAACTGCAGCGGGCCGCTTAAGACCGCGCTTTTGAATAAATAGAACCGCAGGATTTAAACCTGCAGCAAAGAAGAGCGAGATGATGATCAAGACAAATACTTGGCTAGTTGAGGCGAGTGCTCTCAGTAAAGTGATAGAGCACACAGCTCCCGCAGCTCCAAGGAATCCAAAATAAAATGGATGTGACTGATTGAGTGGCTCTCCCAATGAACCAAAATCTTCCGGCACCTGAACTTTCTTAGTCCGCTTTAGAGTGCCTCGCTTTAGAATTGGTTTTAAGGTTGCCATGTGTGGATTTTAACCTTCCGTTAAACCAAAATAGGAGAGAATGGCTCCGTGGCTGACCTTCGAATAACTGGACTCCCAGAGGAGATGTCTACTCTGGCGCGCTTGCCTTGGGCAGTGCCTCTCGAGAGCTGGCCCGAGGATGCGTCACTTACTGACATGCGAGGTATTTCGCGCCACGTAGTTCGCCTTGTGCGTCCGGAAGCCACGCAAGAATCAATGATTTATGCGATCAAAGAGACCGTTCCAGAATTTGCCAATCGGGAATACTCGCTGCTGCGTGAATTAAATAATAGAAGTGCGCCATGTGTTGAACCAGTTGCCGTGATTATGAATCGCACTGATACCAAAGGCGATGAATTGCCTGCGGCGCTTGTCACACATTACCTACCATTCTCACTTCCTTATCGCGTAATTTTGAGTGAACAGATCACGCCACACGAGATTACAAATATGGCTAATGCGCTGGCACTTCTTCTGGTGCGTCTACACCTGCTTGGTTTCTGGTGGGGCGATTGTTCGCTCTCAAACACTCTATTCCGGCGCGATGCTGATCAGTTTGCGGCCTATCTCGTTGATGCCGAAACAGGCGAGTTTCAAACCAAATTATCCGATGGTCAACGCGAACACGATTTAGAAATTGCGCTATTCAATGTTGCGGCCGAATTGGATGACCTCCAGATTGCAGGTGTACTTCAGAAAGATATGGATCCAATCCGTGCGAGTGAGGGGTTGATCAAGCGCTATCGCAGACTTTGGAAGGCGCTTAAAGAACCACAGATGCTTGATCCAAATGATCGTCATGCAGTTGAACGAGCGATGCGTACTCTCCAAGATTTAGGTTTCGCAGTAGAAGAAGTCGAAGTATCTATCAGTGGCGATAAACAAGAATTGAAATTCCAGCCTAAATTAGTGGCGGCTGGTTATCACCAACAGCGATTACTCGAACTACTTGGAATCCAGGCCGAGGAGCTCCAGGCCAAAAGATTACTTGCTTCATTTGATCGATTCCGTGGCCGTGAGGCCGCACCAAAACCTCCAATACATGACAGTGCACGCCGATGGTTGCGAGATACCTATCATCACGTAATGAACCAAGTGCCACTTGAACTTCGCGATCGCGTTGAGCAAACTCAAATGTTTCACGAGATATTAGAACATCGTTGGTACCTAGGGGAAAAAGCTGGCCATGATTTAGGTCTGGATTACGCAACCAAGGATTACATCGAGAACATCCTGCCTTTCAGATCTTATGTCGGCATCAGCACACCTGGTATTCACGAACCACACGCTGTAAAAAATTAATATTGCGCTTAATTTATTGACTAAGATAAATCCATGAGCTTGCCGCCCCTTCCCAAGAATTTTGCGAGAGCGGTTGATTTAAGTGGACTTGGTAAAACAGCAGAAGTCATGGAGACAATTCCTGGAATTGTCGTTAATCAAGAAAATCTCATCAGCGAAATTCTTCCGCAATCCAATAGCAAAGTCGTAATACTTGTCTGCTGGTCCCCGCGCAGTACCCAGGCGATCAGTTTGTTGGAGGTAATGGGGAAATTTGAGGCCCTTGATACAAATAGCGATGGGGATAAAACTTGGGTTCTTGGAACTGTAAACGTTGATGCTGAGCCGCAAGTTGCTCAGGCACTCCAAGTTCAATCAGTTCCACTTGCAATAGCAGTGATCCAAGAGCAGATAGTTCCGCTCTTTGAATCCGCCCCACCTGAAGATCAGATTCGCCAAGTAATTACCAAAGTCATTTCACTTGCGGCAGATCGTGGTGTTGGTTCGACTACCGAAGGCGCACCTGTTCCAGAAGTACCAATGGAACCCGAAGAGGAAATTGCCATGAACGCAATGGCCGAAGGCGATTTCGTTGCCGCAAAAGCAGCTTATGAAAAGTGGCTGGCACGTAAACCAGGGGATAACTTGGCAAAGTTAGGACTTGCTCAAACTGAATTAATAATCCGTATTACCGGACTCGACGCAAAAGATATTTTGGCAAAAGCGGCACTTGCACCAAATGATCTAACCCTTGCAATTCAAGCCGCTGATCTAGAAATAGCCAATGGCGATAATAGATCGGCATTCGATCGCTTAATTAAGCTGGTTAAAATTCTTGAAGATCCAGATCGCAAGAGAGCCCGCGATCATCTAATCCAACTCTTCTCGCTCGTTGATCCGCAGGATCCAGATTTAGTTAAAGCCCGTCAACAATTGGCAAGTGCGCTCTTTTGAAATCAAAAATGTCTCGTCGTGAAAAATGGGCGCTCTATTTAATTTTCATGCCTTACGGCATCGGCGCAATGGCAACTATTTCCAGATTTCCAGAGATTCAACACAATTTACATTTAAGTAATGGAACCTTTGGAACTTTCTTGAGTCTGGGTTCCCTTGGCGGACTTCTAAGCTTCATAACCATCGGTCAGCGCGTGGATCGAATTGGTGTCCGGCCCGTGATGATCGTAAGCTCAATTTCGATGGCGCTCTCACTCGGATCTGTTCCTCATATTCATCAAGGCTGGATCTGGTTGATTGCAAATATTGTTTTCGGCTTCAGCACAACCGCACTTCACATATCCGTGAATTCCCAAGGCATACATCGACAGGATGAAATTGGGGAAGTGGTGTTACCTCGTTTTCATGGTTCTTGGAGTCTTGGTGCACTTATAAGTTCCTTGATTGCCTTGGTCTTAACTTCAAGACTTTCTCTGGCTTGGCATGTGGATATTGTGATGGTTACAACTTGGCTTGCAGTTATGTTCGGCATTTTGCGATCAACGCCATATCTAATAAAGGCTTCGACTAATCCAGACCTTGCCAATCGCGTAAATTTCAAAGGGGTAATTAACTCTTTCAAGTTTGAGCCGTTGATTTCAATCGGAATGGTCATGGCGATTCAAATTGAATTCGCCACAAATGACTGGTCTGCGATTTATGCCAAGAACACCATTGGGATGAGCGCATCGCTAAGTATTTTGACTTACGTTGTATTTATATCGGCAATGATCTCACTTCGCCTAACCATGCACCTTTTACTAAATCATTTCACCGAGCGCACCTTGCTCAAGTTCATTCCCATGATTGGTGGCACTGGATTTATCATTGGAATTTTGACTGGAACTTACCTTTCTCATCACAACCGGACGCTGGGATTCATCATCTCTTTGGTTGGGTTTATGTTTGGGGGATTTGGCTCTTCCTTCATCGCCCCAGTCTTCTTTGGTATCGCGTTTCGCAAATCATCGCTGCCAGGAAGCGTTGTTGTGGCACAACTTGGCTTAATTAACGCGGTACTAACTTTTGCAGTGAAGATTGTTATCTCCTGGGTCGCGCAGGCAACAAGTGTTACAACAGCCTTGATGATTCCTGGACTGATGCTCTTTGGCGTGGTTTATGTATCAAAAATTGGCAGCAACGAAAGAACCTCGCAGCCTAAGTTTTAAAGATCAGCCAGAACCTTCAGTATTACCTGGGTCGGCAGCACTGATGTCATGGATCTGATACTTCTCAATTGCTTCACGAACTACTTTGCTCTTAATCTCGCCAGATTCAGCAAGGCTTGCAAGAGTTGCAATCACGATTGATTCAGCGTCAACCTTAAAGTGACGACGAAGAGCGCCACGAGTATCTGATAGACCAAAGCCATCAGTTCCAAGTGATTTAAATTTTCCTGGGACATATGCGGCAATTTGATCTTGAACTGCGCGCATGAAATCACTGACGGCAATGACTGGACCTTCTTGGCCCTTTAACTTCTTAGTTAGGTACGCGCTCTTCTGGTCATCTGGGTTCAACAAGTTATGGCGATCAATTTCAAGACCATCACGGCGTAGTTCGTTCCATGAAGTTACTGACCAAACATTCGCACTTACGCCCCACTCATCAGCAAGAAGTTTCTGCGCCTTAAGCGCCCAGTTCATTGCAACACCAGATGCGAGAAGTTGGACCTTCTTCTTACCGCTCTGTGCTGGAGAAAATAGGTAAATACCTTTTAGAAGTCCATCGACATCCAAGTTTGTTGGTTCAGCAGGTTGAACGTATGGCTCGTTATAGACAGTCAGGTAGTAATAAACATTCTCGCTATTTTCGCCATACATGCGTCGTAAACCATCGCGAACAATGTGCCCAAGCTCGTATCCGAATGCTGGGTCATATGAAACAACCGCAGGGTTGGTGGATGCGATCAAATGTGAATGGCCATCTTCATGTTGCAGACCTTCACCATTAAGAGTTGTACGTCCTGCAGTGGCACCCAGAACAAAACCACGTGTCATCTGATCTGAGGCGGCCCAGAAAGCATCTCCGGTGCGTTGGAAGCCGAACATTGAGTAGAAGATGTAGACCGGAATCATCGGAACATCATGTGTTGCATATGAAGTTCCAACGGCGGTAAATGATGCAACCGACCCAGCTTCGTTAATTCCTTCGTGCAAGATTACGCCTGAAGTTGATTCCTTGTAGGAAAGCATTAGTTCACGGTCAACGGATGCATAAGTCTGACCGTGCGGTGAATAAATCTTTAGCGTTGGGAAAAGAGAATCCATTCCGAAGGTACGTGCCTCATCCGGAATGATCGGAACAAAATGCTTACCCATCCCTGGATCCTTAACGAGATCCTTAAACAAGCGAACAAATGCCATTGTTGTTGCAACTTCTTGTTGTCCAGAACCACGAGCAACTGATTCGTAAGTACTCAGTGGTGGTTGTGGAAGTGGTTTGGAATCCTTGTTACGTGAAGGAATTGAACCACCAAGAATTTGGCGGCGCTCCATCATGTATTTGTATTCAGGGGAGTCCACGCCTGGGTGGTAATAAGGAGGTACCTTCGCATCGATCTGTTCATCGGTTAGTGGAATACCAAGAGTGTCACGGAATGCAAGAAGATCCTCGTGCGTCATCTTCTTCATTTGGTGAGTTGAATTTCTCGCCTCAAAGTGCGAACCAAGAGTCCAACCCTTAATTGTCTTAGCAAGAATTACAGTTGGCTTACCATTTCGTTCGGTCGCCGTCTTGTAGGCAGCAAATAATTTACGATAATCATGGCCACCGCGCTTAAGTGCCCAGATTTTCTCATCGCTCCAGTTTGCGACCATTGCAGCAGTACGTGGATCGCGACCAAAGAAGTGTTCGCGGACATATGCACCAGATTCAGCTTTAAATGTTTGATAATCGCCATCAGTTGTGTTGTTCATTAAATTAACAAGTGCACCTTCGCGGTCCATCGCAAGAAGTTCATCCCACTCGCGGCCCCAAACAACTTTGATTACGTTCCAGCCAGCGCCACCGAAGATTGATTCAAGTTCTTGAATAATCTTGCCATTTCCACGTACTGGTCCATCTAGGCGTTGCAAGTTGCAGTTAATTACAAAAGTTAAGTTATCTAGATTCTCACGAGCCGCAAGACTGATAGCGCCAATAGATTCTGGTTCATCCATTTCGCCATCGCCCAAAAATGCCCAGACATTTTGATCACTTGTGTCTTTGATGCCGCGACCATTTAAGTAACGATTAAAGCGTGCTTGGTAAATTGCATTGATTGGTCCGATACCCATTGAAACTGTTGGGAACTCCCAGAACTCTGGCATTAAGCGTGGGTGTGGGTAAGAAGATAATCCACCACCATCGTGTGAAAGTTCTTGACGGAATCCATCCATCTGCTTTTCAGTTAAGCGACCTTCCATAAAGGCACGCGCATACATTCCAGGACTTGCATGTCCCTGAAAGAAAATTTGATCTCCGCCACCGGCATGGTTTTTACCGCGGAAGAAATGGTTAAAACCAACTTCATAAAGTGAAGCTGAAGATGCATAAGTTGAAATGTGTCCACCAACTCCGATGCCAGGGCGTTGTGCACGATGCACCATGATCGCTGCGTTCCAACGAATGAAAGCGCGAATGCGACGCTCGATCGCTTCATCACCAGGGAAGGCTGGTTCTCTTGCTGGAGGAATTGAATTTATGTAATCAGTTGAGCGGAGCGCAGACACACCAAGATTTTTCTCCTCGGCGCGACGCAGTATCGAAAGCATCAAATAACGAGCGCGAACTGGACCAGCATTCGCGAGCACGGCATCTAGCGATTGGTTCCACTCGGCGGTCTCGGTCGGATCAGTATCAATTAGCTGTTCAATGAAGTCTTCTGATGTTTTGTGCTTGTCATCCGCTGTGGCCATGCCCATATCCTTTCACGAATTTGCCCCTACCCCTTGCGCAAGTGGCAAAGGTTCGGTGGACTACTCCCATGTGATCCAGTGGAATCCAGCCAATCAGGTTGGTCTAGGTTTATCTGGGTTGATCTAGGTTGATATACATAACTAAATTGCCAGGAACGAGGGAAGGGAGCAAGAGCCCCAATGGGGTCAGATCAGGTGGTTGAACGCCTTGGATTGAAATCCGGCGATCTAATTTTAGAAGTTGGCCTTGATTCCGATTGCGACAATGAACTTCGCGCGGCAATCCAAAAGGTAACTGGTAACGAATTTATTGAAGATGCGGCTACTGATGTTGTAGATGCCGTATTGCTTTGGTGGCGCGATGAAGATGGCGATCTTGTAGATGAACTTATGGATGGCCTGACATATTTAACGCAAAATGGACCGATCTGGCTCTTCACACCAAAGGTCGGGCGAGCAGGCTATGTAGAACCAAGTGACATTCAAGATGCCGCGCCAACCGCCGGGCTCTCTCAGACGGTATCTTTCACCGTTGGAGCGGACTGGACCGCAACAAGATTGGTTGCCAGAAAAGGTAACCGCAAATAACTGAAGGGCAATAAATGTCATTAACAATTGGTTCACCAGCACCTCAATTTTCATTAACTAATCAGCACGGTGAAAACATTTCACTTGCAGATTACAAGGGCAAGAAGAACGTCGTAGTTCTCTTCTACCCATTCGCATTCTCTGGAATTTGCACAGGTGAACTTTGCGGACTGCGCGATGACCTCGCTGCATTCCAAAATGAGAACGTGGAATTAATCGCAATCTCTTGCGATCCAATGTATGCCCAGAAAGCTTTTGCTGAAAAAGAGGGATACAAGTTCCCAGTACTTGCAGATTTCTGGCCGCATGGCGCAGCCGCTAAGGCATATGGCGTATTCAATGAAGAACGTGGCTGTGCAATACGTGGAACTTTCATCATCGATAAAGAAGGAATCTTGCGTTGGCAGGTCGTTAATGGCCTCGGCGATGCGCGAAATATCGTTGATTACAAGGCTGCGCTCGCGAGTATTTAATAGAAATTAAGCATTGATTTTTCATACCCCACTCTCACCTGTAGAGTGGGGCACTGAAAGTTGATCGAAAGTTTGGGTGCTTAGCTCAGTGGTAGAGCGCCTCGTTTACACCGAGGATGTCGGGGGTTCGAACCCCTCAGCGCCCACCAGACTTTGGAAAGTTTTATAGCTTCTAAAGAGAGGTATCGATGAAGGCTTCGGTCACCGATCAAAATAATCTGATTGAACTTCAACGAATTGATTCCGCAATTTCCCAAGCAAACCATCGCTTAAAAGCGTTGCCAGAACACCAACAACTTGTGGCTATTCAAGCAAAACTAGTCGCCGGTGCCGCCGAACTCGAAACCGCTGAAGCGGAACTAGCAGACGTTGCAATTGACCTGCGCCGAAGTGAAGTAGAAGTAGAACAAGTCGCAGATCGCATGACAAAAGATGAAGCCCGCCTCTCTGGTGGCCAAGCGTCTCCAAAGGAATTAGAACAACTTCAGCATGAACTAGGAACGCTCGCAAAGCGCAAGAGCGAGCTTGAAGATGGCGAACTTGAGATCATGATTCGCCACGATGGCGCTAAGCAAAAGGTTGAGACTTTAAAAAGTGATGAAGATGGCTTAAAGAAGTTAGAACTTGAATTAAACATTCGGTTGGAAAATGCCAAGACAGAGATTGATCGTGAAATTGCTCTTAAGAATTCCGAGCGCACCCTTCTTGTGCCCAAGATTGATACCGCGCTGATAGAACTTTACGAAAAGGTCAAGGCGAGTGGATCAGGCATCGGCGCCGCTCTGCTTATCGGAAACACTTGTGATGGTTGTCGCTTAGCTATCAATGCGGTCGAGATGGAGCGAATCAAATCTCTCGACTCGGAGGAAGTTTTGCGTTGTGAAGAGTGCCGACGAATCTTGGTTCGGATTTAAGCATGGCCAGATCGTTTGTTATTTCTGCCGACGGTGGTTCACGTGGAAATCCAGGTCCGGCGGCTTATGGTGCGGTTGTATCTGAAAACGGAAAGATTTTGCACGAACTCTTTGAAACTATAGGCATCGCAACAAATAACGTTGCCGAATACAGTGGCTTACTGGCGGCACTTCGCAAGGTTAATGAATTAGATCCGACCGCAACCGTTGAAGCCCAAATGGATTCCAAACTTGTTGTAGAGCAAATGTCTGGTCGCTGGCAGATCAAGCACCCAGATATGCGCGATCTCGCTAAGCAAGCCCAGCAAGCACACCCGCCGCAATTAGTTACCTACAAGTGGATCCCACGCGATTTAAATTCACATGCTGATCGGTTAGCCAATAAAGCACTTGATGGCGACACAAACTCCTTTGCACCGCGCCAGATAAATTTCTTATCAGAGCGTTTGGTTTCTAATGAAACACCAACTCAAATTTTCCTAGTCCGTCATGGTGAAACAGTCCTTACTCCAGAGCGTAGATTCTCTGGGGGAGATGGCTCCGATCCAGAACTTAGCGATGTGGGAATTGCACAGGCCGAGGAAGTTGCCAAAGCAATTGCTACACGCAAACCAGATTATTTCTTCGCGTCTCCACTTGTCCGCACTCGGCAAACTGCTGAAATAATTCAGAAGCAGATAAAACTAGATATCGAATTCGATACAAGTTGGATTGAATGTTCTTTCGGTGAGTGGGATGGCCTAAGCGTCCCCGAAGTTCAAGCGCTTTATCCATCTGAATGGGAACAATGGGTTTCAAGTTCTTCCTACGCTGCAAGCGGCGGCGAATCCTATGAACAAGTTGCAGCCCGCGTGGAACCAGCACTTACAAACCTTGCTGCGGATTACCCAGGCAAGAAGATTCTTGTCGTCACCCATAATTATGTAATCAAGGCACTTGCTGCCCGAATTATTGAGGCGCCACTAGAGAGCGTCTTTCATTTAGACGTCGCGCCGTGCAGCATTACAACAATAAATATCTATCCCTCAGATGGATTACGCGTACTTAAGGGGCTTAGCGCGAAAAGTTAAAATCGCGTACCCTTACCCAACGAAGAGTCGCCCGGATCACCGCGTTGCTTATGCACCGAGGAAAGTCCGGACTCCAAAGAGCAAAGTGGTGGGTAACGCCCACTCGGAGCAATCCGCAGGACAGTGCCACAGAAAATTACCGCTAACGAAAGTTAGTAAGGGTGAAACGGCGGTGTAAGAGACCACCGCATCTGCAGTGATGTAGATGGCAAGGTAAACCCCACTTGGAGCAAGACCAGATTGTTAGCGCTTGAGAGCTGCTCGCTCGAGTTAACGGGTAGGTTGCTTGAATCTGCAAGCAATTGCAGATCTAGATGGATGGTGATCCATTCGCGAAAGCGAAGGACAGGATCCGGCTTATAGGGCGACTCTTCTTTAATTTTAATAGACATGTAAGTGGTAATAAGATTAAATCAGCACATGTATATCCCTAAACATTTTCAGCCGAGCGATAAAGCAGCTCAAGAATTCTTGTCACAAATTGAATCGGGACACTTAGTAAGCAATACTGAAAAAGGTCTTGTATCCACGCTACTACCTTTAATTTATGACCAAGAAACAAATTCTCTCTTAGGGCATGTTGCAAAGCTCAATATCCAAGCTTCTTTACCGACTAATCAAGAGGCACTTGTTATCTCAATGCTTAATGAAACCTATATTTCTCCAAATTGGTATGCATCTAAAGAGGAACATCACAAAGTTGTGCCTACTTGGGACTACATGATGGTGCATGCA
>CAIMMQ010000046.1 GCA_903842675.1 uncultured Actinomycetes bacterium
GTTTTTGCTGTGATTGCAGATCACATTAAGCCTTATGAGCGTTATCGACAGATCGCTCGCAAGACAATTGATCGAATGCTGGGAACGATAGCCCTACCTCCTCCGGTCTCTAATTAGATATCCTCCTCCGATGAGCAGCAAGATTTCACCATATTTGGCCTTGATGAAATTGCGCGTTGTCGAGTTGTTATTAGTAACCACATTGCCTGCACTCTTCTTGGCCGTGCGTGGTGTTCCTTCTTTTAAAATCACCGCGGCTACTTTGATTGGTGGAACACTCGCAGCAGGTGCATCGAATGCATTCAACATGATTATCGAAGTTGATTCTGATCGCTTAATGGCTCGTACAGCCAAACGCCCGATCGTTAGCGGGGCGGTAAGTGAGACTCAGGCATTTGTCTTTGCCTCGATGCTTACAGTTGTATCTCTGGTTATCTTCTCTTACTTCACTACAGTCTGGGCTACTGTTTTAACGGCAGCAGCAATTGTATTTTACGTTTTTGGTTACACGATCGGGCTCAAGCGCCGCACTTCACAAAATATTGTTTGGGGCGGAATTGCTGGTTGCATGCCAGTTCTAATTGGTTGGGCCGCAATTACTAATTCACTTTCATTAACTGCTTGGCTATTTTTCTTATTAATATTCTTCTGGACGCCACCACATTTTTGGGCGCTGGCGATTAAGTACCGCGATGATTACGCGGCTGCTGGTATTCCGATGCTTCCAGTTGTTGCTTCAATCAAATCAGTTCAAAAGCAGATGTGGTTTCATACAATCGGAATGGTCATTTGTTCACTTGCCCTTGATTGGAGCGCCAAACTTCCGTGGTGGTGCTGGGTGATAACAGTTCTTCTTGCACTTGGCTTTGGCCAGCAGCTTTTAAAGATTGACGGGCCAAATTCAGATAAGGCCGCTGCAAAATTATTCCAATGGTCGATTACTTACTTGAGCGTGTATTCACTTTTACTTGTTATTGCAGTGCTCGTTTCAAATCCTTAACGGCCAATATCCACAGCAAAATCTAAGGTGGTAAATCTCCAAGGTTTAGTGGGTACTGTGATCACATGGAAAAGCTGGCAATCTCCGCAACTGATTTAACCAAGAAATATGGCGAACGAACCGCGCTTTCCCACGCTAATTTTTCAGTACCCGCCGGAACGATCTGCGGCTTCGTTGGTCCGAATGGGTCCGGCAAAACAACAACTATTCGCATGCTCCTTGGATTAATCTCACCAACTAGCGGAACTGGAACCGTTCTTGGCGAAAACATTTCACTTCCAGAAAAATATTTACCAAAAGTTGGCGCGATGATCGAGGGACCAGCTTTTTATCCAGCGCTCTCGGGTTTAGAAAATCTAAAGGTTTTAGCAGATTTGGGTGGCTTTCCAGTCGAACGTGCGGAAGAGTTGATTGCAAAAGTTGGACTTGGTGATCGCGGCGGATCAAAGTTCAAAACATATTCGCTAGGAATGAAACAAAGACTTGGAATTGCTGCAGCACTCTTACCTAACCCAGAACTGCTTGTACTAGATGAACCAACTAATGGTTTAGATCCGTCGGGAATTCAAGAAGTACGTGAATTGATTCGAGACCTAGCAAATCGCGGCACTACTGTTTTTGTTTCATCGCACTTACTCAGCGAGCTAGAAATGATCAGTGAATATTTAGTCATGCTGCGTGAAGGTAAAGTTATATTTTCTGGCAGAACTCATGATCTCTTGGCAGGTGCGGAACCCATTATTGTGGCAAAACCAGAGTACGAAGTTGACCTGACAAAACTTGTAAAATTAATTGAAGATACTGGACATGCTGTAGCTGTTCGAGATGGTGCAGTCCATGTTACGAGTGCTAAAGAATGGGCACCAACTTTAAATCGCCTAGCTTTTGAAGCTGGGATTACTTTGGCAACTATTACAACAGCGCAACAGACTCTTGAGGAAACCTTCTTTGAGATGACGGAGGATGAAGCATGATCCGCGTTGTAAAAGCCGAAGCTCGCAAATTGAAGCGGCGCAGTCTGCTGCTCTCAACATTTGCCACTGTAGGTGGTTTATCTGGACTATTTACCGCAATCGTGTATTTAATGATCAACTCGGCAAGCGGTAATTCAAAACGCGGTGAACGCATCAGCGCACTTCAACTCAGCCAGCCCGATGGCTTGGTCTACGGTTTTAAATTAGTCGGAGCATTTCTCGGGATCGTTGCACTTTGTATCTTTGCCTCTCAAACGGCGCAGGAATACACCTACGGAACATTGCGCAATTTATTGGTTCGCCAACCTTCACGGATGAAAATATTGGTTGGAAAATTTATTTCAATGAAAATTTATGCACTTCTCATGGTGATATTTGCCGGAGGATTTAGCATTGCGCTTTCCTATGCGCTTGCTGGTCATGCCAAAGTAAGTACGGCTACATGGAGTTCTCACGCTGCACTTGTAATTCTCGGGCAGACAACTCTGAATATCTTTATATCTACCCTCTGCTTTGGAACACTAGGGATGATTTTGGGGCTACTTTTCCGCTCGCCAATCGGTGCAATTGCAACCGGCGTACTTTGGACACTTATCCTTGAAAATATTATCTCTGCCTTAATTGCAAATACTGCCAAATGGATGCCCGGCCAAAACTTCTCAAATATAGGTGAAGGCGGAAGTGCCATTGCTAGTTATAAATATTCGCTTCTAATCTCAGCCATTTATCTGCTTTTAGGATCATCGCTTGTTGCAATCCTTTTCAAGCGAAGGGATGTTGCGAATTAGCGACACAAGGCGTTAATTTAAGAAAACACCCAGTAAGAACCTTTACCCTTAGGAGATTCACTTCCCTGGGGGTTTCCAAGAATGTCATTTGCCGTATCTGCCTTATCTAAAAGGCGACACAAAGCAGTCAGCGCTTTAGTCGCGCTCTCTTTGTTAACGACAACGCTTACTAGCGAGCTAGCTTTTGCAAAAACTCCAAAGCCAACTCAGGCACAAATCGATGCCGCAAAAGCAGTTGAAGCAGCCAAGGCCGCCGCCGCAAGCGCCGCCGCCGCTAAATTAAATTCTGCAACAAAAACACTAAATCAATTGACTGCAATTTCTGATGCAGCGCGCGCTTCATATAATCGAGCGCAAAAAGAACTCGCGATAGCAACTTTCAATGCAAAGGCAGCAGCCGCGCATGCGGCGCTCACCCAAGCCGCGGTTAATGCAGCAAATCAAACAATTGGAAAGATGGCAGCCAACGCATACAAAATGGGTGGCGACTTTACAAATATCAATTCAGTCCTTGAAGCAAGTGGGCCACAAGATCTGATAGATCGCCTAACAACTTTAGATAAGTTAGGTGCGTCAAACACCACAGCGCTGAAACGTTTTCAAGCAGCACAAGTAGTGGCCAAGGCTGCACAACAAGAAGCCGATCGCACCAAATTAGCTCAAGTTGCAGCAACAAATAAAGTTGCAGCAGCTAAGAAAATTGCTGATGATGCAAAAGCGGCACAACAAGTTGAAGTTGATAAATTAAAGATTGTACAAAATAAATTAGCATCAGAACTTGCGCAGGCTAAGAACACTCGCGTGACACTTGAGCAACAACGTCAACTCGCTTTGCTTGAAGAAGCAAATGCAAATATTGCTGCTAATACGCCAGGCCAATTTAAAGTTTGGCCAGACCGTGGATTTACTGGTCGATCTACTATTCGCTCGACCGAGGCAATCAGAACATCTGCTGTCGCTTATGCCAAGAAGCAAGTGCAAGCACGCAAGCCATACATTTGGGGAGCCCAAGGTCCGAAGGCATTTGATTGCTCTGGTTTAGTTTATGCAGCTTATAAAGCAGCCGGTTTAGATTATCCAAACTGGGGAAGATTAAATGCCGCGCTCTACTTTGTGGCGACAAAGCGAGTTCCGTTTAGTGAATTACTTCCCGGCGATCTTCTCTTCTATTCGTACGATGGATCGGTACAAAATATCCACCACATCACTATTTATGCCGGTAATGGGATGATGTGGGAAGCGAATTCCAAAAAAATAGGCTTGATTTACTCAAACATGTACAGCATCAAAGGCCTGATGCCATCTGGCGGGCGAGTTTAATTCTTTTGTAGAGTGCTCCTCGTGAGCGCTCATTGGCCAGCATTACTTAAAGTGCGTCAAGCGGTACGGCCATGGCTTGCCGATCTGCCAATTAATTCAACGGTTCTAGTTGGAGTTTCTGGTGGTGCGGATTCAATGGCACTGGCTATCGCTCTTCATTTAGAGAGTCAGGCAACTAAAATTCGAGTTATTCCAGTCGTCGTAGATCATGGTTTGCAAAGCAATTCTGCCGAAGTTTGCTCATCAGTCATTGTGAAATTAAAGAAACTCGGTTTTGAAGATGTGTTCACTTCGCGCGCACACGTAACCATGCAAGATGGAATTGAAGCATCAGCACGACGTGCGCGTTACCAAGTTTTTCAGCAAGCTCTTGATACTTATGGTGCGAGCGTATTCTTTTTAGGGCACACCTTGGATGATCAAGCAGAAACTGTTTTACTCGGTTTGGCAAGAGGCTCTGGCACAAAATCTTTATCCGGCATGCCTGAAGTTACTGGCCCATTTATTCGACCACTTTTAAATATTGAAAGTGCAACAACTGATGCCGCTTGCTTGGAATATGAAATTGAGGTTTGGAATGATCCACATAATTTCAATGAAGATTTCCGCAGAGTTCGAGTTCGCAAAAATATTCTTCCGGAGCTAGAAAAAAATCTCGGGCCAGGGATTAGCCAAGCTCTTGCACGATCCGCACGTTTGCTTCGAGAAGATGCAACGGCGCTAGATGAATGGGCAGCGCGAATCTATGGCGAGCTAGATCCCAAGAATCTGGATATTGAAGTCTTATCTGGGCTACCTAAGGCGGTTCGCAGTCGGGTGATTCGGACGGCTATTTATGCCGCCGGGGCGCCATCAGGCTCAATTTCAGCAGACCACATCGTTCCGATCGAGGCGCTGATCACAAATTGGCATGGTCAAGGCAGCGCAGACCTCCCTGGTGGTGTGAAGGTTGCCCGAATTTCGGGCAGACTTTCGCTCTCGACACAGGCCTGAATTCAAGTAAGACAACCGAACTAGAAAGAAGAGCGAAACTTTGAATCTAAACACCAGCGGAACAGATATTGAAAGTGTTGTCGTTACTCAAGACCAGATTCAAGCGCGACTTGCCGAATTGGCCGTGCAAGTAGAAAAAGATTATTCCGGACGTGATCTCTTATTAATAGGTGTATTAAAAGGTGCAGTTATGACGATGGCCGATTTTTCTAGGTCACTACAGCGCCACGTAGAGATGGATTGGATGGCAGTTTCTTCATACGGATCTGGAACAAAGTCCAGCGGTGTGGTTCGCATTCTTAAAGATTTAGACCGCGATATAACAGGTCGCGAAGTTGTTATCGTCGAAGATATTGTTGATACCGGTTTGACACTTGCTTGGTTGAAATCCAACTTAGAATCTCGCGGAGCGAAGAGCGTTGAAATACTTACGCTCCTTCGCAAACCAGAAGCCGCAAAAGTAAGTGTGGATGTTAAATACGTGGGCTTTGATATTCCAACCGAATTCGTTGTTGGATATGGCTTAGATTTCAATGAAAAATATCGCAACCTGGATTTCATCGGCGTATTAGCAAAGCACATGTATTCATGACAACTAAGAAACCTACCAAGAAGCAGCCGGCTAAGAAGAGTAGTTCTCCTTCGGATCGGAAGCTAAAACTGAAAAAGCCTCAGTTTCGACGCATCATGCGCGGACCACTTTTTTGGATTGTTCTTGCACTCTTAGTTGTAAGCGTGGTTGGCCGGATTTCTACAAGCGGCGATCAATTTATTAAAGTTGAAACTTCCACAATTTTGGCAGCAATTTCTTCCGACAAAGTTGATTCGGCAATCGTTATCGATAAAGATCAAAAAATTGAAGTAGTTCTTAAATCTGGA
>CAIMMQ010000047.1 GCA_903842675.1 uncultured Actinomycetes bacterium
AATTGAAGAGATCAATAAGCGCACCTGTTTAGTTGTCACCGAACTGCCTTATCAAGTAAACCCAGATAATCTCGCGCTAAAAATCGCCGAATTAGTTAAAGATGGCCGCATCAAAGGAATTGCAGATGTTCGCGACGAAGGTAACGAGCGTCTAGGCCAACGTTTGGTAATTGTGCTTCGTAACGATGCCACCCCTAAAGTAATTTTAAATAATCTTTATAAGCACACACAATTACAGGATTCTTTCGGCGCAAATATGTTGGCATTGGTTGATGGCGTACCCCGCACTCTTCGCATCGACGAGTTCATCAAGTACTACATCGAGCACCAAGTTGAAGTTATTGTCCGACGCACTAAATACCGGCTACAAGAGCGCGAAAAACGCGCCCACATTCTGCTCGGTTACTTAAAAGCACTCGATGCACTCGATGCCGTAATCGCTCTTATTCGTGCTTCGACCACAACCGAAGAAGCCAGAACTGGTTTGATGAAGTTACTTGAAGTAGATGAACTTCAAGCTAATGCAATTTTGGATATGCAACTTCGTAGAATTGCCGCACTTGAACGCCAAAAGATCAATGACGAATATGACGGATTGATGGCTGAAATTGTTGAACTAACTGGAATTTTGGCATCAGAAGCCAAACAACGAGTAATTATTAAAACTGAACTACAAGAACTAACCGCAAAATATGGAAACGAACGCCGCACTCAAATCATCGCCGGCGACTCAGATCTTTCAGTTGAAGATTTAATTCCAGATCAAAGTGTTGTAGTAACAATTACAAAAACTGGCTACACCAAGCGCACAAAAGCAGATTTATACCGGGCTCAAAAGCGCGGTGGCAAGGGAGTTAAAGGCGCTGCCCTCAAGCAAGACGATCTTGTCGAACACTTCTTTGTTGCCTCAACACACGACTGGTTATTGTTCTTTACAAATAAGGGCCGGGTCTACCGGGCGAAAGTACATGAATTACCGGACGCTGGCCGAGATGCTCGCGGTCAACATGTGGCAAACCTTTTAGCATTTAAACCAGATGAAACAATCGCACAAGTTATTGCGGTCTCTAACTATGAATCGCACCCATTCTTAGTAATAGCAACAAGAGGTGGAATTGTTAAGAAGTCTCCTCTTGTTGAATATGACTCACCTAGATCTGGTGGATTAATTGCAATTAATCTTAAGGAAGGCGATGAAGTTGTATCGGCTGCGTTAGTAAGTGAGAAAGATGAGATTCTCTTAGTTTCTAAGAATGGTATGTCGCTTCGTTTCACAGCGAACGAAGAATCAATTCGCGCAATGGGCCGATCAACTAGCGGTGTTATTGGAATGAAATTCCGCGATAAAGATCAATTGTTAACAATGGCGGCAATCACCGAAGTCTCAACTCAAAAATATGTATTAACTGCTACAGATGGCGGATTCGCAAAGCGAACTCCACTTGAAGAGTACCGACCACAAGGTCGCGGCGGTATTGGTGTCAAAGCTGCGAAGATCGACGAAGGTTCCCGCGGTGTACTTGTTGGTGCAATGATTGTTGAAGCTAATGATGAAATCCTTGCCATTACTTCTGGTGGAGTTGTAATTCGTACCGCTTGTTTAGAAATCAGAGAGACCAGTAGAGACACTCTTGGTGTTCGGCTAGTAAATCTTGATGAGGGAATAAGTGTTGTTTCAATAACCCAGGTCAAAGATGAGGCTGAAACAACAGATACAGCCTCAAAATAGCTTTTAATTAAGTTAGATTTTGGGGTACGCCTCGAATTCGGGTAGCCTTCACCAGCATTCGCGGGCCTTTAGCTCAGCCTGGTTAGAGCGCTTCCCTGATAAGGAAGAGGTCAGTGGTTCAAGTCCACTAAGGCCCACGACCGCTTATGCTAAGTAGTTGAAGATTAGATAAGGTTTGCAAGTAAGCCCGTTAAATGCGGGGACCTAGCTCAATTGGTAGAGCACCGCCTTTGCAAGGCGGGGGTTAGGGGTTCGATTCCCCTGGTCTCCACAAGTTATTTTTTAATTAGCCCATCACCAATCCACCATTTACATTAATGGCTGCCCCAGTTATATATGAAGCTTCATTAGATGCAAGAAAATTAACAACACCGGCAACTTCATTTGGCGTTCCAAGTCGCCCGAGTGGTGTTTGTGCCATCCACTCATCCATTCGTCCAACCGAGCGAACGCTAATCATGTCGGTATCGATTCGCCCAGGCACAACAACATTTGCTGTGATACCACTAGCCCCTAGCTCTTTCGCAGCAGAATAACTAAAACCAAGTAGAGCAGCTTTTGTCGCAGAGTAGTGCGCATGATTTGCAGATCCAGTGTGAGCTACTTGAGATGAGATTGAAATTATTCTTCCCCATTTATTTGCAACCATGGCGGGGATACAAGCGCGTGACAATTTAAAAACCGCAGATAAATTAACAGCAATCGTCTCATCCCACATCGCATCTGACATTTCAGCAATCGAACCATCGGTCATAACCGCAGCGTTATTTACCAAAATACTAACAGCGCCAAATTCTTTAGCAACACGTTGCACTAAATCGGCTGGTGCATCGGATTGCCCCAAACTTGCTTGAAAGGCCTGGGCGCTACCACCGCTCTTGGTAATTTCGTTTACGACTTCAAGGGCTGCATCAGCACTCTTGTCGTAGTGGACCGCAACAGTGACACCATTTGAAGCCAGCGATGTAGCGATAGCGCGACCAATTCCACGCGAAGCCCCAGTTACCAGTGCTACCTTCATAACAAGCCCCCTGATTTCAAAAATTTAGCAAGCACTTCCGAGTCAGCCACTCGCTTTACTGAATTACCTTTTTGGATTTCTAAGATGTCATCAACAACCATTTTACTGTGATGGACTTTAACTTCTGCAGTAGAACCGGCCAGATGCGGGCTCAAAACAATATTTGGAAGTGTCCGAAGCTTCGAATTTTCAGCCAATGGCTCTGCGGGGTAAACATCAAGCGCCGCCCCAGCAATCTTGTTAGCCGATAAAACTTCGAAGAGCGCCTCATAATCCACAAGCGCTGCCCGAGCAGTATTTACAAAGAAAGCTGAAGGCTTCATTAAGGTGAATACTTCACGAGAAAACATTCCAGTTGTCTGCGGGGTAACTTTTGCTGCCATCGAAATAAAATCTGATTTGGTTACAACCTCATTCAGTTCTAGTTTCTCGACACCACACTCACGAAAAACTTCTTGATTCTGATACGGATCAAAGGCAATTACATTTAACCCAAATGCTTTGGCGCGACTAGCAATCTGTTGTCCGATCGCGCCGAAGCCAATAATTCCTAATGTTTTTCCGAAGAGTTCGACACCTTCAAATCTTTGAAATGGCGCACCGGGCTCCAAACTCCACTCTGATGTTCGAGTCGAACCTGCGCTACTTTGCGCCGTAAGTTCATCGGTATAGCGAAGTAAATGGTGGGTAGTTGGGATATTTCGAGCAACAGCAAGCAGTAGTGCCATTGTGTACTCGGCAACCGCAATTGCATTTCGCCCAGGTGTGAACAAAACAGGAATTCCAATCTGCGCCGCATAAGTTAGATCAACATTTGCACCAGGCTCATTTCTGCAACAAGCTAATAATTTAAGGTGTTTGGCAGAAGCGATTGCTTTTTCTGTAAGTGGCTCAAATTCAACAATAGCGATTTGCTTATCAGCCAACTCGGCGATTAATTCTGCTTCGGTTAATTTTTCACCATTTACGCCATATCCAGAGGTTGAAATTTCAAATCCAGCGTTGGTAAGTCTTGCTAAATCCGCCGGGTTCATTCGGGCTGTTACTAGGGCTTTCACAAACTACCTCCATAAACTGCTGATTTAGCAGATTGATCAAACTCATCTTTTAGATTTACATACAAGGAACGAAACCTTTGGTACCGATCTTGATAGTGCGCATGATGTTTTGCAACGGGTTGATACCGTTCTGAAATCGAGACAGCATCAGTGACGGCGCTTCTAATATCGGGATACAAACCAAGACCCAACCCAGAAATAAAAGCGTTTCCAATTGGGGCGCCTACCGACTCTTTTAATATTGCAACCGGGATCCCTAATACATCCGCCTTAATTTGATTCCAGAGCGCATTTTTTGTGCCACCACCAACGCTACGTATTTCAGTTACAGCTATTCCAGAAGCACGGGCAATTTCAATATTGTGTAACAAGGCAAAGGCGGTGCCTTCCAAAACAGCGCGGGCCATTGCTTCTGGCGTCGTTGTTAGGGAGAGTCCGAAAAAGACGCCACGCGCATTTGTATTCCAAATCGGCGAACGCTCTCCCATCATGTAAGGAAGGAACAAGACACCTTCACTCCCAGGATTAATACTTTGTGCGCCTTGCATTAATTTCTCAATTGGTTCATTGCTGCGCAAAATCTTTTCATGCAACCACTGCACACTTGCCCCCGATGCAACCATGGCACCAAGTTGAAGTTCGCGGCCAGGTATTGCATGTGACATCGCAACAAAGGCACTATTTCGAACCGTGCCATCTGTTGGCATAATTAAAACCGTAGAAGTTCCAGTCATTTCTGCAACAACTCCGGGATCAATAGCACCAGCTTCTAGTGCGGCAGATGCGCCATCAACCGATCCAAAGAAAACAGGCGTCCCCACCGGAATTCCAGATTCGATACTTGCCTGCAAATTAACTTCGCCTTGTAACTTGGAACAGTCAGCAATTTCTGGAAAAAGTTCTGGATCAACACCTACTGCCGCGATCAGCTCTTTTGACCAACCACTTTGGTCTGCGGTGCGAAGTTGAAGGAGTGAGGCGTGCGGTTTATCAATTCCAAACTGACCAGTTAATTTAAAATTTAAATATCCAGGAATTTGCAGGAAATATTTAGTGTTGGCATATAACTTGGGTTCATTGCGAATAAACCAAAGAATTTTCGCTGCAACATAATATGGATCAGCGCGGTTGCCGGTCAGCTCGGAAATATTAGGATATTTGTTAGCAAGCTCTTGTGCTTCGGCTTCGGCTCGACGATCCATCCAAATTAACGCCGGTCGTAGCGGTTTTCCATCTTTATCAACTGCAAGAAAAGTTGGAGCTTGTGAACTTATGGCAACACCTAAGATTTTTACATCAGGAACTTTTGCAATTGCTTCAAGTGTTGCGGCACAAAGCGTGCGCCACCATTCCTCTGGGTTCTGTTCGACCCAGGTCGCAGCAAGATGATCTGTCGTGTATTGCGCCCGACCTTCACTGACAACATGGCCCTGTGGTGTCACTAGAACCGCTTTGGTCGCTGTTGTGCCGACATCTATCCCGAGCAACAACGAGGTCATTACGCAATTTTCGCATAAATCCGGTGGATTACTAGCCCCAGTTGAACTCCAGCAGAACCTCAACAGAATTTGCGCTAGCCTTACGCGATTATTGAAACTACTTACACCACTGAAAGGTCTTAAATGTCTACTGCAACTCTGCACACCAGCATGGGCGATGTAATCGTCGAACT
>CAIMMQ010000048.1 GCA_903842675.1 uncultured Actinomycetes bacterium
CTATGAAAGCAACATGGGCAGCAAAGAAGATTTCCGTTACCTACGGTCAACAACCAAAGGGAACAACTGATTACACATCAGAAGTTTCAAAGGTATTGGCTTCAAAGGCAAACATCGTTGTTTACGCTGGTTACTATGCAGAAGCTGGTGCTTTTGCTAAGGCCCTCAAAGACGGCGGTTACACAGGCGTATTCGCATCAGGCGACGGAACAGTTAACACTGGCTTCGTAACCGGTGCTGGTGCTGCTGCTGCAGAAGGTGCTCGTCTAACAGCTCCTGACTTCCCATTCACTGGCGTTGCAAATGCTGCTCAAAAGGCTGCATACACAAAGGCAACCGGCGAAGCGATTTCAAAGGCTGATTCACACACCTACGTCGTATCATCATTCGATGCTACAAACGTCTTCCTAACTTGTATCAAGGCAGGAAAGATAACTCGCCCAGCGATCCAAAACTGTATTACGACTGGCAAGTTTGATACTTTGTCTGGTGTAAAGATCAGCTTCAATCGTTACGGTGACGTAATCGGAGGCGCTCCAATCGGAGGCTTCGTGGTTAAGGGTGGAGTTATTACATACGTAAGTGCTAAGTAATTCTTAGTACCACTTTGTAGTAACCGCACTAAATAGCCTGTAGAGATCTGGAACTGTGCCTAATAAAATAGGTGCAGTTCCAGTATCTCTTTAGATACCGACCAATATTTTGAAAAGAGCCTGATGAACTTCTCAGTATTAACCAGCCAATTCTGGCCGTTGCTAATTAATGGTCTAGCCGTTGGACTGATTTACGTCCTTATTTCGCTGGGCTACACAATGGTTTATGGCGTTCTTCGCCTTATCAACTTTGCCAACTCAGAAATCTTTATGGTTGGTACTTTCGCGACAGTAATTGTTACGCGAGATATTTTTAAATATACCAGCGCCCACGAAGCGCTTCATGGTTTCCGCCTTATTGCAACCTTACTTTTAATTTTATTAGCCTCCATGCTTTTCTCTGGAGTTACTGCAGTTCTGGTCGAGATAGTTGCTTACCGTCGCCTTCGTTCAAAAGGCACAAACCGCCTAGCAAGCCTAATTTCTGCAATCGGAACTTCGATCATGATCTCAGAAGCAGTTCGAATACTGACTAAATCTGCACCGGTGCCGACCCCGCGCCTGCTCAATAAATTCTTTCTATTCACAATCGGAAGTGTAAAAATCAGAATAGATACCTTCTTGGTTATCATCTCTGCCGCACTAATCTTCTTTATGGTTGATCGATTTGTAACAAAAACTCTCCTCGGTAAGGCAATTCGTGCGGTATCAATGAGTGAGGAAACCTCAAAGTTGATGGGTGTGAATCTAAACCGAGTTATTTCCGCAACATTTCTTATCGGTGGGTTAGTTACCGGCGCAGCGGCCTTTCTTTATATGCAGGTGTATGAAACTACGGTCTTTAACGTTGGCTTCAATCTCGGGCTGGCGGCATTCACCGCAGCGGTGCTCGGTGGAATTGGAAATATCCGCGGTGCGTTTTATGGTGGATTAACTCTCGGACTTTTCGAACAATTTGCCTCAGCAGTAATTGGGGGACAATGGAAGTCAGTAACCGTTTTCACAGTTTTAGTTTTGGTACTTCTCTTTAAGCCAAATGGATTATTTGGTGAAGCTATCCAGCAGAGTAGGGTTTAACAAATGATAAATTTACGAGATAAAGGCGCCCAACTCTGGGAAGGCTGGAACCGGCCTAAGCGAGTTACCTTCGCTGTAATCGCTGTCGCAATAGTTGGTCTTCTGCCATTCGGCGGAGATTTCTCATTCACAAGTATTTTGAACACCCCAGTTAGCTCTTACCAGTCTGTTCTTGTTTACCCAGTTGGCATGTTCGTTTTAATGGCACTTGGACTGAACATAGTTGTTGGAAAGAGTGGGTTGCTAGACCTTGGTTACGTAGCATTCTTCGCAATCGGCGCTTACACCGCTGGCGTACTTGGAATTCACACTCATTTAAATACTTGGGAAATCCTGCCCATTGGAATGGGTATGGCTATGATCGCTGGTGTCCTTCTTGGATTGCCGACACTTCGCTTGCGTGGTGATTACCTGGCGATCGTGACTCTTGGCTTTGGTGAGATTGTTCGAATTGTTGCGCTAAATACCCAATCAATTGGTGCCTCAACTGGTATTCCTAGTATCCCGACACCACCTAAAACCTTTGGTCTCAAATTCGATATTGTTCACAACAACTCTTATTTCTGGGTCGTACTGATACTTATTTTGCTGGTTATTTGGATGATTCGTCGCTTTACCGTACGTCGCCCAGGTCGCGCTTGGGAAGCGATCCGCCAAGATGAGGATGTGGCAATTTTGATGGGTGTACCAATCTTGCGTTACAAAGTTTGGTCTTTCAGCATCGGCGCGGCAATCGGTGGAGCTGCTGGCGTAATTTTTGCATCTAAGACGCAATATGTTGCACCAAATATGTTCACCTTTAACGTTTCGGTTTTAATTCTTTCTTGCGTCGTTTTCGGCGGAATGGGAAATATCTGGGGCGTAATTGTAGGCGGCGTTATTTTGGCTTATTTGCCAGAGCGTATCCGTTTCATTTCAAACGCTCGCCAACTTGTTTTTGGAATCGCTCTAGTTGTAATTATGAATGTTCGCCCTGACGGACTGCTTCCTAGAAAGAAGCGCGAGAAATTGGGAGCGGTAAAAGAAGCGAAAGAAGTGCCAAATGGCTGAGCGCATTCTCGAACTTAAGAACCTGACCATGCAATTCGGTGGTGTTAAGGCGTTAGATAACGTCAACTTCCACGTAAATCGCGGTGAAATTTGCGCTCTCATTGGTCCAAACGGTGCCGGCAAGACGACGGTATTCAATGTGGTGACTGGCGTTTACAAACCAACTTCAGGTGAAATTGATTTCAAAGGTAAGAGCTTGCTTGGACTAAAGCGCAATAAAATTACTGAGACTGGTGTAGCTAGAACTTTCCAGAACGTCCGACTTTTCGGAGATATGACAGCACTTGAAAATGTCATGACTGCCACCGATGTTCATAAGAAATCTGGACTCGTTGGAGCACTTTTCGGCTCACCTCGTGCTCGCCGCGAAGAGAAAGCTGGACGTGCTCGCGCTCATGAACTTCTAGAGTTTATGGGAATTGATCACAGAGCTGATCAACTTGGTAAGAATCTTCCATACGGCGATCAACGTCGACTCGAAATTGCACGTGCTCTAGGTACCGAACCAGAGATTGTGTTACTGGATGAGCCAGCTGCCGGTTTCAACCCGGCTGAAAAAGTCGCGCTAGCCGACACGATTAGGAAGATCAGAGATGCGGGCTACACGGTTCTACTTATTGAACACGATATGTCACTAATCATGGGTATTTCAGATCGCGTCTCGGTTCTAGATTTCGGCAAAAAGATTGCTGATGACATCCCGTCGGTTGTACAGAATGATCCAAAGGTTATCGAAGCTTATTTAGGAGTACCTTCAGATGCGTCTTGAAGTTAAAGATCTAAGAGTCCAATACGGCAA
The DNA here is from genome assembly GCA_903842675.1 of uncultured Actinomycetes bacterium. Lineage (GTDB taxonomy): Bacteria > Actinomycetota > Actinomycetes > Nanopelagicales > Nanopelagicaceae > AAA044-D11. The sequence goes on from CAIMMQ010000048.1 coordinate 3,520, forward strand.
GATTGAAGCCATCAAAGGTATTTCATTCGTCGTAGAACAAGGCGAAATTGTTACTTTGATTGGTGCCAATGGCGCTGGTAAAACAACAACTTTAAAAACTATTTCCGGACTACGTCCAGTTTCTAGTGGCTCGATAACTTATGACGGCCAAGATATTTCCAAAATGGCAGCGCACGAGCGCGTAAACCTAGGAATCTCACAAGCTCCCGAGGGGCGCGGTATTTTCCCTGGAATGACAGTTCTAGAGAATCTAGAAATTGGTAAGTATTCTCGCAAAGAACGAAAGAGCGAGATGGCCGAAGATTTAGATATGGTCTATGGGCTCTTCCCTCGTCTTAAAGAGCGCGTTGGCCAAGCCGGCGGAACTCTTTCTGGTGGCGAACAACAAATGCTGGCAATCGGTCGCGCCTTAATGGCCCGCCCGAAGGTTTTGTTGTTGGATGAACCTTCAATGGGTCTTGCTCCTATGATGATTCAAAATATTTTCAACATCATTACTGAGATTAATAAGCAAGGTGTAACAATTCTTTTGGTTGAACAAAATGCTCAGCAAGCTTTGCAGCGAGCACACCGGGCATATGTTCTTGAGACCGGAAAAGTTGTGAAAGAGGCTAAGGCTTCTGACTTACTTAACGATCCGGCAGTTCGGGCGGCTTATCTTGGTACCGGCGCCGAAAAGGGCCACCACTAAACCATCACGAAATAAGTTCTAGCTCTTCTCGGCAAGTATCAAACAGGTTATCCGAGCAGAACATGTTCGCTGCCCGGCCTCATTCGTGATCTCAACTTCATAGCAGCAAAGTGTTTTTCCAAGTGATACCGCAGTAGCAACGGCAGTAACAAAACCCGAGGTAGCTGATTTGTGGTGAGTGGCATTTATATCTACACCGACAATTCGCCGATCTGGACCCGCATGTAATTGAGTTCCAATTGATCCTAGGCTTTCTGCCAAAACAACATTTGCACCACCATGCAAAAGTCCGATTGGTTGGGTGTTGCCCTCGACTGGCATGCGAGCTACCAAGCGGCTCGGGGAGGCTTCCAGGATTTCAATTCCCATTTTCTTATCAAGCGCACCTGAACCGCGGGCCTTTATGATTTCTAAAAAGTCATCCATGTCAGGAAGTTTAGCCAAACAAAATCGATATTGCGCCTAGAATCTCTCGAGTGAGCGCGTCTAAAAGGTTATTGCTGATTGATGGTCATTCGTTGGCTTATCGCGCCTACTACGCACTGCCAGTCGAGAATTTCATGACTTCTGGCGGTCAGCATACAAATGCCATTTATGGCTTTGCCTCCATGTTGACGAATTTGTTGACCTCGGAGAAACCGACGCACGTTGCTGCAGCATTTGACGTATCGCGTAAAACTTTTCGCAGCGAGCGATTCCCGGAATACAAAGCTAACCGAGCATCCACTCCAGATGAGTTCCGCTCGCAGGTTAGTTACCTATATGAATTGGTCAGCGCATTTGGAATAAAGCACTTCGCGGTCGAAGGTTTTGAGGCTGATGACGTTATTGCAACGCTAGCTAAAGCGGCAGAGGCCGATGGTTTTGAAGTCCTTATCTGTACCGGTGATCGAGATTCATTTCAACTAGTCAATGAATCGACAACGGTTCTATATCCAAAACGCGGCGTCACGGATTTAACCAGGATGACCCCGGATGAAGTTTTTGCAAAATATGGTTTAACTCCGGCGCAGTATCCTGATTTCGCCGCGCTTCGTGGCGATCCAAGTGACAACTTGCCATCGACTCCTGGTGTTGGGGAGAAGACGGCCGCTAAATGGATTGTTGAGTATGGCTCGTTAGAAAAATTACTGGCAAGCGCGCAAGAAATCCCAGGAAAAGTTGGTGAATCACTTCGGGGCAATTTGGATGCAATTCGACTAAATCACGAACTGACTCATTTACGAAGTGATATGGATTTGGGTAATAAGACATCTGACCTAGTCTGGGATGGCATTCTTGATAGTCAATTGCGTGGCTTGTTGGAGAAACTGGAAATCAAGGCAATGGGGGAGCGATTAAAGTCGCTACCGGGCGCAGCAAAAGATTCTGGATCAAATCTTAAAGATATAAAATCAATTTCTAAATCTCACACAACTAATGGGGCAGCGGTCGCTTCAAAAGAAGTAACGCCAGATGAGTTAACAAAGATTTTAGTAGGACACAAATCACCGATCGCGCTAGATTTCTATTCTGTTGATGGCGTTATAAATGAATATTCCGTAGCACTTAGCGAGAGCGAACTTTATATTGTTCGAAGTGAGGTTTTTGGTGAGTGGTTTACTGATTCCACGATTCCCAAGTGGGTTCATGGCGGGAAGGAGATCGCACGTAAATATCCTTTGAAGGGCATTGTCTTTGATACCGAACTCGCTGCATATTTAATTAATTCGGGTGGAAGAAATCTTGCCCTTTCAGATCTGACTGAACGCTTTTTAGGAACTATCAATGATGAGATCGAAGAGAGCCTGTTCCAATCTTTTGATGGATTAGGTGCCATTTCCATATTGAAATTAGTTCCGCGCCTTGAGGTGGAATTGGTAGCGCGAGAGATGCTGCCACTGATGCAAAATATGGAGATACCGGTGCTAATTGAGTTAGCCGAAATGGAAAACACAGGCATTGCCGTTGATAAAAGTAAATTAGAAGGTTTAGCTGCATTTTTTACCGCCGAGGTCGAGCGGGAAACGCTTGCTGCACACAAAGTTGCTGGTAAAGAATTTAACGTTGGCTCACCAAAGCAATTGCAGGTAGTTCTATTTGATGAGCTCAACTTGCCTAAAACCAAGAAGATCAAGACTGGCTTTACAACTGATGCCGAAAGTTTGGATTGGCTATATGCAAAGACCAAGCATTCGATACTCCAGCACTTGCTTCGCATTCGAGAAGCCGGAAAATTGATGACCACGGTTGAAGGTTTGCGTAATGAAATAGCCAGTGATGGGCGTATTCATACGATCTTTCAGCAAACCGTGGCCGCTACCGGGCGACTGTCTTCGACAAATCCGAATTTGCAAAATATCCCGGTTCGTACCGAAGAAGGCCGGCGAATCCGTGATTGCTTCGTCTCACAGAAACCATATGTAAACCTACTTACGGCGGACTACAGCCAGATTGAAATGCGAATTATGGCTCACCTTTCTAAAGACGCTAATCTGATTGAAGCATTCAAAACTGGCGAGGATTTGCACTCAACGGTTGCTTCACTTGTCTATGGTGTGAAAGCAGATCAAGTTGATGCCGAGATGCGACGTCAGATTAAGGCTATGTCGTATGGATTGGCCTATGGCTTATCTGCATACGGGCTGGCGCAACAACTGGATTTATCACCGACTGATGCCGCGATCTTGATCGATAAGTATTTTTCTAGATTTGGCGGAATTCGAGATTATTTAAAGACAGTTGTTACAACGGCTCGGGAAAAGGGTTACACCGAAACTATTATGGGCCGGCGCCGTTATCTGCCAGATTTAAACCACGAAAATCGGGCCCGTCGAGAAGTTGCAGAGCGAGCTGCACTGAATGCACCAATCCAAGGTTCGGCAGCAGACATTATTAAGGTTGCAATGTTAAATGTGAAGCGCGAACTTGATAAGCAGAAACTCAAATCTCGCCTACTGCTCCAAGTTCATGACGAATTGATCTTAGAAGTAGCGCAGGGTGAAGAAGAGGTTTTGAGTAAGTTAGTTAAAAACGAGATGGCAAGTGCGGCGAACCTAACACTTCCGTTGGATGTAAATATCGGAATCGGTGCGAGCTGGGATCTGGCCGCGCATTAGTTAAATTTTAGCTCGAGACATCTGGCACTTTAGAGTGGAAGAGTGCATCATCTGCTTCGAGGGAAATCTTATTAGCGGCCTGTAAGTGTTTAGAGCCTCGGTTGATTATTAAATATCCAATAAATACACAGAGCGCCATGAAAGCAAAGCAATATTTAGGGGAGTAGTTCTGACTAATCCAGCCACCAATAATTGATCCAATGGAAGCGGCGGTGCCCTCAAAAGTCCAGAGCCAACCCAGTGCTGAAGCAGCAGCACCTTGTGGACGAACCGCTTCGGTGATTTCCCAGTAAAAAACCATTTGGGCGCCAATAACTAAACCTAAGAGCGCAGAATTAATTATGAGCGACCAATCGGGGAAAGTGAATGCAAGTGGGATTACAACTACAGTCCAGATTGCGTAATTAATCTTGAATGCACCGAGCGGAGTCGATCGCTTTGAGATAAGTCCGGCCAATAGCGAACCAATTATGTTGAAGACCGCCATGGTTCCAAAAATCCAACCAGTTCGGTAGGCAACATGTTCAAGCGTCGTGTATGCCGGTACCGCGATATCAAATGCGCCATAGCCAAGGCCAATAAAGATTCCCTCGATTATAAGAACGCGAATGGCCGGAAGTTTGAGAATGTGTACGGCGTTTTTGACCTTACTCTCTGGGCGCCAATCTTTTGTAACTTGTAAGAGCGCCAGGGCGACGCCTCCTAGCAGCATGGAAAGTGCGGTGGCATTCAGGGCCCAGATCGGGTGCTTGGAAAGTGCGAGGGCTGTGATCAGAACTGGACCAATAACTGCAGAAATACTCATGGCCGCGGTATCAATTGCATAGGTTGCTCGAATTAATTCACTTGGAACGATGGCTTTCCAAAGTGGTCGAACTGCCAGATTTATTGGTGGACCAGTGAAGCCGAGTAGAAAGGCGAAGGTAATTAGAAAGACCGTGCCGTGAGAATAATTAAAGAGTGCGATGGTTAATGAATATAAGGGAACAAAAATTCGAAGTGGAATCCGAAGGCCGAGTCGATCAATCAGCGCCGAGCGCAATCCAGCTGTGGTGGCGCCGGCAATTCCATTCAATCCAACGGCCAAACCAGCAGCCGCGATTGATCCAGTTGCATGTTGAACTTTGAAATAGATTCCAAGTGAAATCATTCCGTAGGCCAGGCGAGCAGGGAATGCAGACAATAAAACCAGTGCGGCGCCAGGTGTTCGCAAAACCTCGAGATAACGTCGCATTTGCCCATCCTATTAGTCGGGTTTGACCCTATCCGCCCGCACGCGTACCCTAGGCACTTCGCGCATCAGCCAGAGGCGCCAGATCAGTACTAGATCAGTACCAGATCAATAAATGTCCTATTCCTACTACTTTCTATCCCTACGGAGAATTTTGACCCCTACACAGATTACGTTAAATGACATTGGCTCAGCCGAAGATTTTCTAGCCGCAATTGAAGGCACAATAAAGAATTTTAATGATGGCGACTTAGTCATCGGAACCGTCGTACAAATCGACCGCGAAGAAGTTCTGCTTGATATTGGTTACAAAACCGAAGGTGTAATACCTTCTCGCGAACTTTCTATCCGCCACGATGTTGACCCATCAGAGATAGTTTCTGTCGGCGACAAAGTAGAAGCACTTGTTATTACTAAAGAAGATAAAGAAGGACGTTTAATCCTTTCCAAGAAGCGCGCACAATACGAACGCGCTTGGGGCGAAATTGAAGGCAAGAAGGAACGCGACGAAGTCGTTACCGGAATTGTTATTGAAGTTGTAAAGGGTGGTCTGATTGTAGATATCGGTCTACGTGGCTTCCTCCCAGCATCACTCGTTGAAATGCGTCGCGTGCGCGATTTGACTCCTTATATTGGCAAGCAGGTTGAAGCCCGCATCATCGAACTCGACAAGAACCGCAACAACGTTGTTCTCTCTCGTCGTGCCTTCCTAGAGCAGACACAATCTGAATCACGTACTACTTTCCTAAACCAACTTACCAAGGGCCAGGTTCGTACCGGTGTGGTTTCATCGATCGTTAACTTTGGTGCTTTCGTAGATCTTGGTGGCGTAGACGGTCTTGTTCACGTCTCAGAACTTTCTTGGAAGCACATCGATCATCCAGGTGAAGTTGTTGAAGTTGGCGATGAAGTAACTGTAGAAGTTCTAGAAGTCGATTTCGAGCGCGAGCGTGTCTCACTCTCACTAAAGGCTACTCAAGAAGATCCATGGCAAGCATTTGCTCGCACTCATACAATCAACCAAGTTGTACCGGGTGAAGTTACCAAGCTTGTTCCTTTTGGTGCGTTTATTCGCGTCTTTGAAGGAATCGAAGGCCTTGTTCATATTTCTGAATTAGCAGAGCGCCACGTAGAAATTCCCGAGCAAGTAGTTCAAGTTGGCGACGAGCTATTCGTGAAAATTATCGACATCGATCTAGAGCGTCGTCGTATTTCATTATCGCTCAAGCAAGCAAATGAAGGACACGAAGTTGAAATCGAAGCATTCGATCCAACTCAATACGGAATGGCTGCTCGTTACGATGCAGCAGGTAACTTCATTTATCCTGAAGGTTTTGACGCTGATTCCCAAGAGTGGAAGCCAGGATTTGAAACTCAACGTGAAGAGTGGGAGCGCCAGTATGCCGAAGCGCAAACACGTTTCATGGCTCACCGCAAGCAGAAGGAAGAAGCCAAGGCTGCAGATGCTGCCGCAGGCGATTCTCCCGCTGCTCCTGTTGTAGTTGCTGACACCGCTGAAGTTGAAGCATAAAAAGCAATCAAACTAGCGTTAAGGGCCCTGACTTTTGTCGGGGCCCTTTACATTTCTCGCTGCGGATATCACTGTCGCGATAGAGTTATGAAATGCTAATTGTCGCGCTGACTGGTGGAATTGGATCGGGAAAATCATTAGCCGGCAAATATTTCGCAGAACTTGGCGCGATCGTGGTGGATTCAGATGAACTCTCTCGAAGCGTAATTGAACGAGGCAAGTCAGGTTTTGATGAGGTTGTATCTTCTTTTGGCGATGAAATTTTGAGCGATGGTTTGATTGATCGTGCGAAATTAGCCGCTGTAGTTTTTGCTGATACCGAAAAACGTAAATCCTTGGAAAAAATAATCCATCCAAAAGTGCGGGAAGCTTTTGAGAGCCTGGTTGCTTCCTCACCCAAGAGCTCGGTAGTCATAAATCAAATTCCACTTTTAGTTGAAACCGATGGTGCTAGCAGGTTCCAATACGTGATCACAGTGAGTGCCAAAGAAGAGGTGCGGCGCGAGCGGCTATTGGCAAAAGGGTTTTCAAACCATGAAATCACAAAGAGACTAGCGGCCCAGGTGAGTGATTTAGAGCGTGAAAATATTGCCGATGCAGTACTCAATAACGACCGGGACCAAGATTCTCTCCTGCGAAGTGTGGAAAATCTATATGAAGATGTCCTGCTGCCCAAAGCTAAAGCGAACAGTATCTAAGGATGCGCCCAGTAACAGATCTGCAACGTAAGGTAAACCCGTTCGAGGTAATAAGTGATTACATTCCTTCCGGCGATCAACCGACGGCTATTGCAGAGTTAGCAAAGCGGATAAACCGCGGGGATAAAGATGTTGTTCTATTAGGTGCCACTGGAACTGGTAAATCTGCAACTACTGCTTGGCTAATTGAAAAATTGCAACGACCTACCTTGGTACTTGCCCCAAATAAGACATTGGCCGCCCAATTGGCAAATGAATTTAAAGAGCTACTTCCAAATAATGCCGTTGAGTATTTCGTCTCTTATTATGACTATTACCAGCCCGAAGCATATGTTCCACAAACCGATACTTTCATTGAGAAGGATAGCTCGGTAAATAGTGAAGTTGAACGCCTGCGGCATTCAGCGACAAATTCGCTTTTAACCAGGCGCGATGTCATTGTGGTTGCGACAGTTTCCTGTATTTATGGCCTGGGCACGCCACAAGAATATGTCGATCGAATGATTCAACTTCGAGTTGGAGATTCGATCGAACGTAATGAATTGCTTCGAAAGTTTGTAGATATTCAATATAAGCGAAATGACATCGCATTTGAACGTGGTACTTTTCGCGTTCGTGGTGACACGATTGAGATCATTCCGATGTACGAAGAGTTGGCCCTTCGCATTGAAATGTTTGGTGATGAGATTGAAAAAATTACGACGCTAAACCCGCTAACTGGCGAGATTGTCCGGGATGAAACTGAGATGTATATCTTTCCAGCCAGCCACTATGCAGCAGGACCTGAAACTATGAATCGAGCAATCGGGGCCATTGAAATAGAGATGGAGACTAAGGTTGATGAATTTGAGCGCCAAGGTAAATTACTTGAAGCTCAACGCATCCGGATGCGCACAACTTTCGATATTGAAATGATGCGACAACTTGGTTTCTGCTCTGGTATCGAAAATTATTCCCGCCACATCGATGGACGTGGCCCAGGCTCGCCACCCAATTGTTTGTTGGATTATTTTCCAGAAGATTTCTTAGTGGTGATTGATGAATCACACGTTACGGTTCCACAGATAGGTGCAATGTTTGAGGGCGATGCCTCACGCAAACGCACCTTGGTAGAACATGGATTTCGTCTACCCAGTGCGATGGATAACCGCCCACTTCGTTTTGATGAATTTCTTGAACGCAAAGGTCAGACGGTCTATCTATCTGCCACGCCAGGAAAGTATGAGTTAGGCATAACTGGTGGAGACGTGGTTGAGCAAGTTATTAGACCGACCGGACTAGTTGATCCACAAATTATCATAAAGCCAATTAAGGGCCAGATCGATGATTTAGTTTATGAAATTGGTCTGCGGGCAGCCCGCAATGAACGCGTGCTCGTTACAACTTTGACTAAGAAGATGTCCGAGGATCTAACTGACTACTTAAATGAGCAAGGCGTACGAGTTCGCTATCTACACTCGGAGGTAGATACTTTGCGCCGAGTTGAATTATTGCGTGAATTGCGTTCCGGTGTATATGACGTATTGATCGGCATTAACTTATTGCGCGAAGGACTCGACCTACCCGAGGTTTCACTTGTAGCAATTCTCGATGCCGATAAGCAAGGTTTTCTCCGTTCTGCCACCTCTTTAATTCAAACCATTGGTCGCGCGGCTCGAAATGTCTCTGGTGAAGTCCACATGTATGCCGAGAGTATTACGCCAGCCATGGCTCAAGCGATTGATGAAACAAATCGCAGGCGGGCCAAACAAGTTGCCTATAACTTAGAAAACGGAATCGACCCGACTCCGCTGCGCAAGCGAATTGCTGATATCACCGATTTGATTACCAAGGAAGCCGAAGATACTGAATCGCTGGCCCTGGATTCCAAAGGATCCAAGGGCAGTAAAAGCGCCATACCGTCTCTCGGGTTTTCAACTGCTGGCGGCCTGAAACATTCTTTACCAAGACAAGAATTACTTGGTCTCATAGAATCGCTGACGGATCAGATGAAGCTTGCAGCTAGTGAACTTGCCTTTGAATTAGCTGGCCGGCTACGAGATGAAATTAGAGAGCTCAAGAAAGAGCTTCGCGGAATGGAAGAGGCTGGAACTTGAGCGCAGAGAATTTGGATCGTTTGATCATCAGGGGAGCACGCGAACATAATTTAAAGAATGTTTCGTTAGATCTACCTCGTAATTCGCTAATTGTGTTCACCGGACTTTCGGGCTCTGGAAAATCTTCGCTCGCCTTTGACACAATATTTGCCGAAGGCCAGCGCCGTTATGTTGAATCTCTGTCGGCTTATGCTCGGCAATTCTTGGGCCAAATGGATAAGCCAGATGTTGATTTTATCGAAGGACTATCCCCAGCGGTATCAATAGATCAAAAATCAACCAACCGCAATCCACGTTCAACAGTCGGAACCATTACTGAAGTTTATGACTACCTGCGTTTATTATTTGCCAGAGCCGGTCGGCCACATTGCCCAAATTGTGGCAAAGCAATAGCGAAGCAAACCCCGCAGAACATTGTTGATCAAATCCTTGCCATGCCAGAGGGCTCGAAGTTCCTGGTATTAGCTCCGGTGATCAGAGCGCGCAAAGGTGAATTTGTTGATCTCTTCAAAGATTTCACCACGCAAGGTTTTTCCAGAGCTCGTGTTGATGGAACTGTTTATGCCTTAGAAGAAGTACCGAAGTTAAAGAAGCAAGAGAAACACACTATTGAAGTCGTTGTCGATCGGTTAACTGTCAAAACTGAATCAAAAACTCGACTTACTGATTCCATTGAAACCGCTCTGCGTTTGGCTAGTGGCTTGGTGATTCTAGATTTCATCGACGCTAAAGCGGGCTCTGCTGATAAAGAGCGCACCTTTAGCGAACACATGGC
>CAIMMQ010000049.1 GCA_903842675.1 uncultured Actinomycetes bacterium
AGTTCACTGACACCGCTTGAACGCGCTTTGGCACTTGCTAGGTCTACATCACCAATTGGAAGTGCGGCACTTGTTACATGACCTGCTACGAGTGAGAGTTTTTTAGGTGCAGCGACTTCTTCAACAGAGCCCCATGCTTGGCATTCACCGCAACGTCCGACCCATTTTGAAGCGGTCCAACCACATTCAGTACAGCGGAATGGATCTTTTGCTGGGGCTGGAGTTTTTGCCATGTGCAGAGATTAGCGTGACGGGCTGACAGAGGTTTAACGAGCCGCCGCAGTTGTGGCTGGGTGAATTGCAAATAGGGGCAATGAGCGCTTCTTCATCTCTTTATTTGCCAGTGCAATCGCGGTCATTCTGTTCTCGCAGTGTTGCGCTAGAACTTGGTAGGCCGGCTCGCCCATCAGGGTCATTAATTCAACTTTGTTTGAAATATAAACAGGTTCGCGGCCAACATGAGCTTCAGTATTTGCAGTGCAATACCAATCGAAATCTGCACCGCCATCGCCCCAAGCTAGACGTTCGTATTCTCCAATTACATTTACCGTAATTTCTTGCTCGCCAAATTCGCGAACCTCAAAGCTTCTGCGAATTGGAAGTTGCCAACAAACATCTGGTTTAGTTTCAACAAAGTGTACGTTTTCTTTTTCTGCCAAGTGATGCAGCACGCAACCAAATGAACCAGTAAAGCCAGGGGCTTCATAACCTTTACGATTTAGAAAGATGCAGGAATCTTCAACTTTGCGAGTCTTGCGGTCTTTATCTAATCCAACTTCTGAAATCTTAAGTTTTCCATTTGCTTTCTTTGGTTGTGCTTCATCAAAGAATTGCCACATTTCCGGTGTCAAACGTTTTGCGACTTCTAGCGTGCGCGCCTCATCGGCTTCATCTGAATAATAAGCACCATCTGAACAACAACCATCATTCGGCTTATCCGCATCAACACCGCAACAACCATTTCCATAAATACAGGTCCAAAAGGAAGTGAGCCAAGTGAGGTCACATTTGTAGAGTTCCTCGGGCTTGGCAGGGTCGTTGAATTCCACCCAGTCGCGGGCAAAGTTCGGATTAACCTCTGGCATAGTGTGAGAGCCTAGGGCTTATTGATTAAATAAGCACATCCGGATTATCTTGATTAGGTAGGCTTCAGATATGAAAAGCCTCTCAGCCAGCAAATACCAAGTCGGTGTAATTGGTGTTGGCATTATGGGTGAAGCGTTGCTCTCTGGACTGCTCGATAGCGGTTTTCCAAATAGCCAACTTAGCTTTGCTGAGAAGCGCAGTGAACGTGCTGAGGAGATCACAGCAAAATATGGTGCGACGTTAAAAGATCTGCAAAACCTAGTTCAATCCAGCGATGTAGTACTGCTTGTGGTTAAGCCCCAAGACTTGGAAGACGTGCTTGGCGAAATTTCCGGATCCTTGAAGCAAGGATCGGTAGTCGTCTCCTTTGCCGCAGGCAAGCGCACAGATTTCATCTCATCTCGAATCCCGGCAGGAGTAGGAGTTATCCGAGTCATGCCAAATACACCAACCATGATTGGCCTTGGAATGTCCGCAATCTCAGCGGGCCCTGGCGCAAGCAAAGAAGGTTTGGAATTTGTTGAAACTTTCTTGGCGGCCAGCGGAAAAGTGATTTCGTTAGATGAAAAATTGCAGGATGCAGTAACCGCGGTAAGTGGTTCTGGACCGGCTTACTTCTTTGCCTTCGTTGAAGCAATGGTTTCGGCAGGAATTGAACTCGGTTTAACAAGTGAAGCAGCAACAGCCCTGACCATTCAAACCATTGTTGGCGCGGCCGGAATGCTAGAACAATCTGGCAAGAGCGCTACAACACTTCGCGAAAACGTTACAAGTCCGAATGGAACAACCGCAGCAGCGCTCGCAGTATTTACAGATGAAAAACTTGGTGAAGTAGTGAAGAAAGCCATGGTTGCTGCACGCAACCGATCCCAGGAATTAGCGTGAAGTTTCGGAAAACTTTAAGCACTACGGCGACACTGCTACTTATTTTCGTAACGGCAACTGATTCAAGTTTTGCAGCAACTAAAGCCGTTCCAAAACAAATTAAAGTTGTAGCGGCTAGGCCAAATTTAGTTACAAATTTAAGTGCGGCAGCCGGTGATCAAATCTCAGCAATCCTTACAACTTCTACCGCAGTTGCTTATGTTGGAACGATGGAGAGTTCAACCGTTGCACCATATACCGCGCAACAAATTGGTGGCACAGATGGTTTTATTGCGGTAATTGATGCAACTGGCGCACCTATTTGGGATCTGCGGCTGGGAACGGCGCAAGATGACATCGCAACTGCAGTGGCTCGCGATCGCGTGGGCAATTTTTGGGTCGTTGGAGTATCTGCAAAACCCGCCGCCATAAGCCAAACGCAAACTGCAACTGACCCCCAAGTGATAAATGTTGATGGTGTCAGCGTTGATCCGGTGACAACCCCAAACTCAAATCTGAGTCAAATGGTTGTTTGGAAGGTTGATGTTTCTGGTGCCATCCAAGCAACTTATGTCTATGACACCTACGGCGTAATTATGCCAACAGCAATTACCTACTCCGCAACGAAATTCATTATTACTGGCTTAGTTGGATCGACGATAAGTCAACAAGGTTTTAAAGTTGAACTTGATAGCCTTGGCCACTTCTCAAAGTTTGTATCTAACAAAGTGGTTGCGCTACCAACCGGTCAAGTAACTTCGATAAAAGCTGGCGCGAACACCATTAAGTATTTCAGCGGAGTTAAAACAATCGCCGGAATTAAAAGCTGGAAGCCAAAAGTTCTAACACCGGTCGTTGTTAGTTACAGCCGTTCAGGTGCAATTTCATCCGCGTATTCCTTGCCAGGGAAAGTTCTATCCGTGAGTTGGCAAGCCGGAGTTGGACTGGTAGCACTGAGTGAAATTGGTAATAGTTATGGAATCTCGATAATTGATGGTCTTGCCTAAGGTTGACGCAGAAGTATTAACTTTCCATTAGATCCAACTACGACATATTTAATTCCCTTAACGGTTAGCCAATCAGCGCTCGAAGGCGCTGCATAACTTTGGGTTGAGATCAGAGAAATAGTCTTAGCAATTTTATTTAAGACACAAAGTCGTTGTTGGCAGCCAAAAATAATGCCAGTGTTATCCACGGCAAGTGGTGAACTTGGAACTCCGAAGAAATCTGTTCCGTTAGAAATCGGATCTAAACCCGGATTAATTTGACCAATTTGATTCCATTGAATTGAGTCAGGGACCGGAAGTGAAATTCCAGATGCCCCCAACCACGCCGCACTTACTGTCGTACCAATTAGATCTAGCGCAACGTCATACCCGGCAACAATCGTCGCACCTGCGGTGGCTTGAACTGTGGTGTATTTCCAATCCTCTGGATAGACCGTGTCCCTTGTGGCATCACGTACTTCACCACGAATTGGTTTGTGATCTTGGTTTACATTCAATACCGAGTCATAAGTTAAATGAATTGTCTTCCCAACAGCAACCGCGCGTAAGTGGAATCCCACATCCCCAGTTGTACGCCCGTTAAGTGTGGAATCTCCGTCGACTAATTCATAGCGCCAAGATTTTCCGTCTTTAACCGCGCCGAGCAAAATTCCTTGACTCTCGTCACGATAGAAAACTTGTAACCCAGCAGGTGTAACTGCGCAGGCATTTGAAACACTTACATCACTCGCAGTCCGGACGCGCATGGCATCGGTATATGGCTGCACGATTGGTCCATTGCCATCAACAATGTTGTAGCTCCATTTTTTACCATCAAAGGTCGCTGATTTAAGATCTTTAGTCGTTAGATCGGCATAGAAAAGATTTAATACATCACTCTTTCCAACTTTGCTTATGCACATAGAAACGTTTCCAGCTACGTTATCGTTGGTCCGACCACCTGCAGTGTTATCACCATCAACAACTGAAATGTCCCATGAATTACCGGTCCAAGTCGCCAGCTTGATTAAACCTCTTGCACTATCGGTATATGCGACGACAGTTTTCTTGTTATAGATACCAGTCGCCAAGAATTTGGCATCCGACATAGGATCAATCACAGAACTGCGCCAACCCATTTGGGGAATAACACCATTTGTTGTTGCTTGTGGCGAGACACCTAAGGCGTTCCGCGCACTAATTGCGAAGGAGTAAGCAGTGCCATTTTTGAGTCCATTGATAACTGCAGGACTTGTAGTAACAGTTCGAATTTGATCCCCAGGGGTTACTTGAACTTGATAAGACGTAACTTGGGAAGTTCTGGCATTGATTGGTGGATCAAAAGTAATAATTGCGGATTTGTCACCCACGAGTGCCTTAACATTTCGTGGAACTGTTGGGATACCTGATGCAACTCCTGGTGGTGGCTTCTGTGCCATATCAGTAAGCATTGCAATGAGTATTGGGCCCGGTGCGTGAAAAACTTCTCCAGCTGCCAAGTTCGGTGTCATAACAGCGTCAGCCCCGCTTTGGGAAAATGTTGCTTCATCTAAATGGCTAACCGAAGAACCGTTTTCATATACCGGTGGCGTATAAAGTTTTGGTTTAATGCCGTTGTTCGCACGAATTCCATATTGCCCAGACCAAACTAAAGTATTTGTCAGCGCCTTGCCAAGTTCAACAGAAGGCGAAGGAAGATCCATCAAACGTTTGCCATCGGGGAGTTGAGAGTAAGCATCAAATGGTGTTGGTTGCTGGATGGTTCCAAAACCAAAGAAATTGTCATAATCGCTATTGGAAAGAAAACCTAGGCCATGTCCGAGTTCGTGTAGAACAATTGATTCGAGATCATATTTATTTTGCGGACAATTCCCATCAGTTCCCAGGTAGAGCCGCTCGGTGTTAGTTGAGTTAAATCTAATTGTAATTTCTGAACTTTTTGGATCTAGATCTTTCCCGGCGAGAGAGTTTGCCATTGCGGATGCGTACCAAAGATCGGGGTCCGGCGCGCCCGGAAAATTGTTGTAAAACTTTCCAGGTGAAGCTGCCGCAAGGACGCCAGCAGAAGCTTGACGTTCCCAAATTGCATCGATAGTTATTGGGACGCTACTGGAATAACTATTTGCCCAAACGCTTACCGCGGCGTTAATCGCTGGCTGAAACTCTGCTGGTACTGCTTTATCTGGGATAGCTTGAAAATTAATGTTTATTGTCGTTGCTTTATCAATCGACGCACTTTGCGGCCGGTGCTCGGCGGTAAGTAGTGGTGCCGGTTTA
>CAIMMQ010000050.1 GCA_903842675.1 uncultured Actinomycetes bacterium
TATTAGTCCAGCATCCTCAAGCTCGGTCCAGATATTTTCTGGGAGCGCACGATCAAAATCTGCAATGTTTGAGAGTAGTTCTGCGCTGCTTCGAGAACCAGTCAGCACCGAGGTTACAGCAGGGTGGCGCAATGGGAATTGAAGTGCGGCAGCGGTGAGCGGGATATCGCGTTCATTTAAGAATGCGCCAATGTCCTGGGCCTTCTTAATTATTTCATCCGACGCCGGTAAGTACTCAAAAGTTGCACCAGGCTTTGGATCAGCCAAAACACCGGAATTAAATACACCACCAATAGTTATGTCTACTTGACGTTCTAATGCATAATCCAAAAGTGCTGTACCGGCACTCTGATCAAGGAGCGTGTAACGCCCCGCGATTAACGCGATATCTAAATCAACCGCCTTCATAATTTTCATGGCGACATCGACAAAGTTCAATCCAACACCGACCGCTTTAATAATTCCTTGGTCACGCAGATTGGCTAATACTGGATAAGCGTTATTGATCGCTTCTTCTGAATGATTTTCGCAATCATGCATTAGAGCGATATCAATATGGTCAACACCCATTCGCGCCAGACTGTCATCTATCGAACGCAAAATCCCATCTCTTGAATAATCAAAAACAGGTTCAATATGGGGATCGGCATCTGGGAACCAAGGAACTGGCTCGGCAGCTTCAACTTTTTTTAAGATGCGTCCAACTTTGGTCTCTAAAATGTAAGGTGATTTTAAAGTTCTAAGAATTCTGCCGAGCCGAATTTCTGCGCTGCCATGTCCATATAGTGGAGCGGTATCAAAATAATTAATTCCGGCGTCAAAAGCGGTATGGATAAGAGCGTCGCTCTCATCATCTTTCACTGAAGTAAAAAGTCCAGCGAGTGGCGCGGTCCCAAGGCTCAGGCGACTCAACTCGAGAGATGTGCGCTTCATTTTGATTTTTTGCTGGTGTCGCAACACGGAATTTATCGTATAGGATTTTTGCTAGTTAACTCAATAAAAAAGGGAAATTGATGCCAAAGATCACTGGATTCAAAACAGTAGATGTTCGCTTTCCAACTTCACGCGGACTTGATGGTTCAGATGCAATGAATAAGGAGCCAGATTATTCAGCTGCGCTTGTAATTCTTGAAACTGATGATCCAAATCTTGAAGGCCACGGTTTTGTATTCACATGCGGTCGCGGAAATGATCTGCAATGCGATGCAATTGCACTTCTTGCACCGTACGCAGTTGGACGCGATCTAGCTGATCTTTCAACGAGTATGGGAGATTTTGCCCGAAGCCTGGTTCGCGATTCCCAAATTCGTTGGCTTGGTCCAGAAAAAGGCGTAACTCAAATGGCTGCCGGCGCAGTTATCACAGCAGCATGGGATCTTGTAACAAAGCACGCTAAGAAGCCACTTTGGAAATTCTTATCTGACTTATCACCAGAAGAAATCGTTGAACTAGTTGATTTCCGATACATCACAGATGCTTTAACTCCAGATGAAGCGCTAGAAATTTTACGTAAGGCCCAAGGCAATCGTGCTGCAAACGAAGCCAAGCTACTTGCCGAAGGTTTACCTGCTTACACAACGACACCAGGTTGGCTCGGTTATACCGATGAAAAAATGGTTCGTCTTGCAAAAGAAGCTGTTGCAGGTGGTTATAAATTAATTAAATTAAAGTGTGGCGGCTCGTTAGAAGATGACAAGCGCAGACTTCGTTTAGTGCGTGAAGCAGTTGGCCCAGATATAAAAATTTCTATTGATGCCAACCAGGTTTGGGATGTTAATCAGGCAATTGAATGGATTAAAGGAATTGGTGATGTGAACCTGCATTGGGTTGAAGAACCAACAAATCCAGATGATGTGCTTGGACATGCCGCCATTGCAAAAGCGATTGCACCAGTCCGGGTTGCTACTGGCGAGCACGGCATGAACCGAATCATTTTCAAGCAGATGCTTCAAGCAAAATCATTCTCATTTATGCAGATAGATGCCACACGAGTAGCAGGCGTAAACGAAAATATCGCCAATATTCTGATGGCGGCAAAGTTTGGCGTCCCGGTCTGCCCACATGCTGGTGGCGTGGGACTTTGCGAAATGGTGCAGCACCTTGCGATGTTTGATGCTGTGGCTGTTACCGGCCACCATCCAGATCGCGTTGTTGAGTTCGTTGATCATCTGCACGAACACTTTGTAGTTCCAACCGATATAAGAGATGCGCATTACATGCCGCCACTAAAGCCAGGGGCGGGTTCCCAGATGTACGCTAAAAGCATTGCAGACTTCACCTTCCCAACCGGAAAAGAATGGATAAGCGCATGAGTACTGAATTCCAAGGACTAACCGCAGCAGTAACTGGTGCTGGATCAGGAATTGGTCTTGCCACTGCAAAATTACTTAAAGAGCGTGGCGCAACGGTTTTTGGTTTGGATTTATCCGAAGGTGAAATGGCCGGTACTGCCACTTGGCTTCAATGCGATGTTAGTGACGATGCATCAGTGGTTGCCGCATTTTCAAAGATTTCTAACCTCGACATCATGATTAACAATGCTGCCATCAGCGCAGTGGGCACGATTGAAAGTAATTCTTCTGAAGAATGGCTAAAAGTTTTAAATGTGAATGTATTAGGAATTGTGCGTACTTCTAAATCTGCTCTTCCACTATTGCGAAAGAGTAAGGCTGCATCAATCGTAAATACATGTTCTGTCGCAGCAACAGCGGGAATTCCAAA
This sequence comes from uncultured Actinomycetes bacterium, assembly GCA_903842675.1. Lineage (GTDB taxonomy): Bacteria > Actinomycetota > Actinomycetes > Nanopelagicales > Nanopelagicaceae > AAA044-D11. Next base: position 2,722 of record CAIMMQ010000050.1, read on the forward strand.
GCGTGCGCTTTATAGCGCATCAAAAGGCGCAGTACTTTCGTTAACAATGGCAATGGCAAATGATCTTGTCGCCGAAAAAGTAAGAGTGAATTGTGTACATCCCGGAACGGCTGATACACCTTGGGTACAACGCTTACTTGCACAGGCAGCAGATCCCGCTGCAGAGCGTGCCGCTCTCGATGCCCGCCAACCAATTGGTCGCCTTGTTTCACCACAAGAAGTGGCAAGTGCAATTTGTTTCTTGGCCAGCCCACTTCAAGGTTCAACAACTGCATCAGCGATTACTGTAGATGGTGGAATGCAAGGACTTCGAATTCCTAAGTAGACCATTGCGAAGCTCGACTGCGGAACATAGAATATTGAAATGAATCCAATCGAGTTTAAGCCAACTGCCGAACAGCTAAATTACACATTTGGTGGTGCGGCGCCTGTTATGAAAATCAAACCCGGAACTGCACTTAAGTTGTGGTCTGAGGATGCATTTAACAATACGATAAATAAAATTACCGACCTTGCGAGTGAAAAAGTTGATTTACGTTTTGTAAATCCACAGACCGGTCCGTTTTACGTTGAGGGCGCCGAACCTGGCGATGCACTTGCAATTCATATCGTTGACATGAAACCTGCCCGCGGGCATGGCGCGTCCAGCACTATTCCATTTTTTGGCGGCTTAACTTCTACCGACCGAACTGCAATGCTGCAAGATCCCCTTCCAGATACGACTTGGATTTATGAAGTTAACACAACTAAAAATACTGTGGGATTCCAATCTCGTTTTGGAGATTTTTCGGTTGAACTTCCTATGGAATGTATGTTTGGAACTATCGGCGTTGCACCTGCCGGTGGTGAAGTCAGATCCGCACTTGTCCCAGAACGATTCGGTGGAAATATGGATTCACCAGAAGTTCGCAAAGGTGCAACTGTTTACTTAGGCGTGAATGTTGAAGGCGCACTCTTCTCAATTGGCGATGGACATTACCGGCAAGGTGAAGGCGAAGCTTGTGGCACTGCAGTTGAAGGTGCAATGGATTCGATTATCATTGTTGATTTAATTAAGGGCGCAGCACCTGCTTGGCCACGGATTGAAAACGATGAGTTCTATATGGCGGTTGGTTCATCACGTCCAATGGAAGATTCTTGGCGCATCGGCCAAGTTGAATTGGTTCGGTGGTTTCAGGAGCTTTACAAGTTACATCAAATGGATTCATATCAACTACTTTCTCAAATAACCAAAGCGCCAATTGCAAACGTTGTGGATGCAAATTTCAGCGTTGTGGTTAAGGCTGCAAAGGATTTGCTACCTAATGTCAGCGCTTTCCAAGGTATGCATGCCAGCCTGAAAGAACGTGCCAAAGGTCTCGCGCTTTAAAATCTAGAAGCCCAACTATCGACAACGCTACGAAAGGATTCAAATGGATCTACAGATGAAAGGCATGAACGCCATAGTTACCGGTGGCACCAAAGGAATTGGTCATGCAATTGTTGAATCACTTATTGCAGAGGGTGTTAACGTCGCATTTTGTGCACGAAATGCTGATGAAGTAAAAGCAACACAAGCGGCGCTAAGTAAAAGTGGTGCAAAGGTAATTGGAAGTGTTGTTGACGTTGGAAACATGGCACAGCTTGAAAAATGGGTGAACGATTCTGCTACGGCATTTGGTGGCTTGGATATCGTTGTTTGTAATGTCAGCGCACTTGCGATTCCGGAAAGTGAAGAGAACTGGCAAGCATCCTTTAATGTTGATGTGATGCACACCGTTCGCACTTGCCGTACTTCAATTCCTTATCTAGAAAAAAGCAAGAACGCTGCAATTGTAAACATTTCAAGTGTTTCGGGTCGCGAAGCAGATTTTGCGGGTGGGCCATATGGAACCGCTAAGTCAGCAATTATTGCTTACACAGCGCACTTAGCATTTTCACTCGCCGAGAAAAAGATTCGCGCTAATACCGTTTCACCCGGAAATACTTATTTCCCAGGCGGAGTTTGGGAGAACATCGAAAGTGGCAACCCAGATCTATTTAAGTTTGCCATGGGACTCAACCCAACGGGCCGAATGGGAACACCTGAAGAGCAGGCATTCGCAGTAACAATGTTGGCAAGTCCACGTGCTTCTAGAATTTCTGGAACCAACTTAGTTGTTGATGGAGCTCTCACTAGAGGTATTCAGTTCTAGATCGCAATAAAAAAGCCCCGCGAAATTATTCGCGGGGCTTTTTTAATTACACAGCCAGTTTTTCCTTCTTCGCAATTAGCAACCAGGAAACGAATCCCCATATTACGAACGCGCCATAAATTAAGTAGAGCGCTGCAGATGGGTAGTAGCCACCCTTTATTAGTAGTGGTGTTCCAACTGCGTCGACTGCAATCCAGACTAGCCAGAATTCGACATAGCCACGTGCAAGTCCATAAGTTGCAAGGGCGGAACCAGTAAAGATCCAGGTATCTGGGAATGGTGCCCAGGAACCAAGCGCCTTAATAATGTAATAAGCAACCAGGAAAAATACGACAACCGTTGGAATTATTTGAAGCTTCTCTTTTGTCGTGGTCCAGCGAATCTTTACAAGTGAATCACTGCCAGCATCACGATTTCGCACCCATTTTTGCCAACCGTAGATGCTTACTAAAATGAAAAGTACTTGACGGCCAGCTTGTCCAAGCATGACCTTTGTTTGTTGATGTGGATCGGTTAGGCCACCTATAAATAAGGTGAATAGAAGAACATTGCCAATTATTCCAACTGGCCAGGTCCACATCTTGCGCCGCATTCCAAAGAGCGCACTTGCGAGACCGAAGATATTTCCGATTATTTCTTTCCAATAAATTGCCTTGGATCCGAAATGTATTTGTGCATTAAAAAGCCAGTGAATTACTGACATGGGGCATCCCTTTTCTACGTACCTCTCTCATCCGGACTTTAACCGTCGGTTCTGGAATTTCACCAAATCCACCGTTTGCTGGATGCTAACGGGTCGCAGACTTTAACTGCCGGTTCGGAATTACACCGACCCTGAAATACGTATCCGTATCTTGGCAGTACCCTTGGAACATGACAACTTTTAGCGCAACCACAGTTCAAATCGCACCTGCATTGGACGGTCTTCGCATCTTCTTGCATGTGATTGGTGCAACGATTTGGGTTGGCGGTCAGTTCACACTTGCAGCGTTGGTTCCAATTCTTCGCAAGCAAAGCCCAGAGCTACCAAGAGTCATCGCTCGCGCTTTTAACAAAATTGGTTGGCCGGCATTTGCGCTACTTGTAATAACTGGATTTTGGAATTTAACAAAGATTCCTAGCGATGCCCCAAAAAGTTATCACGCAGTAGTTGGTATCAAAATGACAGTAGTTCTGCTCTCTGGCGCAGCTGCGTATTTACATTCTCGTAGCAAGAATCCGAAGTCGATGGCAATCTGGGGATCGGTGAGCGGACTTGCGGCTATCGGTGCCACCTACGTTGGCGTTCTCCTCGCTGGTTAAGTAGCCACTAAAACATGAAGCGGCTATTTAAGAGGATTAAAAAACTCTTTACAGATCGCCGTGCTTGGGTTCGCTTAATCCTGGTTGCCTCCATCGCCGCCTCGGTTGCTTGGCAAATTGGTGACTTGGCAATAAAAAATGGCGGAGTAGTAGCCGCAATCATCTGTAGTTTGAGTATTCGTGTTTCACTTTATAAATCAGTTCGAGAAGGTTTCGGGCAAATCGTTGGAACTGCAATAGGCGCAGGAGTCGCACTGCTCACCGTTTGGCTATTTAATTTTGGAATCATCGCAGTTGGAATAACGGTCCTACTTTGTTCAGTTGTTGCACGTGGGCTACATCTAGGTGAAGTAGCCTCGGTAAACGTTCCAGTAACTGCACTCATTGTTATCGGGCCCGGATTAAGTGAGAGCACGGCATTCTCAAGATTGATGTCCACTTTAATTGGCGCTGGCGTTGCAATTGTTTTTTCATATTTCTCACACCGAAAAACACCAGCGGGTAGGACGGTTGATAAAATTTCCTCACTCGCTTCCAGATCGGCAGATTTACTTGGAAAAATGGCCGAAGGTGTCGCAGCTGGTTACGAGCAAGATCAAGCAGGTGAATGGCTTGCCAAGGCCCGACTTCTTGCTGACGAAATACCATCTCTTCGTACCCAAGCACTTGAAGCTCTCGGTTATGCCAAATGGTTTCCAACTGCGCAAAAAGTTGAGGCAGAAAATCTATATACCCAAGGAATTGCAATTGAACATACCGTTGTTCAAGTTCGCACAATAGCGAGAACCTTATTTGAAGCTGCTGTTGAAGATGGAATTCCAATTTCAACGCAGCGCCAGATTGCACACGCTCTTTCTTCAGCGAGTTATGCAATAACAACAAAAGCAGATCAGATTAGAAATTTGGCAAGCCTTGCCTCGACAGAGAGTGCCACTTCAGATATTCGACTTGCTGGCGCTGCTCTCGCCGATTCACTAATAGATAATTCAACACAAATTGGCCAGGAGCACTTGGTTCGAGGAATTGCCCTTGTCTCAAATATTGAACGAATAGCAGATTCGTTAGATGAATCATCACCCGCGTTGCATGAAGTTTTAACACCAGGGGAGCCAGCTTCGAATAAGATTTTAAAGGTTTCGACAATTGATCAAACGACAAAGCTAAGCAAGCGTCTGCTGAAACCATTTAAGCGCTTATTTCGTAAATAACAGCGGAAATTTTGGTGCGTACTCCACAGTAACCAGTTCCAGAGGTGCCACACTTCCCTCAAGTTAAAAGGAGTGAATCCGCTCCTTAAGAGGTCAAGTGTGAAGGAGAAATATGAGCAACCCAGTTAGCAAACTTGAAAGCAATGCGATTGGACTTCGCGAAGTTGTATTCCAATCAATCTGCTCGATGGCGCCCGGTGCGGCGATAGCTGCTTCAATCCCATTTGGTTCACCACTTGCTGGTGGCGCACTGCCACTTGCAGTTTTATTTGCATTCATCGGAATTTTATTTACCGCTTCCAGTATTGGACAATTAGCAAAGCACATTCCTGCTGCTGGTTCAGTCGCAACTTATAGCGCGATTGGTCTACGTCCATGGGTTGGATATTTAGTTGGTTGGGCTTATGCCGCAGTTGAAATTCTCATCGTCCCACTTGTTATGTTGCAACTTGGCTACACAGTTGCCGGCGAATGGAATTCACAGAGCAAAACTTTCCCAATCGGTTCATGGTGGATATTTATGACACTCGGAACACTTTTAGTTTGCTGGTTGGTTTATCGCGGAGTTAGAACTTCCGCAAAGGTAGGAACTTGGTTGGGATTTTTTGAAATCTCAGTCTTCGTACTACTTGGTGTATTTCTTGTCTTTAAAGCTGGTCATGCAAATACCCTTTCAGTTTTCACAACAGCACATGCAAATGCCAAGGGCTTTAATGGCTGGTCAGGCGTAATTGCTGGTTCTGTATTCACACTTCTTGCATTCTCTGGTTTCGAAGCGGCTGCTCCACTGGCTGAAGAGAGCAAAGATCCACGTAAGAATGTTCCAAAAGCGATCATGATTGCAACTGTTGCGATTGCTGCTGTGTATATCTTCACGACATACGCCGCAACTGTTGTCTTCGGTCCAGATAAGTTCAAAGACTTTGCCGGATACAACAATGGCGTCCCTTGGGATGGCTTAGCAAAAGGCGTATCTGGGATCTTCTACGTTCTAGTGTTGCTTGCAATTGTTAACTCAACTATTGCCAACGCAAATGCTGGAGCAAACGTATTTACTCGTACTGCCTATGCATTTGGCCGCGCTGGTGCCTTTCCACGTTCATTTGCAAATCTTGATCCAAAATACAAGTCACCAAAGAGCGCCCTTCTATGGCAGTTAATCATTGGTCTTGCAATTGGATTAGGACTTGGATTTAAGTACACACCACAAGTAGCTTTCGGTATTGTCGCAACTGGACTAGTCGTAGTCGTTGTCCTTGTGTATATCGTTGCAAATATTGCCTGCATCGGTTACTACGCAAAGCATCGCAAAGAAGATCGTCACCCAATTATTCACATTGTGGTTCCGATCATCGGCGTACTATTCCTGATTCCTGGATTCATGAATGCTGCTGGTATTACTGGTATTCCTGGTCTTGGATTCATCGTGCACCTAGCCGCACCACTTTCATATGCCGCATATTTCATGGCTGTCTGGATGTTGGTAGGAGTTATTTCACTATTCGTATTGCGTAAGAAGAATCCCGGCGCAATCGATGCAGTCGGAACAATCCACGTATAAATAAATCTGAAAAAGCCCACCTAGAACGAATCGGGTGGGCTTTTTTATTTAAGAATATTTACGGCACGAGCAATAACTAGACCAACAGTTATTAACGAAGTCGCTGACTGAACCATCATCAGGATCTTGGCCCATCTCGTTAGTGGCAAGACATCGGTTGGACTAAAAGCACTGGCATTTGTGAAGGACGTGTAAAGATAATCAAAAAACGAAGGAGCCCAATTTTCTGGTGCGTATTCTGGGTCAGTCATTTGTGGGAATAAGAAATCTGGATAAGGATCGATTGCCTCGGCCCGCGCGCCTGGGCCGCCACGGTCAAACTCCCAATACCAAAGTCCAAACACCACGATATTGGTAAGCCAAATCGAACCACCAAACCAGAGCAACTTTGTCGCATCGTTAACGGAGCCATCAATCAAGGATTGAACCAAGCGCACTGCAGATGCAATATTTGAAATAGTCATGACACCAGTTAGTGCAATTCCTAGCGACCAACGACCGGGGGCATGAGCCTTGATACGCCCTGGATTTACCGCAAATAGCGCAATGGCGAGAATTGCTTCAACTGCACAAATTATTGGCTGAGACTTCAGCGAAAGCGATTTAGGCAGTAAGAATTGAAGTGCAATAACAATTACAACAACGAAGGAAACGGGCCATCTCGGTTCACCGCGGTGAACTTTATGCCAGTGTGGAAGGTTTGGCAGGTGATAGTTGCGAGCTCTCATTTAAGGGTTTTTCCAATTCCTTTGGTCTGCCACAATGCTAGTACCTGTTTGGTGACACTATCCAAAGTCGTACGTGATTTCTCATCAACTGTTGAGTAAGCACAAGTGGCAATTAGATCGCACGACCAAGTCGTGATACCGGCATTGAATACTGCAGATCCAGATGGTGTTGTGAACCAGAGCGATTGGGCGATAGGTGAAATATTGCGTTTGCTACCAACAGTTGCGCTGTCGCGGTAGTGCATATTTCCCGAAAATAGAATGTGAACGTTGGGCGCCGCTGCAACGGTTTTCACGGCTTGTTCTACTTCACTGTCTGGAGAAATTCCAGTTATGGATGAACCACTTGGGATTTTCAACCAAGATGGAATCGATGTGGCTTTCATATCGCCATAAACGTGAACACCATCAGTGAGAGATCCAGTAATAAGTGTTCCAGGAACATTCAAACGCCCATCCGAGAATGCAATAGAAACTTGACTCAATTCTTGAACTGGGTCTTCTTTAGGGTTGCGATAAATAATTAGCCTTCTATTTTCGCCAACAGGGGATGCAGTTAAGCGAGTCTGCCAAACTGCCGTATTACCGCCGAGAATTGCTAAGTTAATTCCGCTATTACGGGCAGCAAGCAAGCAATCAAAAATTCGACGTGTGAAATATTCTGGATGTCCACCCAGAACAAGGCCGTTGTAACTTTTTGTAATAGATGGCCATGAGTCAATATCTATATCTGATTCCTGATCAACATTTATTCCTTCACGCTCGAGAAACTGGACGAGTGAAATTGCATCTCGATGAACAGCGAATCCACCACTTCCGACAATAGGACGGTCTAAGGAAACGACTCGACTGCGGTCTGTTCGCATTTCGGTTTGTGTAGCACCGACACCGAAATATGCAGAACGGCCTCCGAATGAGTTATATGCACTCCAAGTTAAAAATGAATGAACCAAAAGAAGTTTTGAACTTCCCAACGGGCTTCTAATAACCAACGGGGCAGCATTTTCAATATGGCCGTCCATTGCACGAGTTACAAAAAGATAGAAACCAGGAGTCCAGTTCGCACCAACCTTAATAGTTGCGGTGGTTGGCCATTTTGTATCAACCATACGAAGTGCGTTCTTTGGATAAATAACTTTTTGGTTCTTAAGCGATATTGGTCCCGAATTCCAAACCTCACGTGCGCCAGAACCTTGATACCAACCAATGCGCATCGCCTGAATTGTTCTTGGCCCATTTATAAATTTTGTATCACGCGTTCCGTACAAGGAAGCATGAATCTTTATTTCATCCCCACAGCCAGCGGAAGTTTTATTTAGCCAAAGCGCTGAACCAGCCGCACTCTGCAAATCTAATTGTTGCCAATCCTTAGTAGTCATTGATATTCCAGGTTGCGCATTCTCTTTTGCAACCCAATTGCTTGCGAGCGGCGCACAAGTTGAATTAGGTACTTGTGAAATATCTTCCGGAGTATTTATGTTTAAGGAATCCGCAAAAGTTGTCATTGGTTGACGAGTTAAATCCGAATGCATTGGAACGGGTGGCAATTCTTCGTGGGAATATCCAAACTGATAGACCCCGGTTCCGATCATCGTTGCAAGGGCAAGAGCAAATACGCCAAAGCTGGCAAAAAGGGCGCGCTTACGTGTGCGGGGATTAGTTAACATATGGGGCTATTAAATAGGTACAACCTGAATTTCTCCCAAGAGCGTCTCTGGTTGTACGCTCAACCTCCTTGAGCGCTCGCGTATCAAGAAAATCATTATCCGCCCCCCTAGCTCAGTCGGTAGAGCGTTTCCATGGTAAGGAAGAGGTCAACGGTTCGATTCCGTTGGGGGGCTCGATCTTTCTAGCGTAATCTAGGAATATCAAAAACTATTAGGGCGGGATAGCTCAGCTTGGTAGAGCAAGCGGCTCATAATCGCTGTGTCGTGGGTTCAAATCCCGCTCCCGCTACCAATAGTTACGCGAAAAGTAGTTGCGTCCTAAGCGTGAATTTTCGAAATGAGCATAGGTGAAGTAGCCTTACGCTCTTGTTTCACCCAAGATTTTGATCAGAATTAATAGGAAGTAAAAGGAGCACGACTATGGCAAGCAAGAGCGCGGATGTACGCCCAAAGATCACAATGGCCTGCGTAGAGTGCAAAGAACGTAACTACATTACAAAGAAGAACCGTCGTAACGATCCAGACCGCCTTGAACTTAAGAAGTTCTGTCCTCGTTGCAAGTCTTCACAACTTCACCGCGAGACTCGATAACAAATGCTTAGCCCCGACCTAGTCGGGCGCACTTTTAAAGGTGCCGATACAACTACCGTAAGCGCGGAAGCAATTTCTAAGTTTGCTGCTGTCGTCGGTGAAAATAATCTAGCTGTCGCGCCACCCACTTTTGCGATTTCAATAACGTTAGACCAATCCCAAAAATTACTGCAAGACAGTGGTTTGGATTGGACCCGGGTAGTTCATGGCGATCAGAAATTTGAAATTAAGCGACCAATAATTGCCGGCGATAAATTAGTTTGTTCTTCCACCATTGAGAGCGCTCGCGTTATGGCCGGAAATGAAATCGTCACCGTGCGTTCTGATTTGCACTCAGGAGCCGAGCTCATTGTTTCAACTTGGTCAACCCTTGTGGTGCGCGCATGAGTAATTTACAAGTTGGGCAAGAACTAGCCCCGAAAACCTTTTTGATTAATCGCGCACTTTTGGTTTCTTATGCGAATGCAAGTGGAGATCAAAATCCGATCCACCAAAATGAAGAATTTGCTAAATCTGTTGGGCTTCCTGATGTAATTGCGCACGGCATGCTGACTATGGCGCTTGCCGGAAAGTACCTTTCAGAAATAAATGGATCAGAGGCTGTCACTGAATTTTCGGCAAGGTTTACTAAGCCAGTAGTAGTCCCAGTAAACACCGACGTTGCGCTAATAATCTCTGGGAAAGTTGCCGAAATATCGGATGGCTTTGCCAAGGTTGAACTAACGGCGCTTTGCAACGATGTGAAGGTTCTAGGAATGGCAAAGGGCGTTATCAAACTCTGATGAAAGCCAATTTGAAGATTTATAACCGAATTGGAGATTTGCGTAGCTTAACTAAAGCCTCCTTTAAAGCCACAGTTGCCATCTACGTCGATGGATTTCTAGATGATGCAGCCACCTGCGTAACTGCTCTCAAATCAAATAGTGGTGCTGATATCGCAATTTATATCTTGGTAAGTGGCGACTTAGATATCACCGCACTTGAACCACTTCTTGATGAGCGGACTTTCATAGTTCAAATAACCCAAGGTGTTGGCTGGGGCGAGGCAAATAATGCACTCTTAAAATTAGCAAACTCAAGCGCCGTAATAATTATGGATCCTTCAACAATTGTGCAAGGTGATGCAATTTCTCCAGCACTAGAAAAGATTGCAAACCTTAAATTCTGTGCTGCTGGTTGGCGTGGTGGGTTGGTGAATGTGGAGGATGAGTGGCGAAGTGTTGATGATAAAGGTGTTGGCGAAGTTGATGTCTTATTTGGATATTTCATGGCGGTAAACCGCGATGCAGCCTTAGAGGTTGGTGGTTTTAATTCGCGGGCGGTTTATTATAGAAATGCTGATATGGAATTTTCACTTAAATTACGCCAGGCACAAGGCAGGTTGTGGCAGATGGATTTGCCACTGGAACAAGCTCGCCATCACGGCTACTACGACACTGATCCGGAATATCGTGAGACACAATCTAAGAAGACTTACGATCGAATTCTTGATCGCTTCCGCGGTAAGAATGAGATCTTGGTAGCCCGCAGGTAGGGCGCGGTAACCTTCTCTTATGAGCACCGCCGACCTTTCTAAATTCACCTCGTTACAAGTTGGCGGTCCCGCAACTGATTTGATTCATGTTTCTACCGAAGCAGAATTAATTGAAGCCGTTCGTTCTGCGGACAAATCCCAAACCCCACTGCTAATTCTTGGCGGCGGATCTAACGTTCTTGTAAGTGATGCTGGATTTTCTGGCACGGTCATAAGAGTTGAAACACTTGGGAATTCCTATGAATTTGATGCGTGCAGTGGCGGCACCCTGACAGTTAGTGCTGGCGAGGATTGGGATCGTTTTGTTGCCTTCACTATCGAAAAAGGGCTGGCGAATCTTGAATCGCTAAGTGGAATTCCAGGAACTGTAGGTGGGGCACCAATTCAAAACATTGGGGCATATGGCCATGAAGTCAGTGAAGTAATTGCGCGAGTGCGGGCTTTCGATCGCAAGAACGATGAAGTCAAGACATTTGCAGCAAGTGATTGCGATTTTGAATACCGCAGTTCGAAATTCAAAAAGGAAGCTGGCCGTTGGGTAATCCTTGACGCGACCTTCCAGCTGCGCAAAGGTGAGGCATCATTACCAATTCAGTATTCTGAATTAGCAAATGCACTCGGCGTTGAAATTGGGGCGCGAGTTGAAGTTTCTAAAGTACGTGATGCTGTTCTGGCGCTACGTGGTGCAAAAGGAATGCTCATCAACATGGGAATTAATTCTGCTGGTTCCTTCTTTATCAACCCAATCCTGACGCCAACCGAGGCTGCGAAACTTCCAGAGGGTGCACCACGTTGGGTTCAAGAAAATGGGAATGTAAAAACCTCCGCAGCTTGGCTCATGGAAAATGCCGGCGTGCACAAAGGCGATCGGCTTGCAGGGGCACAAATTTCGCCAAAACATGTTCTGGCACTTTCTAACACGGGCAATGCAACCGCTTCAGATTTAATTGCACTTGCTCGCGATGCACGCGAAAAAGTGCGAGTTAAGTTTGGAATTACCTTAGAACCAGAAGTGCAGTTTGTTGGCGTAAGCCTTTAAATTATTTAGCTTCGCCCAGCAATTTTGCAACGCGAGTTATTCCTTCAACGATGTCCTCATCACTAGTTGCGTATGAGAATCTGAGATAGCCAGATGGCCCAAAGGCTTCACCAGGAACTGCAGCAACTTCTACTTCTTCCAGAATCAAAGTTGCGAGCTCGGCCGAGGTTTGTGGCCGCTTGCCTCGAATCTCTTTACCAAGAACGCCTTTTACAGATGGATAAACATAAAAGGCACCAGTAGGAGTTGGGCAGATAACGCCAGGAATCTCATTAAGCATTTTTACGATGAGTTTGCGGCGACGATCAAATGCCACACCCATTTCACGAACGGCAGCAAGGTCACCATTAAGCGCAGCAACTGCCGCACGCTGCGAGACGTTGGCAACGTTTGCAGTTGAATGGGATTGCAGATTCGTTGCAGCCTTAATTACATCCTTAGGCCCGATCATCCAGCCAACTCGCCAACCAGTCATTGCATAAGTTTTTGCAACACCATTAATGATGATTGTTTGGTCTGCTAATTCTGGAAGCAAAACTGGAAGACTTGGGGCAGTGGCACCGTCATAAAGAAGGTGTTCATAAATTTCATCAGTGATAACCCAGATGCCATGAGCGAGTGCCCACTCACCGATAGCTTTTGCCTGCGCAGGAGAGTAAACCGAACCTGTTGGGTTTGATGGTGAGCAAAAGAGAAGTGCCTTAGTTTTTGGCGTGCGAACTGATTCGAGTTGTTCAACAGTTACTAAGAAGTCTTGGGATTCATCGGCAAAAATATCAACAACAGTTCCACCAGCTAGCGCAATACATTCTGGGTAAGTGGTCCAGTAAGGCGAAGGCAAAATTACTTCATCACCTGGATCAAGAATTGTTGCGAATGCTTGATTAACCGCTTGCTTGCCACCGTTTGTAACTAGAACTTGATCTACGGTGATTGCATAATTCGAATCGCGAAGTGTTTTTTTAACAATTGCTTCGCGTAATTCTGGTAGACCACTTGTTGGTGTGTAACGATGATTTGCTGGCTTACTCGCCGCATCAATCGCTGCTGCAACGATGTAGTCAGGTGTTGGAAAATCAGGCTCACCAGCTCCGAAACCGATAACTGGTCGACCGGCGGCTTTTAGCGCCTTGGCCTTGGCATCAACCGCAAGGGTTGCTGATTCTGCAATCGCTGCAACTCTGCGGGAAATTCTTGGTTTTGCGCTCATAGAGGGAGAGTATGCCATCCCAATTTTACGCGGGCACGCCCATACCTCTACACTCCCTTTTCTGGCGCTTGCAAAAGGTCATGATCACTCATGTCTCATGAAGGATCAGAGCTGTTCTTGCGCCCGAAGGGCAGTAGCTCAATTGGCTAGAGTTCCGGTCTCCAACACCGGCGGTTGGGGGTTCAAGTCCCTCCTGCCCTGCACGTTGTACTGCTAGAAAAGATTTTTATTCAGTTCCAATTAGTTAGATAGAAAGAGGTAGCGCAAGTGGTTGATGAGAAGCACAACGCTGACAACCATCCAGCTGAAGAGAAGCTCGGTCTCTTCGGTCGCATCAACCTGTTCTATCGCCAAGTTATTTCTGAACTTCGTAAGGTCGTTTGGCCAACTCGTAACCAACTCACAACTTACACAGCAGTTGTATTGGTCTTCGTTGGTTTCATCATCGCCGTTGTATCGCTACTTGATGTAGTGCTTACAAAGGTTGTCTTCTGGGTATTTGGATAAGGGGGCGTCATGACTGTTGAAAATGTAGATCAATTCGAAGCCGCTCTTGCAGCAGCCGATGCTCAGACTAACGATGCAGTGATTGAAACCGTGATAGCCGATGAAGTAGTTGGTTCAGTCGAAGCCATCTCTGCAATCGAAGATGAAGTTGCGCTCGAAGTTTCCGAAGAAGCAGAACTTGAAGAAGAGAATGATGAGAACGCAGAATTCCGTCGCGCCTTGCGCACGGCTTCTGGCGATTGGTTCGTCGTTCACTCTTATGCGGGATACGAGAAGAAGGTAAAGGGAAATTTAGCCAACCGTATTACCTCACTCAACATGGAAGATTACATTTACCAGATTGAAGTTCCAGAAGAAGAAGTTACTGAAATTAAGAACGGCCAACGTAAGCAAGTAAAGCGAAATGTCTTTCCTGGCTACGTCCTAGTTCGCATGGAACTCACTGATGAATCATGGTCTTGCGTACGTAACACTCCAGGCGTAACTGGTTTCGTTGGAAACGCACACCACCCATCACCTTTAACACTTGCTGAGGTTGAAAACATTTTGGCACCACGCCCAGTAAAGAAGTCAGACAAGATCGATATGAGAATGATCGATTTCGAGATCAACGAATCTGTAACTGTTATGGATGGCCCATTCGCCACCTTGCCAGCAACAATTTCCGAGATCATGCCAGAACAAGGAAAACTAAAGGTTTTGGTCTCGATCTTTGGTCGCGAAACTCCAGTAGAACTTTCATTTGCCCAGGTACAGAAGCTCTAAGAACTTTTAAATACTCAGGAAATACGAGAAATACGAGAAAAGGAATAGAAAAATGGCACCGAAGAAGAAGATCACAGCACTAATCAAGTTGCAGATCCAAGCTGGCGCAGCAACACCTGCACCACCAGTAGGTCCTGCCCTTGGTCAGCATGGTGTCAACATCATGGACTTCGTTAAGGCGTACAACGCAGCGACCGAAGCTCAAAAGGGTCAGATCATTCCTGTTGAGATCACCGTCTTTGAAGATCGTTCATTTACTTTCATCACAAAGACTCCACCAGCATCACGTCTTATCTTGAAGGCAGCTGGCGTTGAAAAGGGTTCAGCAGTTCCACACAAGACAAAGGTTGCAAACATTACAAAGGCTCAGGTTGAAGAGATCGCAAAGATCAAGATGGCTGACTTAAATGCTAATGACTTAGCGGCAGCATCATTAATTATCGCCGGTACCGCTCGCTCAATGGGTATTACTGTCGGTTAATTAATAAAAGCAATACGTGGGAGGACCTCGCTGGTCCGCTAACCACAACTCCGAGAAACCAACCGGTTGCTCGAATAACTAAGGAGATGAAATGAAGCGCAGTAAGAAATATAACGAAGCCGCAGCAAAGATCGATCAGAAGAATCTTTACACTCCTGGTCAAGCTGTTAAATTGGCGAAAGAAACATCGACAACCAAGTACGACGCGACTGTTGAAGTTGCGCTACTTCTCGGTGTCGATCCTAAGAAAGCAGATCAAGCGATCCGCTCAACTGTTAACTTGCCACACGGAACCGGTAAGACCGCTCGCGTGTTGGTATTCGCAGGTGGCGAGCGCGCTGAAGAAGCACGTGCTGCTGGTGCTGACATTGTCGGCGCAGATGAATTAATCGAAGAAGTTTCAAAGGGTCGTCTTGATTACGATGCCGTTGTTTCAACTCCAGAATTAATGGGTAAGGTCGGTCGTCTTGGAAAGGTTCTTGGACCTCGTGGTTTAATGCCTAACCCAAAGACCGGAACTGTAACTACTGACGTTGCAAAGGCAGTTAATGACATCAAGGGCGGAAAGATTGAATTCCGTGTTGATAAGAATTCAAACCTGCACTTCATCATTGGTAAGACATCATTCACAGCTGATCAACTAGCAGAGAACTACACAGCTGCATTTGAAGAAGTTATGCGTGCGAAGCCAAACTCATCAAAGGGTCGCTTCATTCGCAAGGCAACTATCTCGACAACGATGGGACCTGGAATTCAGGTAGACCCAACAATTTCTCGCGATGGTGGAGATAACGTTCAGGCGTAATTAAGCCTGAATAACGGAGATTTTGACTGGGGTAGGCCCAATAACCTACCCTTGGTCAAGTAATCAAGAAGTAATCACGAACCAGAAAGACCCGTACCAAAGACTGCAGGCCCTTTTAGATAAAACTAAAAGGTTAATTGTTGGAAAACAGCCAGCATAGGTGCCCACGTAACCTCGTGCGCATTTATGCGACGGGGTTTTTTGATTTTAAGAAGTAAAAATGAAGTAAATGGAAAGATGAGCGAAAGGAAGCCAAATGGCTCGCCCAGATAAAGAAGCAGCAGTAGCTGAGTTGACGGAAGATTTCCGTTCAGCAAATGCAACCGTGCTGACCGAATATCGTGGTCTCTCTGTAACATCGATGAAGGAACTTCGCCGTTCGCTTGGTGCAACAACCAAGTACTCGGTAGTTAAGAACACCCTCACAAAGATCGCCGCTAAGAATGCTGGCGTAGAAATCGACGATGCACTTCTCGCCGGTCCTTCTGCACTTGCCTTCGTAAAGGGTGATCCAATTGATGCCGCAAAGAGCCTCAAGAATTTTGCTAAAGAGAATCCATTCCTTGTAATCAAGGGTGGCATCTTCGAAGGCAAGCCTGTTACAACCGCTGAGATCATGAAGCTCGCTGATCTTGAGTCCCGTGAGGTTCTCTTGTCCAAGCTTGCTGGTGCAATGAAGGGCTCGCTTGCTAAGGCAATCCGAACCATCGATGCACTTCGATTGAAGAAAGAAGCTGCAGAAGGTGTCCAAGCCGTTGCTGAAACTAGCCCGGCAGTGGTGTCCGAAGCGACAACTACTACCGACGAGGCAGTGGTGTCCGAAGTGGCACCTATTACCGACGAGGCAGTGGTTCCAGATTCAGTTGAACCAGTGTCCGAAGCGACAACTACTACCGACGAGGCAGTGGTTCCAGCAGAAGCAGTCTCCGAAGCAACTCCAGAAGTTACCGAATAACCTCCGTCACCAAATTAAAAAGAAACAGAATAGGAAATAAAAATGGCAAAGTTAA
>CAIMMQ010000051.1 GCA_903842675.1 uncultured Actinomycetes bacterium
CCACCATGAGCAAGACCTGGTGCACCTTGATGATTTTCGGTAACGGTAAAGACTGCTGTTAAATTCTGTCCGCTTCCGGCATGCGCTACTAAATGAAGACCGGTTGGATGTAATTCACCACAACCAAAACAATGTCCAAAGTGCGAAGGGATTTTGGTGCCGGGTAGCGGCGCCTTTTCATGTCGTTCTGGAATCTGGGCTCCGCTTGGTGGAACGGTACTTGGAACTCGACTCATGCCTTTACTGTAATGCAACCCTGCTCCCCTAACTTGCGAATGCAGTAGCGTGCCGCCATGGGCAACACCAAGCGACATTTCGATACCAACTATGGTGCCCCGCTTTATCAGGAAAAATTAGGATGGCCGTGGTGGCTCTGGGCATTTGCGCTATTTCTTACCGGATCTATTTCACTCGCGGTCTGGGCGGCAATTTCACCGATGGCAACAATCATAATTTCGGTCATTCAATTTTTGCTGCTGATTCTGGCATCGATAAAAACTAAACTGATAATCACTGTTACTAAAGGCTGGTTGCTAGTCGGTCCGGCTGCCATCGAGCGTGCCTATTTAAAAAATTTCTCACCCCTTGCCTTCACCGAATTAGCCAA
The DNA here is from genome assembly GCA_903842675.1 of uncultured Actinomycetes bacterium. Taxonomy (GTDB): domain Bacteria; phylum Actinomycetota; class Actinomycetes; order Nanopelagicales; family Nanopelagicaceae; genus AAA044-D11. The sequence goes on from CAIMMQ010000051.1 coordinate 608, forward strand.
GACAAGAGGCGTCGATGGGGATCCAGCAGCATTCCTACAATTGCGGTTTTGGGTTAACTCGGCCATCAAAATTGAGTTACGGGACCCAAAAGATGAAACGCCCTACTGGTTAATTAGCACCAATAGAGCGAATGATCTTGCAAAACTTCTCAACACTCATTAGTCACAATATTCATTAGTCACAGTCAGTACACACTGCCTTGGCGCCTTCGCCTCGTGCAAGCTGGGTAATATGGTGAACTAAGAAACACTTTGAACAAGTAAATTCATCTTGCTGCTTTGGAACAACACGAACAGTTAACTCTTCGCCAGAAAGATCAGCGCCAGGAAGTTCAAGATTCTCAGCCGCTTCTTCTTCATCAATATCAACTTGTCCAGATTGGGCATCTGCTCTGCGAGCTTTTAACTCTTCGAGAGATTCTTCGTGGAGTTCTTCATCCGTTTTTCGCGGTGTGTCGTAATCCGTTGCCATGGCACCTCCCTCTTTTCATCTAGCTTTATCGCAATTTCTACGCTTTTATTTTTATTGCCGTCAGGGCGGATAGTGTCTTATAAGTAGCCCAAGTACCTAATCAACCTTCGGCGTGTCGGAATTATTCCCTGTGAATTCGATTAGAACACATAACGCTAGGAATTTAAGGTTTTAAGCGAATTGGATTCTGCCCACGTGCAACTAGGCGATCAAAATGTGCATCTCGCTTCTCAACAAAGCGCGAGACATCAGCTTCTGCTGACGAAATATATTCTGCCAACTCATTTCGAGCAGCCTCACCAGTTGCTGTGAAATCTTCGCGCTCAAATATTCGCCAAGCACGCAAGACCGGTGCGACGACATCTTCTAAGTGTGATTTTGGATCGTAGATGCCAGCCAACGCAATCTGAACTGACTTACGACCCCAACCAGGCATTCCAGCGCCCGGCATCTGGAAATTAGTAACAACATCTTTAATAGCGATCATTGCCGAGTCTGGTTCCATATCAAGGGCAGCCCCAAGCAGGTTGCGATAGAACAACATATGCAAATTCTCATCTAGAGCAACTCTGGCCAACATGCCCTCGCAGATCGGGTCATCAGAAATTCGGCCCGTATTGCGGTGCGAAATTCTGGTTGCTAACTCTTGAAATGTTACGTAAGAAACTGTGTGGAGCATGTCATTGTCATATGGCGTTTCATACCCAACTTGCATATGCGCCATCCGCAAATCTTCTAACTCATCTGGGTCTACGCCACGAGTTGCCATCAGATAATCACGAAGAACAATTCCATGACGGCCTTCTTCTGCTGTCCAACGATTTAGCCAACTATTCCAAGCGCCGTCGCGAGACATGGAAACTGCAATCTCGGTGTGATAGCTAGGCAGATTATCTTCAGTGAGTAAATTCAGAATCAAAGAGTCCTGTGCGATTGGAGTTAACTTAGAATCTTTTGCTTCCCAGGCATCGCCGTTAAGCGGGCCAGCAAAAGTTCGGCCTTCACTCCACGGGACATACTCGTGTGGATACCAATCCTTAGTTGTGGCTAAGTGCCTATCCAATTCGACAGCAACGACTGGTTCAAGATCGCGAATTAAACGCGCCTGAACTTGGGGATCGATGCTAGCCATAGGTGGAACTTACCTCATACCCAGTGGTTACTCGCTAGTTACTTTTCGGGATTCCTAGTTAATTTCGTCGTACGTATTTGAGATTGCTCACGTCGAAAGGCGGCGATGGCCCCATGATTCCCAGACAAAAGGACTTCCGGAACGTTTAGCCCACGCCACTGCGCAGGTTTTGTGTAGGTTGGATATTCAACCAAAGTTGAGTTTTCATCTTCTAAAGAGTGCGACTCTTCTTCGAGTGATAATGGATTTCCTATTACGCCAGGAATTAAGCGAATAATTGCTTCCATGATTACAAGGGTCGCAACTTCTCCGCCACCTAATACATAGTCACCAATAGAAACTTCGCGAACTTTGAAGTTGGGCTGACTTTGGTAATAAGCCGTAACTCTGGCGTCGATACCTTCATAACGACCACAAGCAAAAATTAAGTGTCTTGATTTGGTTAACTCTTCCGCAATTTTCTGGGTCAACTTCTCGCCAGCGGGGGTTAAAACGATTAGCTCATGCACGGGCGCATCGGAGAGCTCGGCGACTAAATCAATTGCTTTGCCCCATGGTTCCGGTGACATAACCATGCCGGCGCCGCCGCCATAAGGAGTGTCATCAACCGAGCCATGCACATCGGTGGTCTGCGCACGCAGATCATGGACGCCTATTTCAATTAAGCCGGCTTCTGCTGCTTTACCAATCAATGAGAGCTTTAGCGGAGCAAGATAGTCTGGAAATATTGTTATTACATCAAAGCGATTTACTTTACTCATCAAGTAACCCCTCTGGTGGTAGAACCGTAATCTTGCGATCTTTGATACTTACTTCAGGGACGATCGATTTCACAAATGGAATTAAAATTTCTCGGCCCAAATAATCTACAGCTAATAGATTCTGTCCAGGTAGCGCGACTACATCAGTAACCGGGCCTAGCTCCTTGCCCTCATTCGTAACTACAAGGCAACCGAGTAATTGCTGCAAATGGAAATCATCATCGTTTGTGCCATCTTCGATATCAACCTCAGAAAGCAATAAGACATTGCGCAGTTCCTCAACTTGATTGCGGTCATTAATACCAACAAATCCAAGAAGCAGAGTTCCATTGTGATCACGTACTGAAGCAATTTTTAGTGGACCAAAGTTCGCTGGATCGGTAATTAAACTCGTTCCAATTTGAAATCGATCTTCTGGTTGGTCGGTGCGAACTTCAATTGTTGCTTCACCAAGTACTCCGTGCGCACGCCCAATTCGGGCGACGACAAGAAGCATTTTTATCTGGCCTCGTCGGCCTCGATGAGATCGACGCGGACCGAACGGCCAGCAATTGCACTTACAACAGTACGAAGTGCGCGAGCAGTTCTTCCGTTGCGGCCAATTACCTTGCCGATGTCATCTGGGTGAACGCGAACTTCAAGTGTTGTTCCACGGTGATGAGTCTTCTCCGTAATTACAACTTCAGCAGGATTATCAACAATGCCTTTAACGAGGTGTTCTAGTGCCTCATCAATCATGGTTATTCGGCCGCTTCTTCAGTAGGTGTCTCTTGCGTTGCAACCGGAGCGCTGGCTTCAGCTTCTGCTGCCGCTTGCTCTGGAACTGCTTCGGACACAACTTCGGACACAACTTCGGATACAACTTCGGATACAACAACTTCTTCTACAACAGGGTTCGCCTTTGCAGCGAGCTTTTCAGCAGCGCGCTTCTTCATTGTTGTAGCGCCATCTGCTGGCTCATTCATTGCATCTTTAACCGCAGCTTCGTAAGCAATGCGCTTGTGTGGCTTTTCAGCAATTTTTCTAAGAGTTCCTTCTGTTCCAGGAAGTCCCTTAGCCTTTTGCCAATCACCAGTAATTTTAAATAGTGCCTCTACTGCTTCAGTTGGTTGTGCACCAACAGACATCCAATATTGTGCGCGCTCAGAGTTAACTTCAATCAATGAAGGTTCTGTAATTGGTGAATAGCGACCGATCTCTTCAATAGCGCGGCTGTTACGAGCTGTACGAGCATCAGCAACAACAATGCGGTAGTGCGGAGTACGGATCTTTCCCAAACGCATTAACTTAATTTTTACGGCCACGTAGGCTTTCTCCTTGAATTTAATTGGTAGATCTTCGTTGTGACAGTGGGAGCGTCACTTCAAATTTCAAACCTTGGTTTATCGTGACAGTTTGACCACGATAGCTCGGGGGTAGAGGGCCCCTTGCAGGAGGCTAATCTTGCCAGCCCGCTTCGATATCCCCAAATTAGGAGATATCAGAGGTTCAAGAACTCTCGGCCGCCCGCTTCGCTGGGTTTCCAGAGCGTGATTTCTTCGCCTTTGGGGCGTTGCCCTTATTCGAATTCGCGCCACTCGTTTGTGGGAATTGCGGCATTCCAGGTGGCATTCCAGCCGGCATTCCACCTTTACCGGAACGCATCTGCTTCATCATCTTTTGCGCACCAGTGAATCTTTCAACTAACGAATTAACATCTGAAACTGCGCGGCCACTTCCCTTTGCAATTCTGGCGCGACGAGAACCATTTAAAACTTTTGGATCTCTACGTTCAAGTGGTGTCATGGATTGAACAATCGCTTGCGTGCGAATCAGTTCGGTGTCATCAAATTGTTCTAGTTGTTTCTTCATGGCGCCTGAATTCGCACCGGGAAGCATGCCTAACAACTTTGTCATCGACCCCATCTTCTTCATCGCTTCAAGTTGGGCTAGAAAATCATCTAGCGTGAAATCTTCACCACTTGCGAATTTACTCTCGAGCTTGGCCGCAGTATCGCCATCAAAGGCGTTCTTTGTTGCTTCTGCCAGAGTTTGGATATCACCTAAACCAAGAATTCGAGAAGCCATTCGATCTGGATAGAAGAGATCAAAATCAGTGACCTTCTCACCGGTCGCCGCAAACATAATTGGTTTATTTGTTATTTGCGTTATGGAAAGCGCCGCACCACCTCTGGCATCGCCATCTAGCTTTGTAAGAACAACAGCATCAAATCCAACGCCTTCTCCGAAAGCTTGCGCGCTTCTTACTGCATCCTGACCAACCATGGCATCGACGACATATAAGACTTCATCTGGGTTAATTGCATCGCGAATTTGCTTTGCCTGGGCCATCAATTGCGCATCAATACCTAAGCGACCTGCTGTATCAACTATGACGATGTTGTGTAACTTTTCGGCAGCAAATTTCACACCGTCCTTGGCAACTCGAACTGGATCTCCAACGCCGTTTCCAGGTTCAGGTGCAAACACTGGTACCGAAATCGAATCACCAACAAGTTGTAGTTGGGTTACTGCATTTGGCCTTGCCAAGTCGCAGGCAACAAGAATTGGTGTATTGCCCTGATCCTTTAAATATTTGGCTAGCTTTCCAGCAAGTGAAGTTTTACCCGCACCTTGAAGACCCGTTAATAAAATTACCGTTGGCGCTTTCTTAGCGTAACGAATTCGCCGTGCTGTGCCGCCGAGAATCCCAACTAACTCTTCGTTAACTATATTAAAAATTGCCTGGGATGGATTTGTGCTCTTATTTAACTCATCTAGTTGCGGAAGTGCTCGCTCTTTGATCTGGGAGATAAAACTATCCACGACCGAGACGGCAACATCTGAATCTAGAAGGGCGCTTCTTATTTCAGAAGTTATCTCATCTAAATCGCCAGCTTTAATCCGTCCTTTGCCACGTAAGGAGGAAAATGCGCTAGAAAATTTAGCGGAGAGCGAATCAAACATGGGCAGAGCGTACTAGTTAGAGATGAGTGCTGAGAATATTTTCTACTTGATTGGCTAGTAATTTCGCCCGCTCTTCTGTCAACGCTTGGCCAGCGAGATCGGTCACATATAACGTATCAAACGCTTCTGCCCCAAGAGTTGAAACTATTGCTGCTCGAATATCCACGCCGAATCGCGAGATCGCTTTGGCAACACTAAATAACACGCCCGGACGATCGTGCATTCGAACTTCGATAACTGTTGCATTGGTTGCAATGTCATTCATAGCACTTACAAGCGGCGGAGGCGTTGGAATTCCCGGGTATTTCCGATATGAATTAATTCGCTCATCAATCTTGCTTGCAATATCGAGTTCGCCTTGTAACCCCTTCATAAAGAGATCTGTTAATTTTTCTTGCGAAGGCATCGTGGCATTAGCATCAACGGTAACAATCCATTTCATGACGGCCTGTTCGTTGATGGTTCGAGTTCGCGCCGATCGAACATCGAGTCTGGAAATACTTAGAACACCCGCAATAACTGAGAGCAATCCAGTTCGATCCCGTGCCACAATTTCAATCTCAAAACTTCCCTCATTTGGCGAAACTAGAACTGCGAATTCACTGTCCTGGGCTATGCGCGAAGCAAGTTCTGGTTCTGCCAACGGCTTTACACCAGACATCGCGGCGAGAGTCCGATCAACCAAATCTGAAACTAGCCCGGCTTTCCAATCTGACCAAGCAGTGCGCCCGGTTGCTTCCCCATCGGAAATACTAAGCGCGTGTAAGAGTAGTACCGCCTCTGGATCCTTAAGTTTTTCTATAACGAAACTAATTGTTGCTGGGTCATTTAGATCACGCCTTGTTGCAACTGTAGAGAGTAATAAATGCTCTCGTACTAATAGTGCGAGTACTTCGGAATCTTGCTGCGAAAATCCAATCCGAAGTGCAAGCGGCGCAATTAATTCACCGCCATACTCGGAATGATCTTTGCCGGTAAATCCTTTACCTATGTCATGGAATAACGCAGCAACTAATAATAAATCTGGCCGTTTAACGGTTCGGGTAAGAGTGGCAGCTCGCACTGCGGTCTCCAACATATGTCGATCAACCGTGTGGTGGTGCAGGACGTTGCGTTGTGGCAAGAATCGAACATGCGACCATTCAGGTAACCACTTTTCAATGATTCCTTCTTGATCGAGTGCTTCAAAGACGCGAACCATCTCATTTCCGGCACCGATTAAGGCAACCAAGTTTTCACGTGCCGAACGCGGCCATGGAGTTGGAAGTGGGGAAAAATTTTCTGCCATCGCAATACATGCATCTATTGAAAGTGGAATACCACTTTGGGCTGCGGTAGCCGCCGCGCGAAGTCCAATTTCGCAATCTTCGGCAATTTTATAATCTGGCTCGATCGTTAGCTCTCCTTTTTCGGTGATCAAACCTTTGGTAACTTGAACAACCTTATTCTTTTTGAACCATGGTGTTGATTTACGTTGATCGATTCGATGCCAAGTTAAGTCCATAACATAATCAACAGCTCTGGCAGATTTTGCAATCTCTAGCATCAGAGCATCGGCATCCGAGAATTCCAAAATTTCTGCCACCCGATCCTGTTCGGTCAGCATCAATTGATCACGAGGCTTGGGTGTAACTTCGTGCAAGACATCACGCACATTTGACAGCAACGCTTCAGCAGCAGCCACCCGATCTAGTGCAACTGGAACAACACCAGATAATTCAATTGCTCGCAGCGCATTTATGTCTCGCAATCCGCCTCGAGCTTCTTTCAAATCAGGTTCTAGCAAAAATGCTAATTCACCGGATCTATTACTTCGCTCGCTGATTGCTGCACGTAAATTCGGCAGATACTTCTCATAATTTTTTCGCCAATTCTCCCGAGCATCACTTCCGAGGGCTGAAACTAGATCGGCGTTTCCTGCAACAAATCTGATATCTAATAATCCCGTCGCAACTCTGACGTCGCTCTCGGCGGCCTCTCTAGTTTCACTTCTTGTCCGCACTGAATGATCAATCGAGCGGCCACTATTCCAAAGTGGATATAAGAATGCATTAACAAATTCGGTTAAGGACTCCGCCTTATTCGAACCATCATGAAGGATCAATAAATCTAAATCTGAGCCAGGTGCTAATTCACCGCGGCCATACCCGCCGACCGCACTTAGTGCGACATGTTTAGGGTTTTCTAAATGCTCAGTTGCTGATTTAGAAAAGAGAATCGAGAGCTCGCGATCGACCAAGTCTGATCGTTCACGACGCTCTCGAGTTCCCACGGAGGTAAGGCTAGCGAAGCGATGGATTAAATCGCATCGACTCCTCGTTCACCGGTACGCACACGTACGATGTTATCGACTGGTGAGGACCAAACTTTGCCATCACCGATGGCTCCGGTTGAAGCCGCCTTCACGATTACATCAATTACTTTCTCTGCTTCAGCCGAGTCAACAAGGACCTCAAGACGTACTTTCGGAACTAGATCAACTGTGTATTCCGCACCTCGGTATACCTCGGTGTGACCACGTTGGCGACCAAATCCGCTCGCCTCTGAAACTGTCATTCCAGTTATTCCAAATGCTTGGAGTGCGTTCTTGACGTCATCTAGCTTAAATGGCTTGATGATTGCAGTTATAAGTTTCATTTATATTCTCCTTAGCGGGCAGTTGAAATTGCGGACAGGGAGCGGGATCCATCGCTATATGAAGTAGTGTCATAAGCAGTTTCACCGTGTTGCGACAAGTCAAGACCTGTCGCTTCAGCTTCTTCATTTACACGAAGGCCGATTGTCTTATCCAGAATCTGGGCAAGAATGTATGTAGCTACAAAAGAGTATGCAACAACGGCTGCAACAGCAACGGCTTGGTGACCCATAAGAGTCCAGCCGCCTTTGTAAAAGACGCCATTAGCACCAGCACTGTTTGTCATTTTGGTCGCAAATAAACCAATTAGGAGTGCACCAAGCACACCACCAACTAAGTGAACACCAACAACATCGAGCGCATCATCAAACTTGAACTTGTTTTTAAGTCCAACGGCGAGGCAGCAGATAATGCCGGCTGCAAAACCAATAATGATTGATCCCATTGGGCTTACGAAACCGCAAGCAGGAGTAATTGCGACTAAGCCAGCAACAGCGCCTGAAGCAGCACCGAGAGTTGTTGCATGTCCATCGCGAATTTTTTCAGTCAGTAACCAGGCAAGGAGCGCAGCGCCGGTCGCGGTATTTGTATTAACAAATGCGAAAGCGGACAAGGTGTTGGCACCTAATGCCGAGCCAGCATTGAATCCAAACCAACCAAACCAAAGTAATCCAGCACCAAGCAATACGAATGGCACGTTATGCGGACGCATACGTTCTTTTGGCCAGCCTTTGCGCTTTCCGATTACAAGTACGACTGCAAGTGCTGCGGCGCCGGCATTTGCATGCACAACAGTTCCGCCGGCAAAATCAAGTGCGCCTAACTTAAACAACCAACCACTAGGAGAGAAGACCCAGTGTGCAACGGGTGCGTAGACAACAATTAACCAGAGACCGGAGAAGAGGGTCCAGGAGCCAAACTTAATTCGATCCGCAGTACCACCAGTTATAAGTGCTGGCGTGATAATCGCGAACATAAGTTGGAAGGCACAAAATACAAGCGGTGGAATTGTTAAAGCTTCAAAGCCAGTTGCTTGTTGCCAAATATGATTCAACCCAAATTGGTGGAAATCGCCAATGTATTTTCCAGTTCCGCTAAATGCCAGACTGTAAACACCGGTGATCCACAGAACGCTTACGACGCCCATCGTTACATAATTTTGCGCCAACATTCCAAGTACATTCTTACCGCGAACCATTCCGCCATAAAAGAAGGCTAAGCCCGGCGTCATGAGCAGTACAAGTGCTGATGCAACCAAAATCCAAGCAGTATCTCCCGTATCAAAATGCATTTCTTGCTCCTTTTTTCTACCTTTGTATCTGTCTATAAGGAGTGATCTCGCCATTGAGAGAGCCGTAGCCTCGCGCGCCTTCGTTACAAAAATGTGCTCAAATGTATTTCGGGTAGGTCACGTTTTTGCCCGAAATGTTACGGCCGCGTTAACGGGTACCTACGGCCCCGTTTGGATTTGGCTACGAGTCGAAAAGCCCGCTCAAATAAGTGTCAGCATCAAATGCGCTCAGGTCTTCCAGCGCCTCCCCCGTGCCAACGAACTTAACTGGGATCCCAGTTTCGCACTCGATCGCCAGTGCAATTCCACCTTTGGCCGAGCCGTCCATCTTCGTCAAGATTAATCCAGTTACGTTAACACTTGAAGTGAAAAGTTTCGCCTGTGCAATTCCATTCTGCCCAGTGGTCGCATCAACAACCAATAAAACTTCATCAACAGGTGAAACCTTTTCAATTACTCGACGGATTTTCCCGAGTTCATCCATCAAATCTGATTTAGTGTGCAGTCGTCCGGCCGTATCAACCAAGAGGTAACTTGTTGAAGCGCCAGATGCTTTGGTTATTGCATCGAATGCAACTGATGCGGGATCACCGTTTGCGGCACCAGAAATAACGGGTAGTTCGAGCCTAGTCCCCCAGGTTTGTAATTGTTCTACTGCAGCGGCACGAAATGTATCGGCCGCGGCAAGTAGAACACTTTCGCCATTGCGTTTCAAAAGTCCAGCAAGCTTGGCACATGAAGTTGTCTTGCCCGTTCCATTTACGCCGACAACTAAAACCGTAGTGGTTCTTCCTTCGGATTTTGCAATTGCTCGAGGTTTTTCACTTAACCAACTATGTAGCGCTGCCTTAACCGCAATTTCCGAGCTTTCGCCGCGCTCCCGTTTTGCAATCTCAATAATTGATTGCGAATTCGCTGCCCCAAGATCAGATTCAATTAGGGATTGCAGGACATCTTCCCAATCAGCGGATGAAACTTTGCCGCCTCGAAGGTTTGCAAAAAGTTTGCCAAAGATTGCCATGTTTAGTTAACCGCCGTACTTAAGAGACGTTATCAACTTCGCGAATGCGCTGTGAGATAACTTCAGAGACGCCATCTCCTCGCATCGTCACACCGTATAATGCATCTGCAATTTCCATGGTGCGCTTTTGGTGAGTGATAATAATTAATTGTGACTTCTCGCGTAGCTCTTCAAATACGCCAAGCAATCTACTTAGGTTTGTGTCATCAAGAGCCGCTTCAACTTCATCCATTACGTAGAACGGGCTTGGGCGCGCTTTAAAGATTGCAACGAGAAGAGCGACTGCCACGAGTGAGCGCTCACCACCAGAAAGAAGTGAGAGCCGCTTAACGCGCTTACCCGGCGGTCTTGCTTCAACGTCAACTCCGGAGATCGCCATGTCATCTGGATTCGTGAGGATTAGCTTTCCATCTCCACCTGGGAAGAGACGAGCAAATATCAGCTCAAACTCACGAGCCGTGTCATCGTAAGCTTCTTTAAAGATCTGCTGAACCTTATCGTCAACTTCCTTGATGATATCTAGCAAGTCTCGCTTAGTTTTCTTGAGGTCCTCAAGTTGTTCGGCAAGATAACGCAGGCGTTCTTCTAGCGATGAATATTCTTCTAACGCCAATGGATTAATTTTACCCAAGAGTGCAAGTGATCGCTCGGCAGCGGCAAGTCGCTTCTCTTGTTGATCGCGACGATAAGGAATTAATTCACCAGGGACAAAATTTCCTTCGGCATCTTCAACAAAGGTTGGGACATCATTTTCTGGACCATATTCGCCAATCAAAGTTGCAACATCAACGCCAAGTTCTTCAACGGCACGATTCTCTAATTGTTCAATGCGAAGTCGCTGTTCTGCGCGCGCGATCTCATCACGGTGAACACTTGAAGTAAGAGCATCGAGTTCTGTAGTTAATTCGCGCCCACGAACACGGATTGAAAGTAATTCGCTTTCGCGTTCGGATCGAGCAATTTCTAGCCGCTCGCGTTCGGTTGCTGCCTTGGAAATTGAGGCTTCAATTTGAATTAGCGCTTCATATGCCGCATCGGCTACGGATTGGGCCGTGACTGCTGCAAGGGCGCGTTGCTCTCTGCGAGTTACCGCATGCGTTGCAGATTCGCGTTCATTCTTCGCCGCAGTTTCCAACGAAATAGCACGTTGCTCAACTGCAGTAGCGCGCTCTTCCAAAGTTCTCATGTTAAGTCGTGCTTCAACTTCGGCTGATCGTGCGGAAGATACTTGCGACCTTAGATCTTCTAGGTGTGTTAAATCTGGTTCGACAGGCGCTTGATGAGATTCGAACTGCGCGATTGCGGCAGTTAGATCGCCTTCATCAGAACTTCGTTGGGTAGTGGCTTCTTGAAGTGAGGCAGAGAGTCGTTCAACTTCAGCCTGTGCGCTCTTTACGTTCTGGCCCGCGACCGCCATTTGTTCAGCCAGTCCAGACATTTTCGCATCAGATTCATTTAACTTTCCGAGTGCAAGGTCATAAATATTCTGACGTGAGTTAAGCGTCTCAGTAGCACCGGAAAGTGCAAACTTAATTCGATCACAATCAGCTGCAACTTCTTGCAATTCTGCTTCAGCGCGCGAAATAAGCGTGGAGATCTCGATTGCGGAGTTATGGCCGCCAGATCCTCCCCTTACGCGGGTACGACTTAAAACATCGCCATCCTTAGTTATTGCAATAATAGAAGGATCCGCATTTAGTGCGCTCTCGGCTTCGGCTAAATCATTAACTGCAACAATTCCAGCGAGCAATCTCTCAATTGCGTCACCAAGATCAGTGGCGCTAACCAGCGAAGCAAGTGCGGTAAAGCCGGCAGGAATGCGAGCCGTGGTTGCGGCTGAACTTGTTCCGTCGATAACCAAAAGTTCAGATTGACCAGCCGAATCGCGCTTGAGCATGGTTAACGCAGATACGGCAGCAGATCTATCGGAGACAACAACGGCATCAGCAAGCGGTCCAAGTGCAGCAGAAACTGCAGATTCCCAGCCCTTAGATATTGTTAATAATGCAGATAGTCGACCACGAGAACGAATTCCACTTGAGAGCACCACACCAGAACCATCGCGCTGTACCAAACTATCTTGGAGTGCGCGCAGTCTTCCTTCAAGTCCCGAACGGTTACGTCCGGAAATTCCATCGCGTTCTTGTAGCGCAGCCAATTCTTGCTTTGCATTTTCAAGTGCACTCTTTGCAGATTCGAAATCAGAATCGAGCCCGGGTTCATTTGAATCAACAGATGCGATTTGAGTTTCTAGTAAGGCAAATTCTTCTTGGAAAGTTCGTAATCTAAGGGCCGCTTCATCTCTAGATTTCGTTAAACGAGCAACCTCAGCATTTGTCGCGTCAATGCGCGAACGTAGGCCATTGATATGTCCCTCTTGTCTTGCCGTTCCTTCACGTTGATCAGCAATTGCACGCAACGCAGCAGATACTGAATTTTCCTCCGTTACAAGTCGAGCTTCCAGATTCGCTAATTCAGTAGATAACTTTTGTAGTTCACTCGCAGCCGTTGTAACAAGTACTCGCAGTTCGTTCTCTTCACCACGTAGTTGAAGCGCTTCGGCATCCATTGCAACTGGATCACGACCACTTGCCCGAGCTTCTTCAGCATCTCCCGCCAAGAATCTAGCGCGCTCGGAAGATAGATTTTGAATACCACGGAACTTTTCACGTTGAGCAGTTAATTGATAATAATTTTCCTGGGCTTTAACCAGCATTGGATTTTCGATTGAAGCCATGCGATCGATCTCTTCTTCGCGAGCCCGAGAACTATTTAGTTCTGCCTCAACAAGATCTCGCTTGGCACGAAGCGCGGTTTCATCTGCAACTTCGGCATCCACGGTACTGCGCAGTGCAATCAAGTCATCAGCGAGTAAGCGAAGTCTGGAATCACGAACATCAGATTGGATAGTCGATGCTTTACGTGCAACTTCTGCTTGTTTGCCAAGTGGTTTTAATTGGCGGCGAAGTTCAACTGTTAAATCTTGGATACGCGCCAGATTTGCTGTCATTGAATCTAACTTGCGAAGCGCTTTCTCTTTTCGTTTCCGGTGCTTTAAAACTCCGGCCGCTTCTTCAATAAAGGCACGGCGCTCTTCCGGATTTGCGAGCAAGATTGCATCAAGTTGACCTTGGCCAACGATCACGTGCATCTCGCGACCAATTCCAGAGTCGCTGAGTAATTCTTGGATATCTAGCAAGCGGGTTGTTTCACCATTTAATTGGTATTCACTCGCGCCATTTCTAAAAAGAATTCTTGAGATCGTAACTTCGGTAAATTCAATCGGCAAAGTTCCTGATGTGTTATCGATTGTTACGGAAACTTCAGCACGTCCGAGCGGTGCCCGACCAGAAGTTCCAGCGAAAATAACATCTTCCATTTTTCCGCCGCGTAGAGATTTAGCTCCCTGTTCGCCCATAACCCAAGAGAGGGCATCCACCACGTTTGATTTTCCAGAGCCGTTTGGACCCACCACGCAGGTAATGCCAGGCTCAAAGTTGAGCGAGGTTGCCGAGGCAAAGGATTTGAACCCTTTGAGGGTCATGCTCTTTAAATACACAGGCGCAACCTATCGGAAATTGCTGGGCCTAAATCCTTAAGCACGCGGTCTAGGTTGGCATTTTGGGCAAAAATGCGAGGAACGGTTGGCAAAGCGAATGCGCCGGATGGCGCTGTGGCACTTCGGGCAGCTCTCCCCTTCTCGGCCATACACCGCCAGTGAACGTTCAAAATAACCGCTTTCGCCATTCACATTTATATATAACTCATCGAAGGAAGTTCCACCTTGGGCCAGTGCTTCTTTCATAACTTTGGTGGCGTTTAAAATAACCTCACGAATTTTGGCAGGTTTCATTTTTTCACATCTTGTTTCTGGGTGGATCTTGCTTCGCCAAAGAGTTTCATCTGCATAAATATTGCCCACACCGCTAATAACTTCCTGATCCAAAAGTGCTCGTTTAATTTCGGTACGTTTACCGCTAAACCGTGCAATGGCAATTTCTAGATCAAAATTTGGGTCGAAAGGATCTAGCGCGATATGGCTAGCAGCCGTCGGTACGCCCTCGGTTGTATTTTCAACGGCAAGCCAGCCAAAAGTCCGTTGATCAATGAAACGTAATTCGGTGCGCCCGAGATCGATTCGCACGCGCAGATGGCGAACCGGCGCCTGCTCTTTCTTAGAAACAGAATTAGAAATCAAAAATTGGCCACTCATCCCGAGGTGAGCAACAAGTACTTCTGGCCGGTCTAAATCGAACCAGAGAAATTTTCCGCGCCGTGAGACACCTTTTATTTTTGCGCCCACCAATGAACTAAGTGGTGCCAGCGATTTTGTGGCCGTTGCACGCGGATGGAGGACTTCAACCTTAAGAATCTTCTTGCCTATTACATGCTTGGCTAAGCCAAGGCGAACAGTTTCTACCTCAGGAAGTTCGGGCATCTAGCGCATCGTAAGCTAACCGCGCAGCGGCTTGCTCGGCCTCACGTTTACTCTTGCCACTACCAACTTCAAATCGTTCACCAGAAAGAATGGCGACGGCTGTAAAACTTTTATCGTGGTCTGGTCCAGATTCGGATATTTCATATTCCGGTGCACTTAAACCGTTGGCCGCAGCGAGTTCTTGCAGTGCCGTCTTGCCATCGAGTCCAAGGCCTTGTTCTTTAGCAGCAGCGATCATCGGCCTAAACCATTGCAGAATAATTTCTGCAGTCTTGGTAAATCCATGATCAAGATATATTGCACCAACAAGTGCTTCTAAGGAATCTGCCAAGATACTGTTCTTGTCGCGACCACCGGTTGCTTCCTCGCCTTTACCAATTCTTAAATATTCGCCGAGTGTTAATTCGCGAGCAATAGTTGCGAGCGCTCTCATATTCACAACGCCAGAGCGAAGCGGTGAGAGTCGGGATTCATCTAGTTCTGGAAAATATTTATATAACTCTTCGGTTACGACCAAGCCCAAAACGCTATCGCCCAAAAACTCTAGGCGTTCATTTGTTGGGATTCCACCAGACTCGTACGCAAACGAGCGGTGAGTTAAGGCAAGTTCAAGCAACTCGGCGGAAATTTCAATTCCGAGAGCTGAAGTTAAACTTGAGTACAGATCAAACCTCGTCAGACCGCTATAACTTGGCGGCGGTTATACGTGCCACATGTTGGGCAGGCTGTATGTGAAAGCTTTGGTTGTTGGCACTGTTCGCAATTTGCAATAGTTGCAGGAGTTGTTTTCCAGGCGCTACGACGATGACGCGTACGTGAGCGCGACATTTTTCGCTTTGGTACTGGCATGGTGGCACCCTTTCGATCAGTTCTTTAAATTCAATATATCCAAAATCTTGAATAGGGCGTAAGTATCCCTCAGAACGGGCGATATGTAAAAACGAGCCCAAAGGGGCCTATCGGCTCCCATTAAAGTGGGATTAAAGCGGGCCGATCCCGTCCAACTTCCCGTCCAACTTCCCGTCCAACTTCCCGTCCCAATTAGCTAAGCCAGCCCAACGAATATCTGCTTGCTCGTGCTGATGATCATCCGGTAACTCGCTCCACTTAACCCCGCAACCTTGGCAGAGCCCCTCACATTCGGAATCACAGAGTGGGTTCACAGGTAAGTTCAAAATAATTGCATCCCGAATTGGACCATCGAGATCTATTTGTTCACCCTCCATTTCGCGGACTAAATCTTCATCCAAGTCATCTTCTTCTTTTGCGACCCGCTTCTTTCCAGGCTTGGCTTTCTTACGCGCCTGTCTTGGGTCTTCAACGTAGGCGTAAAGTTCTTGGAATTTCTCGTCAACATCATAAGAAACCGGATCTAGGCAGCGCCCACATTCCCCAGTTGCAACTGTCCGCACGCTTGCTGATGCAAGAACTCCTTCGGCAACTGATTCAATGCGTAAATCAATATCGATCGGCTCATCTTCTGCAATAGCAAGAACTTCAAAACCGAGGGCATCATGCTTATCGATTGTCAGTTCATATTCGCGCATCTCGCCAGCACGGCGCGGCAAGTCGTGTGTGTTAAATAAGAACGGGTTAACGCTCACTAAATTATTTATCTCTTACTTATCTTTTAGGCCAGATAGCGTTGACTTGGCATCCAAGCCAGCGAGTTGATCGCGCCCACGGGCAACTACATCAAGGGTCTTATTCAAAACTACTTCTAATGTGGCAAGTCTGGAATCGACATAAGTGTCGATCTCATCTTGTTGCAGACGCGCTTGCTCTGCTGCATCATCGAGGATCTTTTGGGCTTCTTTTCTAGCAGATGCAACGATTTCCGTTTGCGCAACCATTGAGGCAACTTCCTCGCGCGCACGTTCAATAATTAGATCGGCGGCAACTCGAGCTTCTTCAAGAACGGCATCTTGCTCTTCCAAAATATTTTGCGCCTTGGCAAGATCCTTTGGGAATGAAACTCGTGCTGCACTAAGAATCTCTAGGAGTTCGCCGCGGTGAAGCACGCAACTAGCAGAAAGTGGCACGCCTCTGGCTTCGTGCACCATTGTGCTTGCGCTTTCGAGTAGTTCGATAACTTCCATATCTGCCACTTCCTATCTAATTTGTTTAACTTGTTTAATCTAGTTCAGATTATTTCCGGCGGAATTTGCCGCTAAGCGGGCCTTAAGCCGCTTCAAAATTGGTTCTGGGATATAACTAGAAACATCGCCACCATAACTGGCGATTTCCTTCACGAGCGATGATGAGAGAAATGAATGTGCTGGCGCGGTGGACATAAACAGGGTCTCAACGCCTTGTAATTGTAAGTTTATTTGGGACATCTGAAGCTCGTAATCAAAGTCGGTAACTGCTCGAAGTCCTTTTACAATCATTGAAATGTCATTTGCCTTGCAGTAATCAACTAGAAGTCCGGACCAAGAAGCGACCTTTACATTCTTGTATTGGGCCGTCACTTCCCCAATCATCTCGATGCGCTCGTCAACAGTGAACAGTTTTTGTTTTGTTTGATTAACAAGGACCGCAATAACTATCTCATCGAAGATAGAGCTGGCGCGCTTGATGATATCTAGGTGCCCAAAAGTTATTGGATCAAAGGATCCCGGGCAGACAACGCGTTTCACGGTAAAACGCTAGCAGAATATCCGCCATAGAAGATACTTCCCTGCCCATATGAGCGGATCTTCTCTTGAATAAAGGGCGCTGGCCAGACAAATGGACTTTTCTTGGTTTCGCGCTCTATCGCGACAATTCCATTTCGTTTCAGAAGATTATTTGCATGGATATCCACTAACAATTTCTCTATTACTGAATTAGCCACGTCATACGGTGGATCCATAAAAATAATATCGAATGATATTTGATGCGCTGTTGTTACAAAGCGCTCGGCAGATGAACTTAAAACCGAAAATTTTCCTGGTGCGCCTTTAACCAAGCCAAAGTTTTGCGTTGCAATATTTGCAGTCTGCGGATGGTCTTCCACCGAATAAACATTTGCCGCGCCTCTTGATAGTGCTTCAACGCCAACCGCGCCAGAACCAGAAAAAAGGTCAAGGAAATTCAGTTCACTCATGGACCCAAATTCAGAATCGAGTGATGAGAAGAGTCCTTCGCGCGCTCTATCTGATGTTGGTCGAGTTTTCCCGGTTGGAGAAAAGAGCGTCTTGCCTTTACTCGCACCCGCAATTATTCTCATTTTAGTTCTTATCCCTTATTTAACCTTTATCGATAAAGGTGGAACTTTCTTCCGCCTTCAAATTTGCGATCTCACCCGCAAGTACCGGATATTTCGTTAACTTATTATCTTCTGCTAATAATTTCAAAGCGGTAGCTCGCGCACTCTCAATTAACGCTTCATCACGAAGAACTCGCAAAAGCCGCAGGTGTGATTTAGTTCCAGACTGTGCGCTGCCAAGGACATCGCCTTCACTTCGTTGATCTAAGTCGATTCGAGATAATTCAAAGCCATCTAGCGTGGAACTCACGGCATTTAATCGTTCCATGGCGGGTGAACCTTCGGGAGCGCTAGAAACTAGCAAGCAAAGCCCCGGAGTTCCGCCTCGACCGACGCGGCCACGAAGTTGGTGTAACTGCGAAACACCAAAACGATCTGCATCCATGATGACCATCATTGAAGCATTGGGAACGTCAACGCCAACTTCAATAACAGTTGTTGCTACCAGCACATCAATTTCGCCAGCAGCAAAGGCGTTCATCGCCGCCTCTTTATCTTCGGTTGATAATTTTCCATGCAGTGGCGCAACCTTTAAGCCAGATAACGCGCCCATCGCTAGTTGTGGTGCCAATTCTTCAACGCTTGTCATATTGACGCCACCTGCAAGTTCTTCACTTGCCGTGTCATCGCCCATTAAGCGGGCCATCGCAATATCGGCATCAGTAATTTTTACCTTTGAATCCGCATCGTCGCTCGGGAAAATTCGCGGCGCAACTACGTAAACCTGGTGACCTTTCAGAACCTCTTCACGAATTCGCTCCCAGGCCCGCTCCAAAAACTTTGGTTTCTCTAACACTGGAATCACGTGAGTAACGATTGGGGTTCGACCGGATGGCAGTTGACGCAGCGTTGAAATATCAAGATCACCGAAAATAGTCATTGCCACAGTACGTGGGATGGGTGTTGCGGTCATAACAAGTAAATGTGGTGGCAATTTTGCTTTCATCCGCAAGGCATCTCGTTGCTCGACACCAAATCTATGTTGCTCATCTACAACTACAAGAGCTAGGTCATGGAACTCGACTCCTTCACTTATAAGTGCATGAGTTCCAATAACAATTCCAGCATCTCCACTCGCAATTTTCGCCAGCGTCTCTCGTTTCACTGCCGCGCTCATTGAGCCAGTTAGCAGAGCTACTGAAGTGCCTTCACCACTTCCCTGCAGCGTCCCCGCTTCGGCAAACTCTCCCAATAATTTTGTAATTGTTTTAAAGTGCTGCGCCGCGAGAACTTCAGTCGGTGCGAGTAGGGCGCCTTGGCCGCCAGATTCAATAACGGAAAGCATCGCACGAAGTGCAACAACAGTCTTTCCAGAGCCGACTTCGCCTTGAAGCAAGCGGTGCATTGGATGGCTCTGCTGTAAATCTGCATCAATCTCTTTATTTATTTCGTTCTGACCATCAGTAAATTTGTAAGGAAGACGCTCGACAAATTTTGCTACCAAGCCATCCGTGGAAATTTTGCGTGGGGTAGCGACAAGTTCTCGAAGCTCATTTCTCCGCTGAGCCAATAACAACTGAAGTAGCAGCGCCTCATCAAAGGTAAGCCGCTCTCTGGCCAGTTCGGCGGCTTCTAGACTTTCTGGATTATGAATTGAAATGAGAGCTTCGCGCAGCGTTGGGTAGCCCGTTTCAACTTTTACATCTAGCGGCAAATAATCTGGCACCTCATCAAGTGAGTCCAAAACTAACTCCACAGATTTAGCGATCTTCCAAGATGGCATCTTTCCGGTCGCGGGATATACCGGTAAGAATTTGCCAGCAAAATCCGATACCGCGCTATCCACATCATCACCATCAGGAATCAATTCATAATCTGGATGAGAAAGCTGACGCTTGTTATTAAAGGAGCCAACTTTGCCCGCAAACATTCCGGTTCGTCCGACCTTTAATTCTTTTTCGCGCCAGGCCTGATTAAAAAAGGTTAGCGACATGAAAGCACTGCCATCAGTGACACTTACCTCCAAAATATTTCGACCGGTTGCCCGGCGCACTTTTACTGCGGCAATCTCAGCCAAAAC
>CAIMMQ010000052.1 GCA_903842675.1 uncultured Actinomycetes bacterium
GCATCAACTTGTAAGCCAGTGAGTTTGCCGTTTAGCAATTCGCGGATTCGATCGCCGTGGGCGCTAGTTGCAGCATTTGCAACAAATGCTCTTGTGAATTGCAGTTGGTGATCACTTCCTGGCTTTGCACTATTCATTAGTGATTCCAGGCCAGTTGCAACCTTCTCGCGCAAGGCGCTGCGATGTGTTGGGTGGGCATAGAGTTCAACAGCAGTATTTAGTTGGGTTCCGATAACCGTTACGACAACGATGTCGCTCTCGCCCGGAAGTCCAGCAAGTGCAATATCAATAAAGTCAGAAGCCGAAAGCTCGGCATCGCGCAGCATGTCCCATGAAATAGCCCAGCAAAGTGCCCGAGTAAGACCATCGGAAATCTTGCCGAGGTGCGACTTAAGGGTGGCAATAGAGCGATCATCTAGGCGCAATTTTGCATATGAAAGATCGCGATCGTTTATAAGAAGTAGGTCCGCGACACTTTCACCAGCTAGTTCAGTTACGACAGTACTTTCACCAGCGACATCGAGTTCAACAGACTTTCGAAGAACAACGGCATCACCTTTCACGTCATATAACCCAACAGCAAGACGGTGTGGGCGTAGTTCGCCCGAACCTGCAGGTACTAGAGGTGCTTCTTGCTTAATTTTTATTGAGGTGTATTTATCACCAGCAATTTCTAGAACTGGGCGAAGTGTGTTTACGCCAGCAGTTTGAAGCCAAGTAGAAACCCAAGGCTTTAGATCGCGGCCACTTGTTGCAGATAATTCAACGAGCAGGTCATCGAGAGTTGTATTTTTGAATGCATGCTTAGCGAAGTACTTTTGCAGGCCCTTGATGAAGTTATCGCGTCCGACGTGGGCTACGAGTTGTTGAAGAACCGAAGCACCCTTTGCGTATGTGATTCCATCAAAGTTCGCATTTACCGTTTCGATATCGATCATGTCCGAGACGATTGGGTGGGTAGATGAAAGTTGATCTTGGCGATAAGCCCAGTTCTTGCGTTCTGAGTTAAAGCCAGTCCAAGCATTTACAAAGCGAGTTCCTTCAGCAGATGCCAAGTGTGATGACCATTCAGCGAATGATTCATTGAGCCACAAGTCATCCCACCATTCCATGGTGACCATGTTGCCGAACCACATATGGGCCATTTCGTGAAGGATTGTGTTTGCTCGAGCGTCATACATGCGCTCGGTTACCTTGCTTCGAAATACCAAAAGATTTTCTAGGAATGTGACAGCGCCAGAGTTCTCCATTGCGCCCCAGTTGAAATCAACAACAGCGATCTGGTCATACTTCTCAAACGGATATGCCAGGCCGAATACTTTCTCAAAGTAAGCAAATCCTTGTTTTGTAATAAGGAAAATATCTTCTGGATCAAGTGATGGCGCTAAAGATTTACGACAGTAGATTCCAAGTGGAACCGTTTTCTCACCAACATACTCATCGTGCACGTGATAGTAAGGACCAGCGATCATTGCGGTGATGTAAGTTGAAATTCGTGGGGTTGGCAGGAATTCCCAAACCGATTTCTTATCTGCGATATCTGACTTAGATTTCACGGGGGAGTTTGAGATGACTTCCCAATGGCTTGGAACGGTTGCAGTAAGTGTGAAAGTTGCTTTCAAACTGGGCTGATCAAAGCAGGGATACATCCGACGGATATAAGCGGTCTCACCTTGTGAATATAGGTAGACCTCATTGTCAGCAGGATCAACTGAGTACTGGAGGCCTTCACCGGTCTTTGAGTATTCGCCTTCGATTTCAATAATCAATTCATTTTCAGCGGCTAGTCCCTTTAGGAAAACACTCTCGCCGTCATAATTAGAAACATCAACCGGTGAACCATTTAGCGCTGCTGAAATTATTCGCTTGCCCACAGCATCAATGAAGGTGTCATATCCAACCTTGTTGCAACTGAACTTCGCGACGGTCTTCGCAATGAAGTTCTCTGGTCCGTGGCAGACATCAATGCTCACCACGTAACTATGAACTTGAAGGTGCTTGCTTCGTTCTTGGGCTTCGCTTCTTGCAATATTTAATCCAGGCATGAGCCAACCTTATCTAGCCTTCATTAGAATGCCCAGATGAGCCAGAATTCTTTACCCGAGTTCATTCGCCCCAGCAATCGATCCTTTCGATTGCGTGGAACTCGAATCACCGCAGCTCAGCAAACCGCAACAGATCGTTTTTGGGATCAATATGGCATCACGCCAGATCATCAAATAATTCCATCGCAAATCTTTCCAGAATCCAAAGCGGTGATTATGGAGATCGGAACCGGAATGGGTGAGGCAACCGCCGAGATTGCACGTACATTCCCCGAGATTGGCTTTCTTGCAGTTGAAGTTCACCGGCCAGGGATTGGCGCTTTACTTGCTCGAATAAATGATTTTGAACTTTCGAACATCAGATTGATCAGTGAAGATGCCCGAGTTTTGCTCGCAGAACTTATGGCCGATGAGAGCCTGGATGCGATTCATCTCTATTTTCCGGATCCTTGGCCCAAGAGCAAACATTGGAAGCGTCGGATCGTGCAACAAGATTTCATCGAACTAATCGCCAAGAAATTAAAACCAAAGGGTTATATTCATATCGCCACCGATTGGCTGGGCTATGCAAGTTGGGTTCAAGAACAGTTTTCAAATACCGACTTGTTCGATGGTGGGGTTATTCCAAAGCCGGCATTTCGTCCAGAAACTAGATTTGAAGAGAAAGGCTTAACCAAGGGCCATCTTGTTACTGATCTGAAATATATAAAACGGAGTTAGATCTTTCCGGTTTCTTCATATTTTGACATTAAATTAATTCGGCGAACATGTCGTTCATCGCCCGGGAATTTCGTCCCGATGAATGCATCAACCAATTGCAGGCAAAATTCTTCGGTGTGCATGCGGCCACCTATAGAAATCACATTTGCATTGTTGTGCTCGCGGGCAAGTACGGCCGTATCTAGGCTCCAGACCAGAGCTGCGCGGACTCCTTTAACTTTGTTTGCCGCAATCTGCTCACCATTTCCAGAACCACCTAGAACAATCCCGAGCGAGCCTGGATCATCCACAACACCTTGCGCCGCCGGAATACAAAAGACTGGGTAATCATCAAGTGGATCAAAAGAATGGGGACCGTGATCAATTACCTCATGGCCATTTGATTCAAGGTGTTTAATTATTACGCCCTTGAAATCTAAGCCAGCATGGTCACTACCGATATGAATTCTCATAAGCGCATTCTCGCAGAAAAAACTAACAGCCCCCGCGATTTACGCAGGAGCCGCTAGTTTGGATTGGGGAAGAAGCGTTAGTTGCTTGGTGTTGCTGGCGCAGCAGGAGCCATTCCGCGCTTGTTAAAGCCTTCTGGCCCACCAACGCGATTAACTTCTGCAGTAATACGAGTCCGTAGATTCGCCTTGAGTGTCACAGCATTTGCTGCAGTGATTCGATTTGCAGTGACTGCAGAATCGATTTGCATTGAATCGTAATTAATGAGCGCCGTGATAAGTGACTCTGTTTTTGCTGTACCAGCAAGAACTGCGAGTGATTTACCTGCAACGCGTGCGGCTTGCAGATCGGCTGCAGTTAAACCAAGTGTCGAAGTGATGACGGCTTGTCGTGCTGCATCATGAGCACCAAAGCCACCCATACCTTCACGACCCATTCCCTGGCCCATTCCCTGGCCCATTCCACCAATCGATGGCTTTGTGCCTGCTGGTGGTTTTACTGGTGCAACAGTTTTTACTTTTGGTGTTGCTTTAATCGCAGCAATAATTGCATCAGCTTGGGCTTGGGTAATTGTTCCTTTGGTAACCAAAGTTGATAGAACTGTAGAAATTCCGCTGGAGGTTCCGATAGTTGGTGCAGCAGTTGCAACAGAAACTGTTCCCAGTGACATTGCAGTTGCTAGAACTATTGAAGCCATTTTCGTGTTAAACATTTTGCTCCTTCGTTGTGACCAATTCTTTCGAATCAATCTTGGGGACGTGCCCTAGATGCCCTCACATCTAGATAGGTGCAGATAACTCCGTAATACTGGGGAGAGTAATGAATAAACCTTAAAACAGGCTTAGAGTTTTTGTGTCGCATGAGTGCTGGCGTCCTTGTTTACGCGGGGCTAGGGGCGGATGCTCGAAGCACTCGGCCCCTTCGGGACTCATAGACCCCTGAATGGGGGTACGAAAATGTTCATAAATACTTCCCCAAAGAAAATCGTTGCTGTGTTGGCTGCCAGTTTGCTTATCCCAATATTTATTCTTCCAACTTCAACTTTTTCGGCTGGACGGACTGCAGCATCCGTCGCAAATACTTTGCTAAACGGAAAAGGTGTACCCGCAGCATCACTCGGAATTAACGGCGATTTTTATATAGATAAAACTGCAATGAATCTTTATGGCCCAAAGGCGCTAGGAAAATGGCCGCTACCTGTTTCAATGCGAGGCGCTGTTGGTCCAATGGGACCAGTTGGCGTTGACGGTAAAGCTGGTGAACGAGGTGTCGCTTCAACATCTTCTGCTGGAGTTGCAGGAAGTAAAGGCGAAACAGGTGCTATCGGCCCAGTAGGACCAACAGGTGCAGCGGGTTCTTCCGGGGCCGGAGGAGCAGGTCCTACGGGCGCTACAGGTGCGACAGGAACTAATGGCACAAACGGAACAGCTGGTTCATCTGGAACCAACGGAACTAATGGAACGCCTGGTGCAAATGGTGATCGAGGGCTACAAGGAAACACTGGTAACACGGGCGCTAATGGTGATCGAGGTTTGCAAGGAGATAAAGGCGATCAGGGCATTCCAGGAGTTGTAGGTGAAACCGGGACTGTTGGCGCACAAGGTGCAACAGGGCCTTCTGAAGTGACTTGGGGAGCGATTACTTTTTCTACATTAATGCTTGCCGCACCCGTGTACGGGACATCAAGTCCTATTGGGAATTTTAAAGCGGGGAACAGTTATATGGTAGATATTTTCATTTTTGGTGAAAGTGCAAACTATGACTCGCGCTCTTTGCGAATAACTTTTTCAACGAGCCCAACGACGCAAGTTATCCATAGCCAGTACCTGGTAATTAATGGCCTCTCGGTTAGATCCTCAATGGATATTAGGAAAACTGAGAGCAGTATCTTGGTAAAAATTTTGATTAATGGATCTGAAACCACAGCCGACTTCTCAATAACTGCGACGATAGGTAGCGGAAGTGACACTTCGGATGATGCTGTTACTTTGAGTGGCAACTTCACTTCTCAACTTGTTGGGAAAGCGGTTACAAACTGAGACAAACTGGAGCGGGTGACCGGGATCGAACCGGCATGGCCAGCTTGGAAGGCTGGGGCTCTACCATTGAGCTACACCCGCATTTTCGTGCGTGCAGAGGCTAAGGCTATCGGCTCGGTTAAGAGAAGGGAATTTAAGCCCTACAATTCTCACTTACGCCGCGGGGCGTAGCGTAGTGGCTAGCGCGCCTGCTTTGGGAGCAGGAGACCGGGAGTTCGAATCTCCCCGCCC
>CAIMMQ010000053.1 GCA_903842675.1 uncultured Actinomycetes bacterium
CTGGCTTGCGCCAGAAGTTAAAACTTGCACCGGGATCAATACTTGAGTTTTCGAGTTGGGTGCCAGATCTTCATCTGCAATATCTCCAACCACAACCTTGCCATTCATTGCCGAAACCAAAATTTTTATTTTAACTTTTTTCGGGAAATCATTCACGATGGTTATTGGCAGATTTTGTTTTTGTGAAGTGATTGTAAATCGACCAGGGGCGAGACGAACGCTATGTGTCAGAGTATTTGTGCTTTGGAATATGTCAGTAATTAATAAATTGCGAGTCTTCTTATCTAAATCGGGATGAAATACCGTAACACTCTTAAATTTTGTATCAGCCAAAACCTGTGGGTCCATAAAATTTCCGGAGATTTTGAGTGCGCCATTAAGACTTAAAAACGCTTGCACTGAAAGCGAATCCAACCTCGAATACTTCAAATTTTGGTATTCCGAAACTGATTGAATTTGACGACCTAAAACTGCACCTAAATGCCCAGCACCGGCATCAAGAAAAAACTGAGCACTCTTTGGGGCCAAGCGATGTATCCAATAACCCGATGGATTCCCGTACGGCAAAGCTAGCGTTGTATCGCCATATGTAATCGCTCGCAATTGCGATAGCCAAATTTGCGCGACCCGTTTGCCGGTACCGTCTTTACCATCAATTAATTTATAGCCCTGAGACATTGCAGAAACTTCATCAACCAATTGGGCGTCAACTTCCCAAACCCGAATTCCGCGGGCGGGGTTGAAAACTAGTTGGCCAAGTCGCCCACCATATGTAAGAAGGGTTGCTAAGTCATCGTCAAAAAACCTTCCATCTAGTTGTCTATGTGAATGTTCAGTGATGATTATTTGAGTGGAGGCAGTCGCTGGTTGTAAATTCAGGGCACTAAAAATAATTGCAAAAGTAAATATTAGAATTCTTTTCATATAACTAGCTCACCAGATTTAGCAATCAACTTCTTTTCATCTGGGTAAGCAAGTAATTCAACGATTTCACTTAATGGAAACCAACCCACATCATCCACTTCGGTAATTTGTGGTGCTAGATGCCCACCAGTTTCTTTAAATAAATAATGGTGAACGGTTTTGTGGATACGTTTACCTCCAGCCATAAACCAAAAATCAATCACTCCTAATTCGCGTGCAATCTCGCTTTCAATTCCAGTCTCTTCTTGAACCTCACGAATCGCCGCTTGTTCCGGCGTTTCACCTTCTTCAATGTGACCTTTAGGCAGTGACCAAAGCAGACGTTCTCTACTCTGATCTTTTAAGTCGCGGCGACCAATCAAAAGCCCTTTTGTTCCAGTAGCGTCAATAACCAATCCACCGGCACTTACTTCATCAACTCTTTTGGCATATATCCGTTTGTTGTGTGGTGGCTTTTTAGAATTATTGGTTGGCTTTTTTTGCGCAGCGGCAACACCCTTGATTGTTGCGTCAGATGATGAGTCTGAAGAATTTCCTGAAATTGAAGAATTACTTGGGTTTGGTGTGGTCCCGCTTTTCGGACGGCGCCTACGCCGTTTTTTCCGCTTAGCTTCGCCACCCGCACCTGGTGCCGTGGTCATAGGGCAAGGGTACTGCTCTAGCCTAGGTTCCTGTGAAGGAGCTACTGTGAAAAATAACCAAGATCCGCGCGAACTCGCCGCCGCGTTGGCTAGCTCTGCCCTGCGTCAAAGCGCACCCATCGCAATTGAACTCGGCGCTAAATTCAAGGAAGCCGGATTTAAATTGGCCCTTGTCGGCGGACCGGTTCGCGATGCAATTCTTGGCCGCCTTGGAAATGATTTAGATTTCACAACAAATGCGCTACCAGATGAAACAAAAAGTTTATTAAAAAATTGGGCTGATGCAATTTGGGAAACTGGCAGAGAGTTTGGAACTATCGCGGCAAAGCATGGCGAGGTAACTGTTGAAGTAACAACTTATCGAAGCGAGAGTTACGATCCCAATAGTAGAAAACCCGAAGTTGAATTTGGTGATTCAATTGAAGGCGACTTAGCGCGTCGAGACTTCACAGTAAATGCCATGGCGCTCGAATTAACTACCGACCCTGCAACATTTATTGATCTCTTTGATGGCGTTGGCGATTTAGCCCGAAAACAATTGCGCACACCTGGAACCCCGCAAGATTCTTTTAGTGATGACCCGCTAAGAATGATGCGCGCGGCAAGATTTGCATCGCAACTTAATTTCACCGTAGATGAATCAATCACCAAAGCCATTTTAGAAATGGGAAGCCGCATTGGAATCATCTCGGCGGAACGAGTGCGCGATGAATTAATAAAAACAATCATGTCGGAAAATCCAAGAGTTGGCTTAAGTCTTCTGGTTGATACCGGACTCGCCGAATATATCTTGCCCGAACTTCCAAAATTGAAACTTGAGATAGACGAGCACCATCACCATAAAGATGTTTACGAACATACGTTAAAAGTATTAGAGCAAGCTATCGCGCACGAAGATCGATTGGGCGGACCAAATTTAGTTATTCGCCTTGCTGCACTCTTGCATGACATCGGTAAACCAAAAACCAGAGAGTTGATTCCCGGCGGTGGCGTTTCATTTCATCACCACGAAGTTGTTGGCTCGCGCATGGCTAAAGAAAGGCTTCGCGCACTGCGTTTTAGTAATGAAGTTATCAGCGATGTCTCCTCGTTGGTATTTCTACACCTACGTTTTCATGGGTATGGCAATGGCGAATGGACTGATTCAGCAGTACGTCGATATATCCGCGATGCCGAACATCAATTAATTCACTTACACGTTTTAACTAGAGCAGATTGCACAACACGCAATCAAAGAAAGGCCGAAGCGCTAGCTAAAACTTATGATTCACTGGAAGAGCGAATTGCTCTTTTAATGGCGCAAGAAGAGTTAGAAAAGATTCGCCCAGACCTCGATGGCGTTGAAATTATGAAGATACTTGGGATCAAACCTTCACCGCTGGTGGGCGCTGCATATCAGCACCTGTTAGATCTACGGATGGAGCAAGGTCCACTTGGTGGCGATGCCGCAAAGGCCGAATTACTTAAATGGTGGAGTGCGAACGCGCCGAAAAATTAGTTTTCGCTA
>CAIMMQ010000054.1 GCA_903842675.1 uncultured Actinomycetes bacterium
CAGATTGAAATGGCCGAAGCAGTTGCAAATGCGTTATCTGATCGACATCACTTATTAGTACAAGCTGGGACAGGTACCGGAAAGTCACTCGCATACCTTGTTCCAGCACTTGTACATGGCAAGAAAGTATTAGTAGCAACAGCAACCCTGGCCTTGCAACGTCAATTAGTTGAGCGCGATCTGCCGCGAATTAAAGTGGCACTGGAAAAAGAACTGGGTCGCGATTTAAGTTTTGCGGTTTACAAGGGCGTTGGAAACTATCTCTGCTTGCAGAAGATGAATAGCACTGGCGCAGATCCTGACGGTGAAGTATTGATGGAGATCGGCGCACTTGAAAAAGATGCCAAGCGATTGCGTGCTTGGGCCGAAACACCTGGAGTATCAGGTGATCGTGATGATGCACCTGATGTTGATCGCCGCGTTTGGTATGCAAATTCGGTATCAGGGCGCGAATGCATCGGTAAAGATGATTGTGCATTCGGCAGTAAATGCTTTGCGGTAAATGCCAAGGCCAAAGCCCAGACCGCAGATGTTGTAGTAACAAACCACACCTTGCTGGCAATTGAGATTGTGGATTCGCATCCGATTTTGCCCGAGCGAGATGCCGTGATTTTGGATGAGGCACATGAATTTATGGATCGCACGACGCAAGCGGTAACCGAAGAGCTAACTGCGGGCCGAGTAGAGCGTGCGGCAAAGATGGCGAAGAAACATATGCCAGGCAAGGCCGCTGATGCCTTTGGGAAAGCGGCAGATGCATTTGCCGAAGCGATTACTGATTTTGCAAGTGATGTGCGAAGTGATCCAACAAAGGCTGGACGTTTGCCAGATTTGCCGGCGCAATTAGAGGCACCAATTCGTAAAGTTAAAGAGGCCGCCCAAGCCGTTGTTGCGTTGATCAATGCTGATTCAGATGTAATCAATCCTGATTCCATGGCAGAACGCGCGCGGGTTAAAGGTGCAACGAATGAAGTGCAGCAGACTGCAACGAAGATGCTTAAACCTGGTGCGCATCAAGTTATGTGGTTTGACCCAACATTCTCGACTTTGTATTTAGCGCCGCTGGCGGTGTCATCGGTATTGCGCAAGAACTTGTTAAGCCAAACTCCAGTTATTGCAACGAGTGCGACTTTGTCGGTTGGAAAATCATTTGATGCGATTGCGAAATCAATTGGATTTCTAGTTGGTGAGAATAATGAAGAGAGCGAGACTGATACCGAAAACGGCGAGATTGATCCGGCAAATGTGCAGATGCTAGATGTGGGATCGCCCTTTGATTTCGCTAATCAGGGGATGCTTTATCTGCCGCGTGATATTCCAGAGCCAGGGCGAGATGGTCCAAGTAAAGAAGCTTTGGTTGAACTTGGTGAATTAATTGAGGCTGCTGGTGGGCGCACACTTGCTCTGTTCTCTTCATGGCGCGGTGTTGAAATGGCCGATGAACATCTACGAAAAGAACTTCGCGAATTAGAGATTCCAATCATCACGCAAAAGCGCGGGGATAGCGTCGGAACTTTGGTGGAACGCTTTGCTAAAGAGCCAACCTCAGTATTGCTTGGAACAATTTCATTATGGCAAGGAATCGATGTTCCTGGGCCAGCATGTACCTTGGTTGCGATTGATCGAATTCCATTTCCAAGACCAGATGAACCTGTTATGAGTGCGCGGGCAGCCGAAGCAGATGCTGCAGGTGGCAGTGGCTTTATGCAGGTCTCATTGCCGAGAGCAGCGCTCTTATTAGCGCAAGGAACTGGGCGCTTAATTCGTTCGATTGATGATCGGGGAGTCGTTGCGATTTTGGATTCGCGCATAGTTACAAAGCGTTACGGCTCAATACTTTTGAATTCGATGCCGCCATTTTGGCGTACAAGTGATGGCGTAGTTATTAGAGATTCGCTAAAGCGCTTACACAAAGAGTATCTCGAGGCGGGCCAGTAAGGCCGGCCAAGTCTTAGCAAAACTGGGATGCAGCTCTTTTGCTGCGATATCTGCAAAGGCAATCCATTCAACTTGAAGTGATTCATCATTCTGTTCGTGCGCAATCAAATTCGGATCAGCCTTTGCAATGACAGTGTCATAGGACCAACCATCGTGTTCATCATGGAAAGTATCGATGGGATCTACTAGATGGGTTTCAATGCCGATCTCCTCTTGTGCTTCACGAAGTGCGGCTTGAATAATAGTTTCGTGTGAATCGCGCGCACCACCTGGAATTCCCCAAGTGTCGCCGTTGTGAACCCAAGGTGCTCGATGTTGCAGTAAAACTTTGCGATCGCGAACTAGTAGAAGTCCAGCGGCGCCATGTTTGCCCCAATGTCGGTTGCCACAAACGCAATCGACCCAGCCATCACCATCTTTATGTGCCACGCCTCTAGAGTGGCATGAAATGTGAAAAAGCGCTTATCAACAACCCAAAGTTTTCCACAATGTGTTTGCCGTAAATCTAAAAATGATCGGCATCGCTTTTACTGTGCCCCAATGGCGAGAATTGGGATATTGCTCTTGGCTCTGCTGGCACTGACTGGATGCGGGCGAAGTGAGGGCGCACGATTTCTTGCGGGAGATCTACAGAGTGCAAAAGTTGTGGATGCGCCTTTGCCCGATGGCGTTAATACCCAGGCGCTAGGCGCAGTCATCAATTATGTCGATGCCGTGAATATTGGAATGCGAACTGGAAATGGTTTGGCAATCAGGATGGCAGCACAAGCGGGCTGTGGTTGTTTGGCAATCGCAGATAATTTTGAGTCGATCTATCGACAAGCAAATCTCGTAGGTGGCTCTTATCGAATAACAGAGATTGCGCCAATTATAAATTCTGCCCAATTAATTAAGTTAAAAGTTCGAGTAGATATGAGTGCAACAACGCATATTCTTCGAAAAACTGGCGCAAAAGAAATCTGGCCCGCTTCGGCAATAAATACTGTATTCACCTTGAAACCGATTGCGGGCACTTGGTCGATTGTGGCCAGTGCATGAAGCGAATCCTTGCCCTCGTTATTTTGCTGAATATTGTCTTGCCAATAAGTGCTAATGCTGCGGCCCAATGCGTAACAAAGGTATGTATAAAAGTCTTTACCGATCCCAAAACTGGCGCAGTTGTTATTCAAGCGGTACAAAATGCGCCAGGATCATCAGCAACACCGAGACCAAAGCCAACTCGAACTTACAAGCCCCGGCCATATACGCCAAGACCAAAACCAGTTGCACCTAGAACGCCGAAACCATATGTTGCACGAAAATATGTACCAAAAGCCGTGAAATCTATTAAGCCCAAGGTAGTTACTGCGATCTCGTTATCGGATCAACTGACGCAATTGATTCCGATGCGCGAGATTTATTACCAGCCCAATCCAGGCGC
>CAIMMQ010000055.1 GCA_903842675.1 uncultured Actinomycetes bacterium
ATATTTTGTTGCGAGCTCGCCGAGCAGAGCAAGGGTTGCGATGACTCGATCCTGTGCCAAACGAAGACCATCACGAATCTGCATTGCTTCAACATTCTCGGTTAAATCACGAGAAGTCATGCCAGCATGGATTGCTTCATGCCCGGCTAGTGAATTAAATTCTTCGATTCGCGCTTTAACATCATGACGCGTTAATTTCTCTCTGGCATCAATTGAGGCGAGATCGATTTTTGCAATAACTTTTTCGTAATCTGCAATTACGGAATCAGAAATCTTGTGTCCCAATTTGCTTTGGGCGCGCATTACCGCGATCCATAATTTACGTTCGGAAATTATTTTTGATTCGGGCGCAAAGATCTCGCGCATCGCAGGCGAGGCATATCTTTGGGCTAATAAACTCACTGGCTTATTCTCGCTCATTTAATTGCCCTTCTCTGCGACCGACGCATTGAGCGCGATATCTCGGCGATAGTGGCTATTTGGCAGGGTTATTTTCGAGATGGTCCGATAGGCGGCATCCCGAGCTTCGGTCAGATCGCTGCCGATTCCGGTGACTGTAAGGACGCGACCACCTGCGGAATGTAGAACTCCGTCGCGCAGTTGTGTACCAGCATGAAAGACAAATGAATTTGCGATTGGTGCAATGCCAGTAATTGGTTCGCCAATTTCTGGTGCTGCTGGATAACCTGGCGCTGCTAATACAACTGTGACTGCACTTTCATCGCTCCACTCAAGTGGGCCAAATTCGTGCAATTTTCTAGTTGCTGCTGCAAGTAATAATTGTGCAAGCGGTGATTTCAATCTTGGTAATAACACTTGGGTTTCTGGATCACCAAAGCGCGCATTAAATTCGATTACCCGAGTTCCGTGATCCGTAAGAGCAAGACCCGCATAAAGCAGACCAATGAATGGTGTTCCGCGTGCTGACATCTCGGCAACCGTTGGATTTAAAACTTGTTCGAGAGTTTCATCCATGATTTCATCTGGCGCCCAAGGAAGCGGTGAGTAAGCACCCATGCCACCAGTGTTTGGGCCAAGGTCACCATCTAGTGCACGTTTGAAATCTTGTGCTGGTTGCATAGGGATAACAGTTTGGCCATCACTTATTCCAAAGAGTGAAACTTCTGGGCCATCAAGAAATTCTTCGATAACAACTTGCTCGGATGCAAGTGCGTGTTCAATCGCAGCTTGGCGATCATTGGTAACAACCACACCTTTGCCAGCAGCAAGGCCATCATGCTTAACAACATAGGGTGCACCAAATTTATCTAGCGCCTTCTCGATTTCGGCTTGGGTTTTACAAGTTGCACTGCGCGCAGTTGGAACCCCAGCATCGCTCATAACTTTCTTCGCGAAATCCTTGGAACCTTCTAATTGTGCGGCGGCTTTACTTGGACCAAAGCAAGGAATCTTGGCCTTAGCAAGTGCATCAGCAACGCCATTTACTAAAGGTTTTTCTGGACCTATAACAACTAAATCAACGGCGAGTTTTTTAGCAAGTTCAACGATTGCCTCGTTATTTAAAATATCGATTTCGTGAATGGTTGCTATCTCTGCAATGCCGGGATTTCCTGGAGCTACGTGAAGTTCTTCTAACTTAGGATCGCGATTAAGTGCGCTGGCGAGGGCGTGTTCGCGCCCACCGGAACCAATCAGCAATACCTTCAAATGAGATCCCTTACAGAAATCGTCTCGTTGCGGCCTGGGCCCACACCAATTGCGCTAATTGGTGCTTCCGAAATTTCTTCTAGGTATTTCACGTACTTCTGGGCATTAATAGGTAGGTCTTCAAATTTACGGGCACCAGAAATATCTTCGCTCCAACCAGGCAAGTATTCATAGATTGGTTTTGCGTGATGGAAATCAGTTTGCGATGCTGGAAGTTCTTCAACTCGCTTGCCATCAATATCGTAGGCAACACAGACTGGAATTTTCTCCCAGCCAGTTAACACATCGAGCTTTGTTAAGAAGAAATCGGTGAGTCCGTTGACGCGAACTGCGTAACGTGCAATCGGTGCGTCATACCAACCGCAGCGACGGTTGCGCCCAGTAGTGACACCAACTTCGCCACCAATCTTGCGCAACTTCTCACCATCTTCATCTAACAACTCGGTTGGGAATGGACCGGAACCAACCCGAGTTGTGTAAGCCTTAACAATTCCAATAACACGTGTGATCTTTGTTGGACCAATTCCAGATCCGGTTGATGCGCCGCCGGCAGTTGGATTCGATGAGGTAACGAATGGATAAGTACCGTGATCGACATCGAGCAAAGTTCCTTGCGAACCTTCGAGCAATACGGTTTTGCCAGCCTTCAACGCCTTATCTAATAGCAATGCAGTATCTGTTACGTATGGTCGCAATATTTCGGCATAACCTAAATATTCGGCAAGGACTTCTTCGATTTCAATGCCCTTGCGGTTAAATACCTTAATCAATACTTGGTTCTTATCGCGAAGTGCGCCTTCGATTTTTTGACGCAGGATTGAAGGATCAAATAAATCTTGAACTCGAATTCCGATTCGATTTATCTTGTCGGCGTAAGCAGGTCCGATACCGCGACCAGTTGTGCCGATCTTTGAATTTCCAAGGAAGCGTTCGGAAACCTTATCGATCGTGCGGTGGTAAGGCGTGATTAAATGTGCGTTTGTGCTGATCTTTAATTTTGAAGTATCGATACCGCGTTCGTTAAGTCCTTTAATTTCTTCAAGCAAGACTGATGGATCAATCACAACACCATTGCCAATTACTGGGACAACATTTGGACTCAAGATTCCAGATGGAAGAAGGTGCAGCGCATACTTCTGATCGCCAATAACGACAGTGTGTCCCGCGTTATTTCCGCCTTGATAACGAACTACATAATCAACCCGATCACCAAGTAAATCGGTTGCTTTACCCTTGCCCTCATCGCCCCACTGGGCACCCAACAGAACAACGGCAGGCATGATTAGCCTTTCTTTAGTAGTTCGTAATTAAATTATTAAGCAGAAATTGCAGTACCAGCAGAGCGAAGATCTTCACAGGCTTGCACTACTCGAGCTGCAAGACCAGCTTCAGCGATCTTGCCCCAGGCACGTGGATCATATGCTTTCTTACTTCCCACTTCGCCATCAACCTTCAACACGCCGTCATAGTTTTTGAGCATGTGGTCAACGATTGGGCGAGTGAACGCATATTGGGTGTCGGTGTCGATATTCATCTTTACAACGCCATAATCCAACGCGTCACGAATTTCAGAGAGCAGCGAACCAGAACCGCCATGGAAAACTAGATCGAGTGGCTTTGAACCGGCAGCAAGACCTTTCTCCGCAGCAACTGCATCTTGAAGTGTCTTAAGAATTGCAGGTTGTAGAACGACGTTACCTGGCTTGTAAACACCGTGAACGTTTCCAAATGTTGCAGCAACAAGATAACGACCGCGTTCGCCAAGTCCTAAAGTTTTAACGGTAAGCAGCGCGTCTTCTGGTGTTGAGTAAAGCTTGGCATCGTGTTTTGCTTCAATTCCATCTTCTTCGCCACCAACAACGCCAATTTCAATTTCAAGAATTGTGCGGGCTGCTGCAGATGCATCGATTAATTCATTAGCAATGCTCATGTTCTCTGACATCGAAACTGCAGATCCATCCCACATGTGTGAGTTGAATAGCGGTGCCTTGCCGGACTTGATTCGATCTGCTCCGAATTTAAGGAGTGGACGCATAAAGCCATCCAACTTTTCTGCTGGGCAGTGATCGGTGTGAATTCCAATATTTACGTTGTAGTTCTTCGCAACAATGTGTGCGTATTCGGCGAGCGCAAGTGATCCGTCAACCATATTCTTAACGGTTGAGCCAGACATGTATTCCGCGCCGCCCCAAGAGATTTGAACTATGCCATCAGACTTTGCTTCTGCAAATCCGCGGATTGCACCGATAAGTGTCTGCGATGAAGAGACGTTAATTGCGGGGTATGCAAAAGAACCAGCCTTTGCACGGTCCAACATTTCGGCATAAATTTCCGGGGTTGCTATTGGCATTTCGTATCTCCCAAATTCGATGGATCTCGGCGTAAATCTCGCACCGTTCACATCATTGGGCCGGCGGTGAGGCTTACGGCATAGTCCACCACATTTTGGGGCGGATTGGAAAACGAGCGGCTATTTAGGCGGGTTTACCCGATTCCAAACCAACTCATTAAGCGATCGAGGCCGATCAGGCCAAAGTTGCTGTGGCCTACCAGTTTGATGACCCGGCCGACTGCTTTGATCGCAACGGTAAAGATGTGCAGCTTGGTGACGGTTGCTATAAAGAATCCCATGACTTCTCCTTTCTGTTCGGATTTATCCGAACTTCCTGACTAGTTGATGCTGCTTCTGATGTGCCGAAAGTACGCAGTATTGACTTGCGCTATCTGTGAGAAAATAAAAAAGTTGGATAAACCCATAGTGGGGAAAACTTTTGGCTGGTAACCTCGAAACATGACCCAGCTCGAAAACCTTTCGTATGAAGGCCGGCGTTTTCCGCCATCACCTGAATTTGTGGCACAAGCAAATGCGAAACCAGAATTATTTGATGCAGCGAAGAAAGATCGCTTAAAGTTTTGGGCCGATCAAGCCGAAGCGTTGCATTGGGATAAGAAGTGGGATCAGGTTTTAGATTGGCAAAGTCCGTTTGCAAAGTGGTTTGTCGGTGGAAAATTAAATGCTTCCTATAACTGTTTAGACCGCCATGTAGTTGAAGGTCGTGGCGATCGCGTTGCTTTTCACTTTGAAGGCGAACCGGGCGACACTCGCACCATTACATACGCGCAGATGTTGCATGATGTTAAAAAGGCAGCCAATGCGCTAATTGAATTAGGAATTAAAGCTGGCGATCGCGTTGCGATTTATCTGCCGATGATTCCAGAAGCCGCGGTTGCGATGTTGGCTTGTGCGCGAATCGGGGCAGCCCACTCAGTTGTTTTTGGCGGCTTCTCCGCTGATTCATTGTTATCTAGAATTCAAGACGCTGATGCGAAATTAGTTATTACATCGGATGGTGGCTTTAGAAAAGGCGCAGCATTTGCGTTAAAGCCGGCGGTTGATGAAGCGCTAAAAGGTGCGACCAATGTTAAGAACGTCCTAGTTGTTAAGCGCACTGGTCAAGAAACAGCGTGGGATGCCAGCCGCGATATTTGGTGGCACGAGATAGTTGATCGCCAATCCGATCAAAATGAGGCACAACCCTTCGATAGTGAGCATGTTCTATTCATTCTCTACACCTCAGGAACCACAGCCAAGCCCAAAGGAATTTTCCACACAACAGGTGGGTATTTAACGCAAACATCTTTCTCACACAAAATGGTCTTTGATTTAAAGCCAGAGACTGATGTGTATTGGTGTACCGCAGATATTGGTTGGATAACCGGCCACTCGTATGTTGTCTATGGGCCAATGATTAATGGCGCAACCCAAGTTATGTACGAGGGAACCCCAGATACCCCAACGAAGTCACGCATTTTTGAACTTGTTGAGAAGTACAAAGTTTCAATCCTTTACACCGCACCAACGCTTATCCGTACTTGGATGAAATGGGGCGTGGAATTTCCTAATTCTTGTGATCTAAGTTCACTTCGCTTACTTGGTTCGGTTGGTGAACCAATTAACCCAGAAGCTTGGATGTGGTACCGCGAAATAATTGGTGGCGATCGTTGCCCGATTGTTGATACTTGGTGGCAGACCGAAACTGGTGCAATTTTGATTTCACCACTTCCTGGAATTACCTCCACCAAACCGGGCTCTGCAATGGGCACTCTTCCTGGAATTGTTTCTAAAGTTGTAGATGATCAAGAACGCGAAGTCGGAAATGGTGGCGCTGGATATCTAGTTTTAACCGAGCCGTGGCCAGCGATGCTGCGCGGAATTTGGGGCGAGCCAGAGCGTTATAAGGAAACTTATTGGGGAAGATTTGAAGGAAAGTATTTTGCTGGCGATGGTGCAAAATTAGATGACGATGGTGCGATTTGGTTACTTGGTCGCGTCGATGATGTGATGAATGTTTCAGGTCACCGCATCTCAACAACCGAAGTTGAATCTGCACTTGTGTCACACCCGGCCGTAGCCGAGGCTGCAGTCGTTGGTGCCAATGATGAGATGACAGGTCAAGGAATTGTTGCATTCGTAATTCTTCGTGGCGATGTTGCGCATCAAGATGGTGAAAAATTAGTTAAAGAGCTACGCGACCATGTTTCTAAGGAGATTGGTCCAATCGCAAAGCCAAAGCAGATCATGGTCGTGAATGAATTACCAAAGACTCGAAGCGGAAAGATTATGCGCAGATTGCTCCGTGATGTTGCGGAAAATCGTGCCGTAGGAGATTCAACAACTTTGGCTGATCCAAATGTTATGCGCTTGATCCAAGAAGGTTTAGCCGCAGGTAAAACCGAGGATTAATTAATACTTTTAATCTGTTTGGTAACGCTTTTGACTATGCCGGGCGTTAATTTTTCTACCCGTTGATAAATTTTGCTATTAGGGATGTTTTTATGAGGCCAAGTCCAAGGTGTAGCAAGCAAGAGCGCAATTACTAAGTAGAGCAGGATTGTTGTTCGAAGTAGCGAAAAGGCAGCCCCCAAAAACGAATCAAGCCAGCGAAATGGACCAAAGAGCATCTTCTTGTGAAAGAACTTGGCGAATTTCTTTAGTAACCATTCTCCGACTGATGATCCAATTGAAATCGCAACGAGCAGCGCAGCAAACTTTCCAAAAACATTAGTCCAGTCATTTAAATACTTTAAGCCGACCAC
>CAIMMQ010000056.1 GCA_903842675.1 uncultured Actinomycetes bacterium
GGATGGAAGCGTTGGTTAAGGGAATCAAATGAATCAGCAAATCCCCGAACTTAGTTCACAAATTGCGACCCGCTCCGCTAAATGCGGGAAGTCGGTATTGATTTCAATAGATGGTCCCGCTGGTTCTGGGAAAACCTCCCTCGCTGCAGAACTAGCCAGCAAACTTACTGACGTTCAAATAATTCACATGGATGACCTTTATCTTGGTTGGCAGAACTCACTTACTGATTCGCTGACTTCAAATCTTCTCGGAATAGCCCACAACGTCCAAAGCCTAGGAATTGTCAGTTTTGCGAAGTTTGATTGGACTAATGACTCGATAGGTGAAGTTGTGAAGTACCAGGCTCCGAAATTCCTCATTATCGAAGGGGTTGGAAGTGGCCAGGAGGTCCTGCGCCCTTTTGTTTCAATGAGCATCTGGATTGAAGTTCCAATAGATATTGGCTTGGCTAGGGTGATCGAGCGCGATGGTGAAATCGTTCGGGATCATATGCCGGCTTTTTTGGCACTACAGGAAAGCCACTTTAGAAAAGAAGAGACCAAGATGCACGCCGAATATCACTTGAGTGGACTGGGAATTGTCTAGAATTTAAGCGTGTCCGATCTAACCGGCGAGATAATTGATAATCGCTACCAGTTGCTGCGAGTTGTGGCATCTGGCGGCATGGCCACAATCTATGCCGCACTTGATGTCAGGTTAGACCGCAGTGTGGCAGTAAAAATTATGCATCCGCATCTGGCAAATGATGAAGAGTTTGTAAATAGATTTATTCGCGAAGCTAAAGCAACTGCCGCCCTCTCCCATCCGAATATTGTTGCTATTCAAGACCAAGGTTGGAATGAAGGTGGCGTTGCTGCGGTATTTATTGTTATGGAATTAATAGATGGTTTCACACTTCGCGATGTAATTCATGATCGAGGTGCACTTCCAGTTGCCGAAGCGCTGCGTTACTTTGCACCAGTAGTAAGCGCGGTTGCAGCTGCACATAAAATTGGAATCTTGCACCGTGACATCAAGCCAGAAAATGTCTTGATATCGAAAGATGGTCGAGTGAAAATTGCGGACTTTGGACTTGCGCGCAATGCATCATTAGGCGAGACGCTCACCGCAGAATCCAGCGTTATTCTAGGTAGCGTCTCCTATCTTTCGCCCGAACAAGTTCAGCGTGGAATCTCCGACTCTCGTAGCGATGTTTATGCACTCGGAATCGTGCTCTTTGAATTACTTACTGGTGTTAAACCATTTGAAGGTGAAACTCCAATACAAATTGCTTACCGACATGTGAATGAAAATATTCCAGCGCCTTCTACTCTGACGCTAAATTTGCCACCTGAGGTCGATGCCATAGTTCTAAAAGCAACCGCCAACAACCCTGATAAGCGTTTCAAAGTTGCCGGATCACTCCAAGAGAGTTTGCAAGCGCTCATGCAAAAACTTGATCCGAAACGACAACAGTTGTCTCTTGAGTTAGATATTCCAATTCAAAGCGTAAAACCTGAAAAGAAGAAGCGCAGCAGGCTCGAAGCAATAAAGAGCATCACGGCTTCACACGACTTTAAGAAGGGTGCCA
>CAIMMQ010000057.1 GCA_903842675.1 uncultured Actinomycetes bacterium
ACGATCGCCGCACCAATCTCTCAACTTTCAAATGTGGTTGCAACAATTATTCCATTCGATGTCGAAGGAATTATTTCCGGTGAAAGTATTTTGAAACCTTCACATGTCGAAGTTAAAAAGGGTGCGCCTGCTGTAGTTAAAGAAGCTGCACCAATAATTAGTGTTGCGCTAAACAATGACCCACAAGTCATAAGCCATTACAACGAAAGTATTCTGCCGATTGCTAAAGCAACTTGGCGCAAGCGTGCGCATGTTCGTGGGCATGTGACTTCTATTCGAACTGCGCCATCTGGTGGTGCACCACGCGTAGATGTAGAAGTTTGGGACGCTACCGGCGGAATCACTCTGCAATTCTTGGGACGGCGTGAAATCGCTGGACTAGATGTTGGTGCAACAATTTGCGCCGAAGGCATGGTTGGCGAAAATGAAGGTTCATTAACGATTCTGAATCCTTCATATGAGATCGTCATTTAACTTCAATGGGACTGGCGTTTAAGACTTACGCAATTA
Source organism: uncultured Actinomycetes bacterium (assembly GCA_903842675.1). Taxonomy (GTDB): domain Bacteria; phylum Actinomycetota; class Actinomycetes; order Nanopelagicales; family Nanopelagicaceae; genus AAA044-D11. The sequence continues at coordinate 511 of CAIMMQ010000057.1, forward strand.
GTGATCTCGGTTTACATCGCGATGGCAATGAAGATTCCGCCCTTGCGGCGCCTCGAATAGTCGCGGTTGCTGATGGTATGGGCGGCCATGCCGGTGGTGAAGTCGCCTCTAAAATCGCGATTTTGGCGCTGGCTGATCTGGAACCAATTCTTAGTGATGCAAATATCGATTCTGATTCGCGAGAAGATTTATTACTAAATATTTCTTATGAAATTGATAAGCAAATTTCAGAACGTTCTAAGGCTGAGCCAGAACTATCAGGCATGGGAACTACGCTAACCGCGCTGCATTTGGCCGAAGATTCAGTGGAATTGCTGCATATTGGCGATTCGCGTTGCTATTCATACCAAGACGGAAAATTTATCCAACTCAGTTATGACCACACTGTTATGCAGGAGCTGTTGGATCAAGGACGACTAACTCCCGAGGAAGTAATTAATCATCCACAACGTTCGCTCTTAACCCAAGCGCTGATGGGCGATTCTGGCATCGATCCAGCGCTTTTAATTTTCCCTGCCAAAATCGGTGACAACTTTTTACTATGCAGTGATGGTTTAACCGTCGTGTTATCCGATCAAGAAATTACTAAATTGATCAAGAAAAATTCTGGTGATGCGCTAGTGAGCGCTCTTGTTGAAGCTGTTAAGGCAAAAGGCGCACCGGATAACGTAACGGTCTTGTGGGTTGAGGTTGTTGAAAGTTCTGATGCAACTAAAAAGATTTTGATTGGTGCCGCAAATGAATAAATTATTTGGCGCGCGCTATCGCATTGGTGAAATGATCGGCACCGGCGGAATGGCTGATGTTTATATCGGAGAAGATTCCAGGCTATCCAGAAAAGTCGCCGTAAAAGTCTTGCGCAGTGATCTTGCGCGCGATCCCTCTTTCTTGGCGCGGTTTCGCAAGGAGGCACTTGCCGCGGCTGGTTTAAATCACCCAGGAATCGTTGCTGTGTATGACTCTGGTGAAGATGGTGCTAATTCATACATTGTTATGGAGCTCGTAAAAGGCGAGACGCTACGAGAAGTATTGCGAAGTGGAAAGCCGCTACCGACCGAACGCGCGCTTGAAATTATTTCCGGAGTTTTAGAAGCGCTGACTTATTCGCACGAAAATGGCATTATCCATCGAGATATAAAGCCCGGAAACATTATGTTGACCGAAAATGGCGATGTTAAGGTGATGGATTTTGGAATTGCGCGTGCTATGGATGACATCGGCGCAACAATGACAAATACTTGGAACGTCGTTGGAACTGCTCAGTACTTATCTCCCGAGCAAGCAACTGGTGAGAATTCAGATTTACGAAGTGATATTTATTCCGTTGGTTGCTTATTGTTTGAACTTCTAACTGGTCGCCCACCATTTACTGGTGACACCCCAATTGCGATTGCCTACCAACATGTTTCGGCACATCTGCCGGTTGCATCTGAGATCAACACAGATCTCGATTCAAATATCGATACCTTGCTTTCAATTGCCCTCGCAAAGAACCCGGTTGATCGCTACCAAAGCGC